>DASRSS010000177.1:0-16272 GCA_035656335.1 Jatrophihabitantaceae bacterium | reverse complement strand
GGGCTGCGCGATGCCCGGCTCGCGGCCGCCGCGCGCCGGTGCACCGAGATCGCCGCGGCCCACGCCCCGGACGAACTGCGCACCGCCGTCGAGGATCTCGCCGACCTGGTCGCGGGCGGCCGCAGCCCCGGCGACCTGATCGCCGGACGCATCGCCGAGGTCGGCCCGCTGGACGCGTTCGCGGAGCTTGCGCATGCGTGAGGACGTGGTGCGCGACCTGAACCGGGCGCGCCGGCGCACCGAACTGCTGACCGATCTGGACGACGCGACGCTGCGCGCGCAGCACGACGCGCTGATGAGCCCGCTCGTCTGGGACCTCGCCCACATCGGCCAGCAGGAGGAGCTGTGGCTGCTGCGCGCCGGCAACCCGGACCGGCCGGGCATGCTGCCCGCGTCCGTCGACGCGCTGTACGACGCGTTCGAGCACCCGCGCGCCGAGCGTCCCTCGCTGCCGCTGCTGCCGCCGGTCGACGCCCGCGCGTTCGTGCACGAGGTGCGCGGACGGGTACTCGACTTCATCGAGCGCACGCCCGACGACGACCTGTTCACCGCCGGCATGGTCGCGCAGCACGAGGAACAGCACGACGAGACGATGCTGGCCACGCTGCAGCTGCGCACCGGCCCGCCCGTGCTGACCGCCCAACCGCTGCCTGCTGGACGCGCGCTGGACAGCGAGCGGGTCTTCGTGCCCGGCGGCGAGTTCGTGCTCGGCGTCGACGGCACGGGCGAGCCGTTCTCGCTGGACAACGAGCGGCCCGCCCACACCGTCGACGTGCCGGCGTTCTGGATCGGGCGCACTCCGGTCACGAACGCGCAGTGGCAGCAGTTCATCGCCGACGGCGGGTACCGCGAGCCGCGCTGGTGGTCGCCGCGCGGCTGGCTGCACCGGCTCGAGCACGGCATCGAGCGGCCGAAGTTCTGGACGGCCGCCGGCACCCGCATTCGGTTCGGCGTGCAGGAGGACGTGCCCCCGGACGAGCCGGTGCAGCACGTCGACTACTTCGAGGCCGAGGCGTTCGCCGCCTGGGCCGGCGCGCGGCTGCCCACCGAGATCGAGTGGGAGAAGGCGTGCGCGTGGGATCCGGACACGGGCACGCGGCGCCGCTGGCCGTGGGGCTCGGCCGATCCCGACCCGGCGCTGGTGAACCTCGGCGGTGGCGCGCTGCGGCCGGCGGCCGTCGGCGCCTATCCCGCGGGCGCGTCCGCGTACGGCGCCGAGCAGTTGATCGGCGACGTGTGGGAGTGGACGTCCTCGGACTTCCAGCCGTGGCCCGGCTTCACCCCGATGATCTACCGCCGCTACAGCGAGCCGTTCTTCGGCGGCGACTACAAGGTGCTGCGTGGCGGGTCCTGGGCCACCGCGGCGTCGGCGATCCGCCCGTCGTTCCGCAACTGGGACCATCCGATCCGGCGGCAGATCTTCACCGGCGTCCGCCTCGCGTGGGACGAGCCGGCCGCGGGAGCCGCCTGATGTGCCGGCACCTGGCGTGGCTCGGCGCGCCCCGCACGCTCGCCTCGCTCGTCCTGGACGGCGAGTCCGCGCTGCTCGTGCAGTCCTACCGGCCGCGGCGGCAGCGGCACGGCACGATCAACGCGGACGGCTGGGGTGTCGGCTTCTACGCGCACGGGCGCGCGGAACCGGCCCGCTGGCGCTCGGACCGTCCCCTCTGGAGCGACGCGTCGTTCGCCTCGCTCGCGCCGGTGATCACGTCCGGCTGCGTGCTCGCCGCGGTGCGCTCGGCCACCGTCGGCATGCCCATCGACGAGACGTCCACCGCGCCGTTCACGGACGGCCGCTGGCTGCTGTCGCACAACGGGATCGTCGACTGCGCGGTGCTGGGTCCGCAGCTGCGTGCCGAGTCCGTGTGCGACTCGGCCGTGCTCGCCGCGTACGTGTTCGAGCGCGGGGCCGAGCACCTCGGCAAGGTCGTCCGCGAGGTCGGCGGACGCGATCCCGGCGCGCGGCTGAACCTGCTCGCGACCGACGGCACCCGGCTGCTCGCGACCACGTGGGGCGACACGCTCAGCGTGCTGCGCACCGACGACGGCGTGCTCGTCGCGAGCGAACCGACCGATGACGACCCGCGCTGGACCGACGTGCCGGACCGCTCGCTCGTCGACGTGTCTGCCGGCCTCATCACCATCAGCAGTCTGGAGGATTGACAGTGGTTGCCGACCTGCACGTGCACCTGGCGCCGGACTCCTACCGCGCAGCGCTGCGTGCCGACGTGCTCGCCGGCCTCACCGCGACCCGCAAGTGGTTGCCGCCGAAGTACTTCTACGACGCGCACGGCAGCGAGCTGTTCGACCAGATCACCCGGCTGCCGGAGTACTACCCGACCCGGACCGAGACCGCGATCCTGACCGCCCACGCCGACGAGATCGCCAAGCTGTCGGCCGCGCGCATGCTGGTCGAGCTGGGCAGCGGGACGTCCGAGAAGACACGGCTGCTGCTGAGCGCGTTCGCCGCGGCCGGCGGCCTGGACTGCTTCGTCCCGTTCGACGTCGACCCGGCGGTGCTGGAGCAGGCCGCGACCGCGATCGGCAGCGAGTACCCGGGCCTGCGGGTGGAGCCGGTGGTGGGCGACTTCGAGCAGCACCTCGGCGAACTGCCGGCCGGCGACGCGCGCATGATCGCGTTCCTCGGTTCGACGATCGGCAACCTCGCACCCGACAAGCGCGGCCGGTTCCTGAACGCGATCGCGGCCACCATGGGCCCGGGTGACACGTTTCTGCTCGGCACCGATCTGGTCAAGGACGTCGGCCGGTTGCTGCGCGCGTACGACGACAGCGCCGGCGTGACCGCGCAGTTCAACCGCAACGTGCTGACGGTGGTGAACCGCGAGCTGCACGCGGACTTCGACGTCGAGGCCTTCGAGCACGTGGCTCTGTGGAACGAGTGCGAGGAGTGGATCGAGATGCGCCTGCGCGCCGCCCGCGCGCAGACCGTCACCGTCGCCGACCTCGGCATCACCGTCGAGTTCGCCGCCGGCGAGACGCTGCACACCGAGATCTCCGCCAAGTTCCGGCCTGACGGCATCGCGGCGGAACTGCGCGCGGCGGGCCTGGAGACGGTCGAGTTCTGGACGGACCCGGCCGGCGACTTCGGGCTGACACTCGCCCGCCTCGCTCGATGAGCGAACCGGCCGACCGCTGGCGGCAGTGGGCGGACCGCCGTCCGAACGCGACCGTCCTGCACCTGGACACCGCCGCGGCCGGGCGGATGTCCGTCGCGGTGCGCCGCGCGGTCGCCGAGCACCTCGACCGGGAGGCCCAGTCCGGCGCGTACGTCGCCGAGGGCGAGGCCGCCGGCGTCGTCACCGAGGGACGGGCCGACCTGGCCGGGCTGCTCGGACTGCCCGCCGACGGCGTCGCGTTCATGGAGAGCGCGACCACCGGGCTGCAGGTGCTGCTGCGCACCTGGCCGCTGCCTGCGGGCGCCCGCGTCGGCGTCGTCGCCAGCGAGTGGGGACCCAATCTGCAGGAGATGCGCTGGCACGGACTCGAGCCGGTCGAACTGGCGACCGAGCCCGACGGACGCATCGACCTGGACGCCCTCGCCCGCACGCTGGACACGAACCCGCCCGCGCTCGTGCACCTGACCCAGGCCGCGTCGCACCGGCCGCTGATCCAGCCCGTCGCTGCGGCCGTGGCCGTGTGCCGCGCGGCCGGCGTGCCGCTGTGGGTGGACGCGGCGCAGGCGCTCGGGCAGGTCGACACCGCGACCGGCGCGGACGCGATCTACGCGACCGGCCGCAAGTGGCTGGCCGGGCCGCGCGGCGCGGGCCTGCTCGGCGTCGCCGAGCCGTGGTGGGACCGGCTGCGGATCGAGCGGCCGGTGCTGGTCGCGCCGGACCGTCCGCGCATGCAATGGCTGGACTCGCACGAGGCGAGCCTGGCCGGCCGGATCGGGCTGTGCGCCGCGGTGCGCGAGTACCTCGCCCTCGACCCGCGCGCCGTCACCGAGCGGCTGGCCGAAGTGGGACGGTCCACCCGCGCGGCGCTGGCCGGGCTGCGCGACTGGACGGTCGTGGATGCCGGCGATGCGGACGGCGCGATCACCGCGCTCGAACCGGCGCCGGGCGTGGACCCGGTCGTCACACGCGCACGACTGCTGGAGCGCCACGCGATCCTGACCACGGTGTCGCAGCCGGTGCGCGCGCCGCTGGAGATGAGCGGGCCGCTGCTGCGCGTCAGCCCGCAGGTCGACTGCGACGACGACGCGCTCGCGCGACTGCGCGCCGCGCTGGACGAGCCGGCGCGCTAGCTCGCTTCGTGCGGGACGCTCAACCGGGGGACCCCGCCGAGGCCGAGGTTGTAACGCAGCCGGTCGCCGTACTCGGCGAGCTTGTCCCACAGCGCGGCGTGCGCGGGCCACGGGATGGGCTCGTCGCCGTCCAGCCAGCTCTCGCCGAACGTGATCCACACCAGCGTCCAGTCGGCCGCGTCGGCCCACCGCCCGTTGCTGTAGTCGATCAGCGACCGGCGGATCTGGAACGCCAGCCGCGGCGCGTCCGGGAACGTCGGTACGCGGTGCACCGCCCAGACCCGGAAGTCGTTGGCCATCAGGTCGAGCTCGAAGTCGCGCAGCACCGACGGGTCGACCAGAACGGTCGCCACGTTCTCGTGCCCCTGCGGCCTCATACCCTCGAGTATTCACGCGGTCACCGACTGCGTCATCCCCGTCCGCCGGACCGGGCCCGGTATCAGCCGGCTGTGCGAGCATCTGCCGCGTGAACGTCGCGGCCCGGTTCGACGACCTCGCAGCGGGCGTCGCGTGGCACTTCGGCCCGCCCCGGCGCGTGCTGCGCGCCCGCACCCTCGCGGACGTGGTCCCGGTGCTGCGCGCGGCGGAGACCGCGACGGGAACCGGCGCCTGGGCGTACGGGTACGTCGGGTACGAGGCGGCGCCCGCGTTCGACCCCGCGCTGACCGTCCGGCCGCCCGCGGCAGGGGACCCGCCGCTCGCGTGGTTCGCGATCTGCGACCCGCCCACGGAGGTCGCGCCGGTGCAGCCACGGCCGGCGCCGGCGCGGGCGGCGTGGCATCCCGACACGTCCGCCGCGTCGTTCGCCGCGTCCGTCGACCGGATCCGAACCGCGATCGCGGACGGCCGCGTCTACCAGGCGAACCTGACGACCCGCCTGCGCGGGACGGTCGCCGACCCGGTCGCCGGCTACGCGGCGCTGGCCCACGCGCAGGGCGGCGCGTACCACGCGCTGCTCGACATCGGCACGCACGTGATCGCGAGCGCCAGCCCGGAGCTGTTCTTCCAGTGGACGGACGCGGGCCTGCTGACCCGGCCGATGAAGGGCACCGCGGCTCGCGGCGCGACGCCCGCCGCGGACGAGCGCAACCGCGCGGCGCTGCGGTCCAGCGCGAAGGAGCGCGCGGAGAACGTGATGATCGTGGACCTGCTGCGCAACGACCTGTCGCGCGTGGCCGCGACGGGCACGGTGCGCGTCCCGGCGCTGCTGCGGGCCGAGGCGTACGACACGGTCTGGCAGCTCACCTCGGACGTCACCGCGACACCCGCCGCGGCCACGACCGCGGTCGACGTCTTCGCCGCGCTGTTCCCGTCCGGCTCGGTGACCGGCGCGCCCAAGGCGGCGGCGATGCGGCTCATCGCCGAGCTGGAGGACTCGCCGCGTGGGATCTACTGCGGCGCGATCGGCATGCTTGCTCCCGCGGGCGCGCCGTTCCGCGCCCGGTTCAGCGTCGCGATCCGCACGCTGGTCGTTGCCCGCGACGGAACGGCCGAGTACGGCGTCGGCAGCGGGATCACCTGGGGTTCGCGCCCGGACGACGAGCACGCCGAGGCGCTGCTCAAGGCGGCGATCCTGCGCGAGGCCGTGGCGACGGCCGAGCCACAGCTGCTGGAGACGATGCGGTACGAGCCCGAGGCCGGGATCCGCAACCTGGAGCTGCACCTGCGGCGGCTTACCGGTTCGGCCGAGCAGCTCGGATTCCCCTGTGCCGACAAGGCGATCCGCGCCCGGCTGGCCGAGCTCGAGGCACGGAGTCCGCGGCGCGTCCGGTTGCTGCTGGCGCGGGACGGCACCGTCACCGTCGAGCACACGCCGCTCGACACGGCCCCCGGGCCGGTGCGGCTCGCGATCGATACGCAGCCGAGCCCGCCGCCGGACGACTGGTGCCGGCACAAGACGACCCGCCGGGACCGCTACCAGGCTGCCGCGGCCCGCTGCCCGGACACCGACGACGTCGTGCTCGTCGACGACAGCGGACGGCTGATCGAGACCACGGTCGCGAACCTGGCCGTCCGGCTGGACGGCCGGTGGTGGACTCCGCCGCTGAGCAGCGGCTGCCTGCCGGGTGTCGAACGCTCGCGGCTGCTGGCCGACGGCACGCTGGCCGAGCGCACGCTGACCACGGCCGACCTGCGCCGCGCGGAAGGTCTGGCCGTAATCAGCTCGCTGCGCGGCTGGCGCGACGCCGTGCTCGCATAGCGTCGCGCCAGCCGGCCTTGCGGCGAGGGATCAGTCGGCGACGATTCCTTCGCCACCGACCGCACCGGGGACGGTGACCCGGCCGATGCGCGTGAGCGCGCCGTGCTTGCCGATCGCGTACTCGTCGACGATGCCCTTGGCACCGGTCTGCACGTACAGGTAACGACGCCCGGCCGGGATCGCCGCGTCCACGGTTCCCGCATCCGTCGCGGTAGTGCCCTCACTGTGCGGCGCCCCGGTCGCCGGGACGAAGTACGACGACAGCGTGCCGCTGCCCGCGTTCGACAGGTAGACGTGCCGGCCGACGCCCACGATCCAGCAGGTGGCGGCCTGCCCGGTCGCCGAACGCGCGACCAGCTTGGCGGCGCCGGACCGGGTCAGCCGGTAGGTTGCGACGGCATTGTCCCCGGCCTCGGCGAGCGCGAACTGGTTCGCGGACGTGAACGTGACCGCGAACGGCACGTTGCCGGCGTCGGTCGTCACGACCGGGCGCGCCGACAGGCCGCGGCTGCCGTCCACCTGGAACACATCGATCGCGTTGCCGTTCGCCTTGGTGGTGACGACCAGCCGGGTGCCGTCCGGGCTGAACGCGATCTGCCCGGGCGTCGTGACGAACTCCGGCGTCGCGTGCGCGTCGAGACCGAGGGTGCGGCGCCACACCGGGATGCGGTGCAGCCGGCCGTGCTCGCGCAGGAAGCCCTGCACGCTGCCGCCGTTGCGCGCGTTCAGCACGTACACCAGCGAACCGTGCACGGCGATGCTCACCGGGAAGCTGCCGCCCGAGTGCAGCGTCTGCAGCCGGCGCAGGTGCGTGCCGTCGACCGCGAACACGGTGATCGTGTTGCTTCCGGCGTTCACGGCGTAGAGCCGCTGGTGCGCCGAGTCCAGGGCGAGGCTGCCCTGCGAGGCGAGGTGGTCGACCACGGAACCGTCCAGCACGCCGCCGCGACCGCCGGTGCGGTACGTGCCGGCCTTGACCAGCCGGCCGTGCGCGCCGCTGCGGTAGGCGACCACGGCGTTGCCGTGCGGGTTGTCGGTCTGGACGAACACGGCGTGGACGGCCGGGCGCGCGTGTGGGGTCGCCGCGGTGGCCGGCCCTGCCGCGACCAATCCGGCGGCGGCCAGGGCGGCGGTACCGGCCGCGGCGAATCGAATTCGGGTACTCATGCGGATCCTCTTTCGGTGTCGACGTTCCAACTCGGTCGCACGGTTGGTGCCGCGGCAGGGTGTGCGTCTTACCGGCGAGGACGGACCTATCATCGGACCGTGACGTCCGCCCCGCTCGTCGGTCCGTCCGGCCGCGCGCTGGACGACGACTCGGCGAACTGGCTGCGCTGCCTCGACGAGGCGTCGGCCGAGCGGGACGAGGCGATCGCGCGCCTGCACGAGCTGCTGCTGCGGGCGGCGCGGCGCGAGGCCTCGCGGCGGGCGCCGCGGCTGCGCATCACCGGTCCGGAGCTGGAGGACCTCGCGCACCAGGCGGCCGACGACGCGCTCGTCTCGGTCCTCGGCAAGCTGCACACCTTCCGCGGCGACAGCCGGTTCACCACCTGGGTCTACAAGTTCGCCGTGTTCGAGGTGTCCGGGAAGATCGGCCGGCACTTCTGGCAGGCCTGCGACGTCCGCCTGGACGCGGCGCAGTGGGAGCTGCTGCCGGACCGCTTCGGCATGGACCCGCACGAGGCGGCCCACTCGGCGGGCCTGATGGCCGAGCTGCGGCGCACCGTCGAGGAGGAGTTCACCGAGCACCAGCGGCGGGTGTTCGTCGCCATCGTCGTCGACGGGATCCCGCTGGACGCCCTCGTGCACCGGCTGGGCACCAACCGCAACGCCATTTACAAGACGGTTTTCGACGCGCGCCGTAAGTTGCGCGCCGCGCTGGTCACCAAGGGTTATCTGCAGGACGAGGCGGGCGGGCGATGACGGAGCGGACGGACGGACGCGCGGCGCTGGAGCGCTTCTTGCGCACGGACCCCCAGGACCCGGGTTGCGAGCAGGTCATGGAGCACCTGGACGCGTACGTCGAGCTCGTGCTGGCCGGCGCCGACCCCGAACTGACCTATCCCGGGCTCACCGCGCACCTGCGCACCTGTTCGCCGTGCGCGGAGGACTTCGACGGCCTGCTCGCGCTGCTGCGCGACGCGTCCGCGGGCTGATCCGCCCGACAGCGCGTCAGCAGCGGAACGCGCTGACCAGTTCGTCCAGCTCGCCGGCCAGGCTGCCCAGCGACTCGGCCCGCTCGCGCGTGGTCCGCACGCCGGTCGCCGCCTGCTCGGCCGCCGTCGCGACACCGCTCACGTTGTCGGCGATGTCGTTGGTGGCCGTGGCGGCCTCGCTGATCGCGCGGGTGAACTCGGCGGTGGTCGCCGTCTGCTCCTCGACAGCGGCCGCGATCGTGCTGGCCAGGTCGTTGATCCGGGTGGTCGCGTCCGAGATGGCGGCGATGGAGTCGACCACCGCGGCCGTCCCCTTCTCGATCGCGGCGAGCCGCGCGGCGATGTCGTCGGTCGCGCTGGCGGTGTGCCCGGCCAGCTGCTTGACCTCGTCGGCGACAACGGCGAAGCCCTTGCCCGCCTCGCCGGCGCGCGCCGCCTCGATGGTGGCGTTGAGCGCCAGCAGGCTGGTCTGCGCCGCGACTCCGGAGATCAGGTCCAGCACCTGGCTGATCTCACTGGACGCGGTGCTCAGCGACTCGACCGTCGCACCGGCGTCACCGGCGGCGTTGACGGCCTCGGCCGCGACGCGCGCGGCCTCGGACGCCGAGCGCGCGATCTCGTCGATCGACTGCGACATCTGCCGCGCGCCGGCCGCGATGCTGCTCATGCTCGCGTTGACCTCTTCGGTGGCGCCCGCGACCACGGTCGCCTGCGAACTGGTCTGCTCCGCTCCGGCGCCGAGCTGCTCGGACACGACGCCGAGCTCACCCGCCGAGGTGTGCAGCGCCTTGCTGCTCTGGGCGAACCGGCCGATGACGCCCTGCATGCGGTCGACCAGCGTGTTGAACGCGCTGGCCAGCGCCCCCAGTTCGTCGGTGCGGTCCTCGTCGACGCGGGCGGTCAGGTCACCGTCGCCCTCGGCGATGTTGCGCATCCGGGCGCAAAGCTCGCGCAGCGGACGGATGATGCCCAGCGCCAACCAGACCATGACGGCGGCGAGCAGCAGGGCGCCGACGATCAGCAGCACGATCTCGAGGACCTTGCCGGTGCGCGCGGCCGAGGCGAGCCGGTGCGCCGCCGCGTCTGACGCCGATCCCTCCAGCTTCAGCAGCTTGCTGAACTGCGTCGGCAAATCGTTGGACGGCTGCAGGTTATCGACACTGACCGCCCGCACCGCCTGCTTGATCTGACCGGCGTGGCCGAACTTGCCGAGCTCGACGGTGAACGTGTTGTAGTCGGTGAGGTCGGTGTTGATCTTGTCGACCAGCTTGCGCTCCGCCGGCGAGGTCGCGAGCGAGGCGACCTCCTTCATGTCGGCCTGCGTGCTCTTGTACGCGTCGACCGCCTGCTGCCAGGTCGTCTCGGCCAGGCTCTTCTGCGACGGGTCGCCGAGCGCGATCACCGAGCCGTACATGTTCGACTGGTCGTCGTCCAGCGTCCAGTCCTCGTAGGCCTGCGCCACCGACCGCTCGATGTGCTGCGTGGCCTCGGCCTGGGAGCTGAGCGAATTCATGTTGCCGAACGTCGTGATCGCGAGAACCGCGGACGTGGTGAATACCGCGCAGCTCGCCGCGCCGGCAATGACGAATTTGGTACGGACGGTCAGTGGTCGCACGGCGTAACTCCTACGGTCAAGGGTCGCAGGAGCTATCGACGCGCCTTCCGGGGAATTTAGGGAAACGTGCCGACGGAATGCATTCGCTATCGCGCGCCGAATTCGGCCGATAACGCGAACAAGATCAATTCTGATGCCATTTCAAGATCGAATTCGCGCTGCCGGACCGGGATCAGCCGGTGGCCGCTTCGGCCGCCTGCTGGGCCTGGCGCAGCGCGCTGGTGAGCACCTCGACCGGCTGCGCCCCGGAGACGCCGAAGCGGCGGTCGATCACGAAGAACGGGACGCCGGTGATGCCGAAACCGCGGGCGTCCGCGAGATCCTGCGCGACGTCGTCTGCATAGGCGTCGCCGGCCAGCACCCGCTCGGCCTCGGCACGCTCCAGCCCGGCCTCCGCGCACAGCCCGGCCAGGGAGTCGTCGTCGAACACCGATCGCCGCTCGGTGAAGTGGGCGGCGTAGAGCCGTTCGAGCAGCTCGTCCTGGCGGCCGCGCTCGCGCGCGAGATGCAGCAGCCGGTGTGCCCGGAACGTGTTGCCGCTGAGCTGACCGTCCAGGTGGTACTCCAGCCCGTCCATGGCGGCACGCTGCTCCATCTGCCGCTGCATCTGCTCGGCCTCGGCCACGCTCATGCCGTACTTGTCCGACAGCATCTGCACCGTAGGCTCGCCCGCTCCGTCCGGCGCAGACGGATCGAGCTGGAACGAGCGGTGCACCACGGTCACGTCGTCGCGACCGTCGAAGTCGGCGAGGGCGCGCTCGAAGCGGCGCTTGCCGAGGTAGCACCACGGGCAGACGACGTCGGAAAAGATCTCAACCAGCATGCCAACCACAACCGCTGCGGCGGCCCAACGCTTCCCGCGCTCAGGCCGCGGGCAACTCGTCGGGATAGGTGATGTCGACCTCGGCGATCTCTTTGCGGAAGTCGCGGCGGTTGTTCGTGATGAACCGGTCCGCTCCGGCGTACACGGCCGTCGCGACTCTCGAGCAATCACGAGGCGATGCCGAGGACGAACGGGAACACCCCGCTCGCACCGGCCTGCCGGAGCATCCGGGCAACCACGGTGAGCGTCCAGCCGGTGTCGGTGAAGTCGTCGACGAGCAGGACGTCGCGGCCGTCGACCGCGGCCACCAGCGGCTCGGGCAGTACGTAACTGCCCCAGACCTCGCGCAGCCGCAGCGCGCTGTTCGACCGGCCGGTCGCCGACGGGCCGACGTGCTCGGCGGTGCCGAGCAGCGGCAGCCGGCCGATCTCGCCGAGCCGCCCCGCCAGGTCCGCGAGCAGCGTGGGGCGCCGCCGCGAGCCGACGGTGACGATCGCTTCCGGCCTGCGCGTCCAGTCCCACTCGGCCAGCGCGCGCACGCACGCGCGCACCAGCTCGTCCGGGACGGCGCCGTCGGGGGAGTCGTCGCGCAGCAGCGCGCGCACCTGCTGGCCGTAACCCAGGTCGGTGAACCGGGCGAGCGCCCGCCCGGGCTCGGGTTGCTCGCCGCCGTCGATCTTGCCGCGGGCGTCCACGCCGAGGCTCGGCATCGCCGTCGGCCACATCCGGCGCGGCTCGACGCGGACGCCGGGCCGGGCCAGCGTCGCGGACGCCGCCGTCACCGCGTGCTCCGACGCGTCGGCGGCCAGGGCGAGGCCGCCGCAGTTGTCGCAGCGCCCGCAGTCCGCGGCCTCGGCGTCGTCCAGCTGTTCGCGCAGGAACCGCAGCCGGCAGCGGTCGGTGGCGAGGTAGTCGCGCATCGCCTGCTGCTCGTCCGCCCGCACCTGAGCGACCCGCGCATAGCGTTCCGCGTCGTAGTGCCACGGCCGCCCGGTCGCCGTCCAGCCCCCGCGCACCCGGCTGACCGCGCCGTCGACGTCCAGCACCTTGAGCATCGCCTCCAGCCGGGACCGCGACAGGTCCACCCGGGTCTCGAGCGCGGCGGTGCTCATCGGACGGGCCTCGACGGCCAGCACGTCCAGCGCGGTGCGCACCTGCTGCTCGGACGGGAAGCCGACCGAGGCGAAGTAGTCCCAGATCGCCTCGTCCTCGGTGCCGGGCAGCAGGATCACCTCGGCGCTGGCGACGCCACGGCCGGCGCGCCCGACCTGCTGGTAGTACGCGATCGGCGAGGACGGCGCGCCGAAGTGCACGACGAACCCGAGGTCAGGCTTGTCGAAGCCCATGCCGAGCGCGGACGTGGCCACCAGCGCCTTCACCCGGTTGTGGATCAGGTCGTCCTCGGCGGCCAGCCGCTCGGTCTGCTCGGTCTGGCCGGAGTACGCGGCGACGGGCAGCCCGCGCTCGCGCAGGTAGTCGGCCACCTGCTGCGACGCCGCGACGGTCAGCGTGTAGACGATGCCGGAGCCCGGCAGCGTCGCGAGATGGTCGGCGAGCCAGGCCAGCCGGTGCGCGGTGTCGGGCAGATGCAGCACGCCCAGGTGCAGCGATTCGCGGTCCAGGCTGCCGCGCAGCACGAGCACGTCCGGCGCGTCGGGCCCGAGCCCGAGCACGTCGGCGACGTCCTGGACCACGCGGGTGTTCGCGGTCGCGGTCGTCGCCAGCACCGGAATGCCCGTCGGCAGTTCGGGAAGCAGCGTCCTGAGCCGGCGGAAGTCCGGCCGGAAGTCGTGCCCCCAGTCGCTGATGCAGTGCGCCTCGTCCACCACGAGCAGTCCGCAGCTGGCGGCCAGGCGCGGCATCACGTTGTCGCGGAACTCGGGGTTGTTGAGCCGCTCGGGCGACAGCAGGAGCACGTCGATGTCGCCGCGGGCGACGGCGTCGTAGGTGCGCTGCCATTCCTCCACGTTCGTGGAGTTGATCGTCGCCGCGTGAATGCCGGCGCGCTCGGCCGCCGCGATCTGGTTGCGCATCAGGGCGAGCAGCGGCGAGACGATCACGGTCGGGCCGGCGCCCTGTTCGCGCAGCAGCGCGGTCGCGACGAAGTAGACCGCCGACTTGCCCCACCCGGTGCGCTGCACCACCAGCGCCCGGCGCCGGTCCGCGACGAGCGCCTCGATCGCGTGCCACTGGTCCGGGCGCAGCTCGGCCGACGGGCCGGCGAGCGCCTTCAGGTGCCGCTCGGCCGCCGCGCGCAAGCTGGTGGTTTCCCGCGTCTGGGTCATGCCGAGGTGTTTAGCACCCGGCCCCGACAGGTTCGGGCAAACGGGTCAGACGCCGACCTTCTCCGCGACAGCTCCCGCCGTCGACCGGACGGACTTGGCGGCGTGCGCAGCCGCGTCCCGCGTCGATCCGACGGTGTCCAGCGCAGCCTTGCGGGCCGACCCGGCCGTCTCGAGTGTCGCCTTGCGGACCGATCCGGCCGTGTCCAGCGCGGCCGCGCGCGCGGACTTCGCCTGTGCCTTGGCCTGGGCCTTGGCCTCGGCCTGCAGCGCCTTGGCCCGCTGGCGCGCCTCGGCCTTGAGCTGCTTGCGGCGTTCGGCGGACGCGGCCTTCAGCTCGTGCTTGAGCTCCTCGGCGTGCAGCTTCGCCTCGGCCTTGCGGGCGCGCCGGGCCGCCTTGCGCTCGGCCTTGCGCACCGCGTGCGACTCGCTGGCCCCGGACACGATGTCGTCCATCAGCAAGCCGGCGCCGATGCCCAGCATCCAGCTGTCCTTCGCGATGGCCGTGCCCTGCACGGTCGGGCGCAGGCTGCCCTCCTCGTGCATGCCGGGCGTGCGCCACCACAGTCCCAGCAGCGCGCCGGAGAAGCCGACCAGGCCCGCGCCGGCCAGCCGCGCCGGGACGATCGGCAGCAGCAGCGCCGAACCGAGCGCGGTCTCGCCGGCACCGAGCAGCCGCAGGAACGTCCTCGGTTCCAGGGTGCCGAACGCCGGGTAGGCCCCGCTGGCCATGCCGTGCACCGCCTTCGCGGTGTCGTCGTCACCCTTGAGCTTCTGCAGCCCGCTGTTGAGGATGAACGCCCCGGTCACGATGCGCGTCGGGGCACGGCGAAGCTTGCCTGCCATGGTCATGAATTCTCTCCCGCCCTACCTGGATGTGCGGCTACGCCGGGTTCATACCCAGGAGGGAAGCCACATATGCGCGTGCCATTGCGCGTAGGTGAGCAGGCCGCCGGTGTAGATCGGCCACATCCAGACGAAGTCGGCGACCACTAGGCCGAGGTACGTGGACACGCCGATCACGCCCCAGCGGCGTCTGCGCAGGCTCGATCCGTCCCGCGCCGGGTCACCGGTGCGGCGCAGGCCTGGGCCGAGCATCGTGCCCAATCCGAGCGTCAGGCCGAGGATCAGGAACGGCATCAGCGGCGCCATGTAGAACAGGAACATCGTGCGCTTGAGGTCCTGGAACCAGACGACCCAGCCGGCCAGGAACGCGACCCACACCGCGCCGGCCCGCCAGTCGCGGGTCGTGCACCAGTGCCAGGCGAGCCAGAGCAGCATTGGCAGCAGCGCCCACCACATCAGCGGTGTGCCGATCAGCAGGATCTCCCGCGAGCACGAGCTCGAGCCGCACGATGTGCTCGAGCCGTCGTAGTAGAAGTCGACCGGACGGCCCAGCACCAGCCAGCTCCACGGGCTGGACTGATAGGTGTGCCCGCTGTCGAGTCCCTCGTGGAACCGGTAGGCGTCCAGCGTGTACGCGCCCAGGGAACGGATCGGCGCCGGCACCCACGCCCAGCTGAACGGGATGTGCACGCCGAGCAGGTCCAGATGCGTGGACGGGCCGTGATTGTCGGCCCAGTGCCGTCCCCAGCTGTTCTCGCCGGTGAACCAGCCGAGGTACGTAAAGAGATAGGTACCGATCGGGGCCGCGATCAGTGAGCCGAGCGCCGGCACGCCCGAGCGCCACCACATCGTGCGGGCCGGACGGCGCACGCCGGCGGTCTTGTACGCGCCGCGGTCCCACACGAGGCTCAGGATCACGAACAGCACGAAGAACGACAGCGCCGTCCACTTGATCGCGCACGCCAGGCCGAACAGCACGCCGGCCGCCACCCGCCACGGACGCGGCCCGAGCGACGGCGCTCCGTCCGACAGGTCCGCACCGGCGGCGACCAGCCGGCCGAGGCGGGCCCGCATCTGATCGCGGTCCAGCACCAGCGCGCCGAACGCGGCCAGGACGAACGTCTCCAGGAAGATGTCGAGCAGCGCGGTGCGCGCGAGCACGAGGGACAGCCCGTCCATGGTGAGCAGCAGGCCCGCGATCACGCCGAACAGGTCCGAGCGCATCATCCGCCGCGCGATGCGGGTGATCAGGATGACGCCGACCACGCCGGCGATCGCGGGGGCCACCCGCCAGCCGAGCGAGTTGTTGCCCCAGATCGAGGACGTCAGCCCGATCAGCCACTTGCCCAGCGGCGGGTGCACGATGAACATGTAGCCGCGGTTGTCCTCGTACCCGTACCGCCAGACCTCCTGCGCCTCGGTGGCGTAGTAGACCTCGTCGAAGATCTTGGACGACGGGAAGCCCAGCGCCCAGAACCGGGTGATCGCCGCGACCGCGGCGACGGCGAGCGTGAGCAGCCAGCCCAGCAGCGGGTGCGGGTCGCGCCACGGCACGAGCGCGGCCGGAACCGGGCGGACGGCCGGCGCGTCGCCCGGACGCTCGGGCCGCGCCTCCAACGTCGCCGTCACGCGGGTGAGCTTATCCGCGCGAAGTGGTCGTCGCGTTAGGGTCGCGTCCATGTCGCCGACAGCCGGACGCGTGGTTCTCGCGGGGGCTCCGCTGGGGCGCGCGGAGGACGCGTCGGCGCGGCTGCGCGCGGCGCTGGCGGACGCGCCGGTGATCGCGGCCGAGGACACCCGGCGGCTGCAGCGGCTGTGCCGCGACCTGGACGTGACGCCGGGCGGACGTGTCGTGTCGTTCTTCGAGGGCAACGAGTCCGCGCGGGTGCCGCAACTGCTGGAAGCGCGGCGCGCCGGCGAGGACGTGCTGGTGGTGACCGACGCCGGCATGCTGCTCGCGATGGACGGTCTCACCCTCGTCCTCTCCAGGACGGCCATCCTCGACATCTTCCTCGAACTGTTCGTCCTGGCCGCATTCGCGGCGCTGGTCGTCGACCGCGACCGGATGCGGGTGCGGGTAGCC
>DASRSS010000176.1:0-7843 GCA_035656335.1 Jatrophihabitantaceae bacterium | reverse complement strand
TTGCGTCGCCGGCACGGATGCCGTCGCCGTCCGCCGCGCGGCGTGGCTCGTCGGCTGCCGGCTCGGCGGCGTACTGCTGCGCGCCGCAGCGGTGGCCGGCGCGCTCGTGGTCGGCGACGCGGGCTGCGTGGCCGTGGGCAGCGGGGTGGGGATGCCGAGATCGATGTGTTCGCCGTGCTTGCCGCCGGAGGTGCCGGTGAAGAACAGCGTCACCGAGATCACCAGCACCGCGAGCAGCACCAGGACGGACAGCCCCCACACCGCGTGGCGTCGGGCGCGGGCGTCGTCGTCCTCTTCGGTGCTGGCCATGTCCCGATCAACGAGCGGGTAGGCCGTGCAGATACCCCTTCTCCTGCCGGCGGCTGCTGATCCGCCAGCCGTCGGCCGTCCGCACCAGCGTGTCGTGGTACCAGAGCCCGACGAACATCACCTGCTGGCTGCCGTCGTCCGCACTCGGCAGCCACATCGGGTTGTGGCACAGCGTGCGCGCGGTCGCGGTGTCGCCGTCGATCGTGATCTTTGACGTCGCGACCAGGTGCTGGTGGCCGGCGAACAGGTTCAGCACCTTGTCGAACCAGGCTTTGATCGTCGGCAGGTCGCCGGACTCGCCGCCGGTGGCGGTGAAGTCGAGCGCCGCGTCGGGCGTGAAGATCGCGTCCAGGTCGTCCCAGCTGTGGGTGTCGACCGCGTAGCTGTAGTCGGTGATCAGGTCCTGGATCTCGATCCGGTCGGACAGTTCCTGCAGCGTCATGTTCATCCCAGCACCGCCTCGCTCAGCCTCGCCAGATGGACGGACGGCGTGCCGAACAGCTGCGTGCCGGCCTGCGCCCGCTTGAAGTACAGGTGCGCGTCGTGCTCCCAGGTGATCGCGATCCCGCCGTGCAGCTGGATCGCCTCGGCCGCGACGGTGAAGAACGCCTCGGCGCAGTGCACGGCGGCGACGGCGGGGGCGACCGTCCCGGTGGCGGCGGCGTAGGAGGCCGACCGCGACGCCTCGACCAGCACGTGCAGGTCGGCGAGCCGGTGCTTGATCGCCTGGAAGCTGCCGATCGGGCGGCCGAACTGCACCCGCACCTTGGCGTACTCGACGGTCAGCTCGAGCAGCCGCGCCATCGCGCCGGCCTGCTCCGCACTCTGCCCGACCAGCGCCGCGCCGCGTGCCTCGGCCAGTGCGGCGGGGACGTCCGCCGCGGCGAGCAGCGTGCCGCGCGCGTGCTCGAACGCGACCCGGGCCAGCCGCCGGGTCGCGTCCATCGTCGGCGTGTGCTGCCGGACGACCGCGTCCTGTGCGGGGTCGACCTCGACGAGCACGGGACCGTCCGGCGCGGACGCGGCCACCAGCAGATGCGCGGCAGTGTCGCCGTGCAGCACGTAGTGCGCTTCGCCCGCGAGGGTTCCGTCGGCCGCGAGCGTGACGGCGGACGGCTCGGTGCTCCAGTCGCCGTCCGCGCCCGACCAGCACACCGCGACGACGTCGCCCTCGGCGATGCGCGGCAGCAGTCGGCTGCACGCGTCGTGATCGCCGGACGCGAGCAGCAGTCGCGCGGCCAGCACGGCCGACCCGAGCAGCGGCGCGGGTGTGAGCGCGCGCCCGAGCTCATCCAGGACCAGATGCGTTTCGAGCGCTCCCACACCGGCTCCGCCGAACTCCTCCGGGACGGACAGCGCCGCGACACCGATCTGGTCGCACAGCACGCGCCACAACGCCTCGTCGTACCCCGCGGGTTGGGTGATCGCCCGCCGGACCGCCGCGCTGTCGCTGCGCTTGCCGAGCAGCAGGCGGACCGCGTCGCGCAGACCGCGCTGTTCGGCGCTGAGCCCGTCGGCGTTCATAGCGCTGCTCATAGTGCCGCCAGCACACGCGCGCGGTGTTCGGCCTGCGTGCCCCAGGCGCTGCGCAGCGCGCGGATCTTGGTCAGCCACAGCGCGAGGTCGCACTCGCTCGTGTACCCGATCGCGCCGTGCACCTGCAACGCCACGCGCGACGCGCGATAGGCCGCGTCCACGCAGGCGACCTTGGCCGCGGACACGTCCCGGGCCCGGTCGGCGGAGTCGTCGGCGACGGCGAGGGCTGCGCCGAACAGCAGCGGACGGGCCAGCTCGAGCCCGACCAGCGCGTCGGCGAGCTGGTGCTTGACTGCCTGGAAGCTGCCGATCGGCTTGCCGAACTGGACGCGCGCCTTCGCGTACTCAGTCGCGGTGTCCAGGACCACCTGGCCGGCGCCGAGGATCTGCGCGGACGCGGCCAGAGCGCCCAGGTCGAACGCCCGCTCGACGTCGCCCGCCATGCAGAGCCGATCACCCGCGGTGACCTCCGCGAGCTTGCGGGCCCGGTCGACGGACGCGACCTCGCCGACCGTGATCGCCTCGTACAGGTCCGTCCCGTCGAGCAGGACGACTATGTCCGAGGCGGCCGCGTCCACCGCGTACGGCACGCCCGGCGGCGCGGCGAGCGTGGCCACCTGCTCACCGGACGCGAGGGCGTCGATGCGCCGCGCCTGCGACGTGCCGGCGAGCAGCGTGGGCAGCACCGCCACCGACTCGACGTACGGTCCGGGCACCGCCGCTCGGCCGAGCTCGACGAACGCAAGGACGAGGTCAATCGGGTGCGCGCCGAAGCCACCGTGCAGCTCCGGCGCGGCGAGCGCGGGCACGCCCGCGTCGGCGAGCTGGGTCCACAACTTGCGTCCTGGTGCGAAGTCACCCGCGGACCAGGCGCGGATCACCGACGGTGTGTCGGCAGCGCCGAGTTGCCGGCGCAGGCTGGCGGCGAACTCGCGCTGCTCGGACGAGATCGTGAACCTCACCGCGGCAGTCCCATCAGCCGCTCGGCGACCACGTTGCGCTGGATCTCGTTGGTGCCGGCGTAGATCGGCCCGGCCAGCGAGAAGAGGTAGCCGTCCAGCCACGGGCCGGCCAGTTCGCCGCGCGCGCCCTGGATGTCCAGCGCGGTCTCGTGCAGGGCGACGTCCAGCTGCGACCAGAACAGCTTGCCGATACTGGACTCCGCGCCGAGCTCGCCGCCGTCGCTCAGCGCGGTGACGGTGCCGAACGTGTACAGCTGGTACGCGCGCGCGCCGATCCACGCATCGACCACGCGATCGGACAGCGCGGTGTCACCCGGCGTCCCCTCGGACTTCCACAGCTCGACCAGTCGCGCCGCCGCGGCGAGGAACCGGCCCGGCGAGCGCAGCGACAGGCCGCGCTCGTTGCTGGCCGTGCTCATCGCGACGCGCCAGCCGTCGCCGACGCCACCGAGCACGTCCTCGTCCGGGACGAACACGTCGTCCAGGAAGATCTCCGCGAAGCCGGGTTCGCCGTCGAGCTGGGGGATACCGCGGACGGTCACGCCGTCGGCGCGCAGGTCGAACAGGAAGTAGGTCAGGCCGCGATGCCGTTCGGCGTCCGGATCGGACCTGAACAGTCCGAAGCCGCGGTCGGCGTAGGTGGCGCGCGTCGACCACGTCTTCTGGCCGGAGAGCAGCCAGCCGCCGTCCGTGCGCACCGCGCGGCTGCGGATGGCGGCCAGGTCGCTGCCGGCCTCGGGCTCGGACCAGGCCTGCGCCCAGATCTCGTCGGCCCGCGCCATCGGCGGCAGGATCCGGGCGAGCTGTTCGGGGGTGCCGTGCGCGAACAGCGTGGGCGCGAGCAGGAAGATGCCGTTCTGGCTCACCCGCAACGGGGCGTCCGCGGCGAAGTACTCCTCCTCGAAGATCACCCACTGCAGCAGGCTCGCGTCGCGGCCGCCGAGCTCGGACGGCCAGGACACGACCGACAGCCGGGCGTCGGCCAGCGTGTGCTCCCACTCGCGGTGCGCCTCGAAGCCCGCGGCGGTGTCCATCGACGGCAGCTTCGGATCGGGGACGTGCTCGCGCAGGAATGCGCGGACCTCGTCACGGAACGCGAGCGTCGCCTCGTCCAGTTCCAGGTCCATCAGGTCGCGCTCTTCTTCATGCTCTTCGCGTCCATGCCGCCGAGGGAGTCCGCGCCGACCTCGGCGTTGTGCGCGTGGGCGAAGTGGTGCAGTCCGAAGACGGACTCCATCCCGTTGCGCATGCCCATCGCGTCCTCGCACTGGTTCACCGCGCGCTTGGTGAGCGCCAGCCCGAACTGCGGCATCGCGGCGATGCGCTCGGCGATCGCGAACGTCTCGGTCTCCAGCTCGTCGCGCGGAACGACGCGGTTCACCATGCCCCACTCGTACGCGCGCTCGGCGCTGAACCGGTCGCCGGTGAACAGGATCTCCTTCGCCGCACGCGGGCCGATCACCCACGGGTGCGCGAAGTACTCGACGCCCGGAATGCCCATGCGCACTACGGGATCTCCGAAGAACGCATCGTCGGACGCAACGATCAGATCGCATACGAACGTGAGCATCAGGCCCCCAGCGATGCACGCGCCCTGCACCATCGCGATCACCGGCTTCGGGATGTCGCGCCAGCGCCGGCACATGCCCAGGTAGACCTCCATCTCGCGGGCATAGCGCAGGTCGCCGCCGTCGCGTCCGACGTGGTCCCACCAGAGGACCGCCTTGTTGTCGTAGTGGACGTCGACGTCGCGGCCGGGCGTGCCGATGTCGTGCCCCGCGGAGAAGTGCTTGCCGGCGCCGGCGAGCACGATCACCTTGACGGCGTCATCGTCGACCGCCCGCTGGAACGCGGCGTCGAGGGCGTACGTCATCGCGGAGTTCTGCGCGTTGCGGTACTCGGGACGGTTCATCGTCACGACCGCGGTCCTCCCGCGCACCTCGTACAGGACCTCGTTGCTCATTGCTCGACTCCGCGCTCGTTCCGCTCCTCGGGCCGTGGGCGGCCCTGCGATGCTCGCTCGCTGTCGTCTTCGTTACTCATGCGAACTCATCTCACGTAGTTCGTGCTTCAGGACCTTGCCGGACGGGTTGCGGGGGAGTGAGCCGACGAACTCGACGCTGCGCGGCACCTTGAAGTTGGCGACGTGCTCGCGGGCGTAGCCGATCACCGCTTCCTCGGTGAGCGGGTGTCCCGGCCGGCGCACGACGAACGCCTTGCCGACCTCACCGAGCCGGCCGTCCGGCACGCCGACGACGGCCGACTCGGCCACGCCGTTCAGCCGCGCGAGCACCTGCTCGATCTCGGCGGGGTAGACGTTGAACCCGCCGCAGATGTACATGTCCTTGAGCCGGTCGGTGATCGTCAGGTTGCCGCCGCCGTCGATGCTGCCGACGTCCCCGGTGTGGAACCAACCGTCGGCGTCGATGGCCGCCGCCGTCGCCTGCGGGTCGTCCAGGTAGCCGAGCATGACGTTCGGCCCGCGCACCAGCAGTTCGCCCTGCTCGCCGATGCGGATCTCGAAGCCAGCGGTGGCCCGTCCGCACGTCGTCGCGACGAGCTCGGGCGGGTCGCTGCGGCGTGCCATCGTCACGACCACCGCCTCGGTCATGCCGAACGCGGTCAGCACGAGGTCGAAGCTGAGCTCGCGCTGCATGCGCTCGACCAGCGCGACCGGGACGGACGCCGCTCCCGTGACCGCGAAGCGCAGTGTGGACAGATCGAACTCCGCGCGGTCGGGGGAGTCGAGGATGGTCTGGAAGATCGTCGGCGCGCCGGGGAGCACGCTGATCCGCTCGCGCTCGATCAACCGCATCGCCGCCGGCACGTCGTAGACCGCCTGCGGCACCATCGTGGCGCCGGTGAGCAGGCAGACGACGATGCCGGCCTTGTAGCCGAAGCTGTGGAAGAACGGGTTCACGATCAGGTAGCGGTCGGACGCGGACATCTCGCCGCATTCGGCCCACGCGCGCGCCACGTCGATCACCTGCCGGTGCGCGCTGAGCACCCCCTTGCTGCGCCCGGTGGTGCCGGAGGTGAACAGCACGTCGCTGATGTCGTCCGGTCGAACCGCGGCCGCGCGCGCGTCGGCCTCGGCGGCCGGCACTCGCACGGCCCGCGCGGCGAGGTCCGTCCACTCGTCGACGCCGTCGTCCGGGGCGTCCCCGCCGTCGATCGGAACTCGCAGCACCGTGCGCAGGTGCGGCAGGCCGTCGGGACCGGCGGCGGCGCGCAGCTGCGCCAGCCGGTCCGCGTTCAGGAACCGGCCGGCCACGACGAGCGCACTAGCGCGGGTGCGCTGCACGATGTCCAGCGCCTCGTGGCCGGTGTACCGGGTGTTGATCGGGACGATCGCGGCGCCGGCGTAGTGCGCGCCGAGTGCCGCCACCACCCAGTGGTGGGTGTTCGGGCTCCAGATGGCGACGCGCTCGCCGGGCTGCACACCGGCGGCGAGGTAGTACCGCGCGGCCTCCCGGACCCGCTCGAGCAGGTCTGCGAAGCTCAGCCGCACGTCGCCGTCGACCAGCGCCTCGGCCGCGCCGAACTCGCGGGCCGCGCGCAGGAGCGCCGCCGGGAGCGTGCGGGCGTCCTCGGTCATCGCGTCCTCTGGTAGCGGCTAACAAAGCAAGTGCTTGGTAGGGTAGCTTACTGCCATGCCCCCCAGCCAGCTTCCCGCCGACGACGCGGACTTCCGCCGCCTCGTCCGCGAGTGGCTCGCCGACAACCTGGTCGGCGAGTTCGCGAAGCTGCGCGGGCTGGGTGGTCCGGGCAGCGAGCACGTCGCGTTCGACGAGCGACTGGCCTGGAACCGGCACCTCGCCGCGTCCGGCTGGACCTGCCTGGGCTGGCCGGTCGAACACGGCGGACGCGGCGCGACCATCGCGCAGCAAGTGATCTTCCACGAGGAGTACGCCCGCGCGAACGCGCCGCACCGGGTGAACCACCTCGGCGAGGAGCTGCTCGGACCGACGCTGATCGCGTTGGGCACGCCAGAGCAGCAGGCGCGCTTCCTGCCCCGCATCAAGGACGTCACCGAGCTGTGGTGCCAGGGCTACTCCGAACCGAACGCGGGCTCCGACCTGGCCAACGTGTCGACCACCGCCCGCCTCGACGGGAACCAGTGGCGGATCACCGGGCAGAAGGTGTGGACCTCGCTGGCACATCTGGCCCAGTGGTGCTTCGTGGTCGCGCGCACCGAACCGGGGTCGTCCCGGCACCACGGGCTGTCCTACCTGCTCGTGCCGATGGACCAGCCCGGCGTCGAGGTCCGTCCGATCCGCCAGCTCACCGGCACCAGCGAGTTCAACGAGGTGTTCTTCGACGACGCGCGCACCGACGCCGACCTCGTCGTGGGCGCGCCGGGGGACGGCTGGCGCGTCGCGATGGCCACGCTCGGCTTCGAGCGCGGGGTCGCGACGCTGGGCCAGCAGGTCGGCTTCCGCCGCGAACTGGACGCGCTGATCGCGCTGGCCCAACAGAACGGCGCGCTGGCCGACCCGGTCCTGCGCGACAAGCTCGTTCGCGCCCACGTCGACCTGGAGGTGATGCGGGCGCACGCGCTGCGGACGCTGCACTCGGTCACATCCGGCACGTCGGGCACCGAGGCCTCGGTCGCCAAACTGCTCTGGTCGCACTGGCACCGCAGCCTCGGCGAGCTGGCCATGCAGGTGCGCGGCGCCGCGTCCATGCTCGAGCAGGGCACGGACGATCCGGAGACCGCGCTGGACGAGTGGCAACGGCTGTTCCTGTTCACCCGCGCCGACACGATCTACGGCGGATCGGACGAGATCCAGCGCAACATCATCGCCGAGCGCACCCTCGGCCTGCCGCGAGAGGCCCGCTAGATGGACGCACCCGCGTACCCGCCCGCGCACAACCTGCTGGACGGCAAGATCGCCGTGATCACCGCGGCCGCCGGCGCGGGCATCGGGCAAGCAGCCGCGCGCCGTTGCCTCGAGGAGGGTGCTCGGGTCGTCATCAGCGACGCGCACGAGCGCCGGCTCGCCGAGACGCTCGAGGCATTGCGCGCCGAGCAC
>DASRSS010000175.1:0-4800 GCA_035656335.1 Jatrophihabitantaceae bacterium | reverse complement strand
CTGCTCGGCGCGCTGGCCGCCCTGGCGGCCATCGCCCGGCGGGCGGGACCGCGCCGGGTGCTGGCCGGCGCCCTCGTCGCGGCGCTAGTCGTCCAGATCCCGGTGCGCACCCTCGCGTCCGGCTGGCCACCGCCCGGGTGGCTGTTCGTGGCCTGCGACGTCGGGCAGGGCGACGGCCTGGTGCTGAACGCGGGGCCGCACAGCGCCGTCGAGGTCGACGCCGGGCCGGACCCGGTGCCGATCGACCGCTGCCTGCGCCAGCTAGGGATCACCGACATCGCGCTGCTCGTGTTCACCCATTACCACCTGGACCACGTGGGCGGGATCGTCGGGGCGCTGCACGACCGGCGGCTCGGGCAGGTGATCGCGGGGCCTCTGCTCGACCCGCCCGAGGGCGCCGACCTGGTCGAGCGGACGATCGCCGTGCGCGGCCTGCAGGTCAGCTCGCCGCGTCCGGGTACCGCGTACGACGTCGGCGCGGTGCACCTGCAGGTGCTCGGCCCGGCCGCGGCGATGCACGGCACCCGGTCGGATCCCAACAACTCCTCGCTCGTGCTGATGGCGACGGTCGGGGGCGTGCGGATCCTGCTCAGCGGGGACGCGGAGCTGGAGGAGCAGCGCCTGCTGCTCGACGCCGGGGTGGACCTGCATGCCGACGTGCTGAAGGTGCCGCACCACGGCTCGGCGTACTCCGACCCGGACTTCCTGGCGGCCGTGCACGCCCAGGTCGGCGTGATTTCGGTGGGCGCGCACAACGACTACGGGCAGCCGTCACCGCACCTGCTGACCATGCTGGCCGTGCTCGGCGTCCCGGCAGCGCGCACCGACGAACACGGCGACATCGCGGTGACCGGCACCCCGGGGCACACGTCGGTGCTCGGGCACGGCATCGCGGCGAGCGCGGGCACGTGAGAGGTATAGGCGCCGGACGCGACCGGCCTCGTGCGACGACGTCGGCGGGCGGTGTCAGGATGGGCGCATGCCAGCCCGTCCCGTGACGCTCGACGACCTGCCCGAGCGCCTCCCTCCGGTGGTGCTGCTCGTCGGGGACGAGGAGCTGCTCGTGAACCGGGCGGTCGCCGCGCTGTCGGCCGCCGCGCGCCGCCAGGACCCGGACGTCACCGAGTCCGAGCTGGCCGGCGCGGCGATCGAGGGCGCCGAGCTGCACGAGGCGCTCGGGCCGTCGCTGTTCGGGGACGCCCGGCTCGTGGTGATCTCGGCCGCGCAGGACGTCAAGGCCGCCGGTGTCGAGGCGCTCACGCCGTACCTGCAGCAGCCGACCGACGCCGTGACGATCGTGCTGCACCACGCCGGCGGGGCCAAGGGCAAGGCGCTGCTGGAGATCGCCCGCAAGGCGAAGGCGCTGGAGATCGGCTGCGCGAAGCTGACCAAGCCCGCCGAGCGGGTCGACTTCGTGCGCGCCGAGGTCCGGGCCGCCGGCGGCAAGATCGCGCCGGACGCCGCGGAGGCGCTGGTGGAGGCCGTCGGCAGCGACCTGCGCGAGCTCGCGGCCGCGGCGGCGCAGCTGGTCGGCGACTGCGGCGGAGCGGTCGGCGTCGACGCCGTTCGCGCCTACTACCGGGGCCGGGCCGAGATCACCGGCTGGGCCGTCGCCGAGCAGGTCATGGTCGGCAACGCCCAGGCGGCGTTCGAGGCGCTGCGGCACGCGCTCACCGAGGGCGTGCCGCACGTGCTGATCGCCGACGCACTGTTCGACGGCGTGCACACGCTCGCCCGGGTGGCCTCCGCCGGCCGGGGGGACGCGTACGCGATGGCCCGCGACCTTGGGATGCCGGCCTGGAAGATCCGCAAGGCGCAGGGCCAGCTGCGCGGTTGGGACGAGCCCGGGGTGCGCCACGCGCTCGGGGTCGTGGCGACGCTGAACGCGGACGTCAAGGGCGCGGCGGCCGACGGCGGCTACGCCCTGGAGCGCGGGGTCCGCGCCCTACTGGCAGCCCGCCGCTCCGCCTGAGATGCACGAAGCCCGCGACCGGTTCCGGTCGCGGGCTTCGGTACGAGCTGGAGGCGGGATCAGACCGCGTTCGCGCGCTGGGCCATCGCCGACTTCTTGTTGGCGGCCTGGTTCGCATGGATGACGCCCTTGCTGACCGCCTTGTCGAGCAGGCGGGAGGCGGAGACCAGGGCCTTCTGGGTGGCCTCGCGGTCGCCGGACTCGGCGGTCTCGCGGAACTGCCGGATCGCCGTCTTGAGCGAGGACTTCACGCTCTTGTTCCGCAGCCGCGCCTTCTCGTTGGTGCGGATGCGCTTGATCTGGGACTTGATGTTCGCCACGAAGTAAGCCTCGATGTTCGCTGGGTGGTGGAGCAGGTCTGCACAGGCCGTCCGGCCTGCGGCCCCGGGAACCCCCGGAACGCGGCGGACAACCCTGCCAGGCTACCAGCCGGGTCGCGGGCCGCCCAAATCGCGGTCACTTCTCCCGGACGCTGACCAGCTCGTACTTCGTGTACAGGTATGTCCGCACGCCGTCCTCGCCGCTGACGACATCGCTGAGCGCGAGCTCGTTCTCGCCGTCGAGCACGGTGGCGACGCCGTCCACGTAGAACACGCCGGAGTCGACCGGCGCCAGGTCGGTGAGCTCCACGACCACGTAACGCCCCTCGACCGACGCGACCAGCTCGCGCAGCTCAGGCGTCTCGGCCTGCGCCGCGCTGGTGTAGACGGCGATGACCTCCTGCCAGTCCTGCTCGCTCGGGTCGGTGTTGATCAGGTCGCCCTTCCGCAGCGACGTGGCGGGGATGCGGTACTCGACGGCAGCGCGCGGGTCTGTGGCCATGGCGGTCATCTTGCCTGACGGGCCGGGCCGGCGCGCATGGGACCATGGGGGTGTGACCGTCCAGAGCGCCTCGGGCCGCACCGATCCGGCCCGCATCCGCAACTTCTGCATCATCGCGCACATCGACCACGGCAAGTCAACGCTGGCCGACCGGATGCTGCAGCTGACCGGTGTCGTCGACCCGCGTCAGATGCGCGCGCAGTACCTGGACCGGATGGACATCGAGCGCGAGCGCGGCATCACGATCAAGGCCCAGAACGTGCGCATGCCGTGGACGTCCACCCAGGACGGCGTCGACTACGTGCTGCACATGATCGACACTCCGGGCCACGTCGACTTCACCTACGAGGTGTCCCGGTCGCTGGCCGCCTGCGAGGGCGCGATCCTGCTCGTGGACGCCGCGCAGGGGATCGAGGCGCAAACGCTGGCGAACCTGTACCTGGCGCTGGAGAACGACCTGCAGATCATCCCGGTGCTGAACAAGATCGACCTGCCGGCAGCGCAGCCCGACGTCTACGCCGCCGAACTCGCGCACATCATCGGCTGCAACGCCGACGACGTGCTGCGCGTCAGCGCGAAGACCGGCGAGGGCGTCGGCGAGCTGCTCGACGTGATCTGCCGCGACGTGCCGGCCCCGGTCGGGGACGCCGACGCGGCACCGCGCGCGATGATCTTCGACTCCGTCTACGACATCTACCGCGGCGTGATCACGTACATCCGCGTCGTCGACGGTCACTTCACCCCGCGCGAGCGGATCAAGATGATGTCCACCGGCGCGACGCACGAGCTGCTCGAGATCGGCGTCATCTCGCCGGAGCCGAAGCCGACCGAAGGCCTGAGCGTCGGCGAGGTCGGTTACCTGATCACCGGCGTGAAGGACGTCCGCCAGTCGCGCGTCGGCGACACGGTCACGGACGCGGCCAAGCCCGCGACCGATTCGCTCGGTGGCTACCGCGACCCCCGGCCGATGGTCTACTCCGGCCTGTATCCGATCGACGGCTCCGACTACCCGCTGCTGCGCGACGCCCTGGACAAGCTGCGGCTGAACGACGCGGCGCTCGTCTACGAGCCGGAGTCCTCGGCCGCGCTGGGCTTCGGGTTCCGCTGCGGCTTCCTGGGCCTGCTGCACCTGGAGATCACCCGCGACCGGCTGGAGCGCGAGTTCAACCTCGACCTGATCAGCACCGCCCCGAACGTCGTCAACCGGGTCGTGCTCGAGGACGGCACCGAGCATGTGGTGACCAACCCGTCGGACTGGCCGGCGGGCGCGAAGATCGCCGAGGTGCACGAGCCGATCGTCAAGGCGATGATCATCGCGCCGAGCGAGTACATCGGCGCGATCATGGAGCTGTGCCAGGACCGCCGCGGCACGCTCGGCGGCATGGACTACCTGTCCGAGACGCGCGTCGAGCTTCGGTACACGCTGCCGCTCGCGGAGATCATCTTCGACTTCTTCGACCAGCTGAAGTCACGCACCCGCGGCTACGCGTCGCTGGACTACGAGATGGCGGGCGAGCAGCTGGCCAGCCTGGTGAAGGTCGACATCCTGCTGCAGGGCGAGGCCGTCGACGCGTTCAGCGCGATCGTCCACAAGGACAAGGCGTACGGGTACGGCACGTCGATGACCGGCAAGCTGCGCAAGCTGATCCCGCGCCAGCAGTTCGAGGTGCCGATCCAGGCGGCGATCGGGTCGCGGGTGATCGCGCGCGAGAACATCCGCGCGATGCGCAAGGACGTGCTGGCCAAGTGCTACGGCGGTGACATCACCCGCAAGCGCAAGCTGCTGGAGAAGCAGAAGGAAGGCAAGAAGCGGATGAAGATGGTCGGCCGCGTCGAGGTGCCGCAGGAGGCGTTCATCGCCGCGCTCTCGACCGGTGAGGCCGTCGAGCCCGCCAAGAAGTAACCCGCGAGTGGCCAGTTACCCCGCGAGTGGCCAGTTACCCCGCGAGTGGCCAGTTACCCCGCGAGTGGCCAGTTATCGCGCGAGTGGCCGGTTATAGGTGGCC
>DASRSS010000174.1:0-2231 GCA_035656335.1 Jatrophihabitantaceae bacterium | reverse complement strand
AGCCGGTGGTGATGCGGGTGCGCTCGATGGTCGGCGCGGTGCCGCTGCTCGCGGCCGTCGCCATCGACTCGGAGACGCTCAAGCGGCTGCCGAACTTCACCGCGCACCTGGAGGAGTTCACCGCGCGCCGGCCCGAGTACGCGCGCTCGATGGCGCGCCGGCACGCGCGCGGCGGGATCATCTTCTCGCTGGCCGACGACGCGCAGGCGGCCCGGATCATCGCCCGGCTCGGCGACAGCGCGGAGTTCTTCTCCCCGCACGGGCTGCGCTCGCTCTCGCGCTACCACCGCGACCACCCGTTCTCGGTGGACCTGGGCGGGTACCGCGCGAGCGTCGACTACGAGCCGGCCGAGTCGCGCTCCGGACTGTTCGGCGGCAACTCCAACTGGCGCGGGCCGGTCTGGATGCCGCTGAACTACCTGGTCCTGGAGGCGCTGTGCCGGATCGGCCCGATGCTGGAGACCGCCGTGCACCCGGTCGACGGCGCGCCGCAGATCGACCGCGGCGCGTTCGCCGAGCAGCTGCGGCAGAGCCTGATCGGGCTGTTCCGGCTCGGCCCCGACGGGCGCCGCCCGGTGCTCGGCGAGTGCGCGCTCTTGCAGTCCGACCCGCGCTGGCGGGACCGGCCGTGGTTCTACGAGTACTTCCACGGCGACACCGGAGCGGGCCTGGGAGCCGCGCACCAGACGGGCTGGACGGCTTTGGTCGCTTCACTGATTCGTCATCCCACGTTGGGTTTTCCCTCACGCTGACCTGGGCATGTTCCCGACGTCAGGGTGGGCAAGAGGCGTATCGGAGTGAACTCAGCGCTCGAAGAGCGTGCGCGCGACACGCCGCGTGCACCGCACCGCGCGCGCTTCGACATCGCCCATCCGCCGCGTCTCGCGACATCGGGGACGGCGTTTGTTTTGACGAAGCACACCGAGCGCATCGACGGGCGCGGCCACAAGATCAGGGAGCTGTTCACCGGCCGGCGCTACGGACTCGAACACTACCAGCGCGAATACGACTGGACCCGTACGCACGTCGGCGACCTGCTCGAAGACCTGTCCGGCCGATTCCTGGAGCAGTGGCGGCCCGAGCACGAGCGCGAGGACGTCGCCGGGTACCGGCCGTACTTCCTCGGCCCCTTCGTCACCTATCCCGCCCCGGGCGTGTCCTACCTCGTCGACGGCCAGCAGCGGTTCACCACCCTCCTGCTGCTGCTGATCCACCTGCGCCACCGGCTGACCGACCAGGAGGACCACGCGAGCGCGGCCGTCCTGGACAACATGATCTGCACCGTGCAGTACGGCGTGCCGACCTTCACCGTGCACGTCGACGAGCGCGAGCCGGCGCTGCGCGCGCTGCGGGCCGGGCGCGACTTCCCGGTCACCGAGCTGACTCCGATGGCGGTGCGCGCGATCTGCCAGCGCTACCGCGAGCTGGTCGAGGACTTCCCGGCCGCGCTGCGCGGCGAGGCGCTGCCGTACTTCGTGGACTGGCTGCTGGAGCGGGTGTTCCTGGTCGAGATCACCGCGCGGGACCGCGACCACGGCTGGGAGATCTTCGAGTCGATGAACGACCGCGGCGCCCGGCTGACCCCGCTGGATCTGCTCAAGTCGTTCCTGCTCTCGCGCGCGGACAAGGACCACAGCGCGCTCAACGCGATCTGGCGCCGGACGATGTCGCAGCTCGCCGTCACCGACGACCAGGCGCCCGGCGACTTCATCAAGACCGTGCTGGCCGCGCGGTACGCGCCGTCCGACGCGCACACCGCCGAGCGGATCGCGACGGCCTTCCACGAGTGGGTGCGGCAGAACACCGACGCGGTCGGCCTGGTGCGGCCGCGTGACTACCGCGTCTTCATCCGCGAGACCATCAGGCCCCTGGCGGACCGGTACCGCGCGCTGGTCGAGGCCTGCGCCGCGCCGATCAAGGGCCTTGAGCCGCTGTTCTACAACGCCGCCAACGGCTTCACCCAGCAGCAGCTGACGCTGATCCTGGCCGCGATCGGGCCGACCGACTCGGACGCGGTGTTCCGGGAGAAGGCGCGCACCGTCGCCGCGTTCTGCGACCTGCTGCTGGCCCGGCGGATGGCGAACTACGCCTCGCTGCAGTCCGGCGACCTGGCCAAGCAGGTCGGCGCCCTGATCGAGCCGCTGCGCAACGCGCAGAGCCTGGAGGCGGTGCGCGCGCTGCTGGCGCAGGAGGTGTGCGGGCTCGAACACGACTTCTCCGGCCTGGAGACC
>DASRSS010000173.1:0-4071 GCA_035656335.1 Jatrophihabitantaceae bacterium | reverse complement strand
CGCTCGGGGCCGCGACCTGGCGCGGCGGCGAGCTGATCGGCGATCCCGCCGCCGGGCGCCTGGCCGTCGGCGGACCGGCCCACTTCAGCCTGGTGCACGGCGATCCGCTCAGCGACCCGTCCGCGCTGTGGCGGGTCTGGCTGACCCGCTGACGTCCGGCGGGCTCAGACGAACGTCGCGGGCTCGCCGTCGGTCAGGTGACCACGGAACATCGCGTTGCTGTTGAACGCGATCACGACGCTGCCGTCGTGCCCGGCCGCGATCAGCCCGCCCGATCCGCCGGTCGCGTCCAGCTTCGCCGCGACGGTGTCCCGGACGGCCTGCTCCAGCGACGCACCGAGGTAGGACATCCGCGCGCTGATGTCGTACGCCACCACGCCGCGTAGGAAGTACTCGCCCTGGCCGGTGCAGGACACGGCCACCGTGCCGTCCGCCGCGTAGGTGCCGGCGCCGACGATCGGGGCGTCGCCGACGCGTCCGGGCAGCTGGTTGCTCACCCCGCCGGTGGACGTCGCGGCGGCGAGCCGGCCGTGCGCGTCGCGGGCCACCGCCCCGACCGTCCCGTGCCGCGTGCCGCCGGCGGTGGCGGACCGGACGCGCTCCAGCTCCCGCACTCGGCGGTCGGTCACGAAGTAGCTGTTCGGCACCTGCTCCAGTCCCCACTCGGTCAGCAGCCCGTCGTCCGGCGCAACCATCAACACGTGCGGCGTCCGCTCCAGGACGGCGCGGGCGGCGAAGACCGGATTGCGGACGGTCCGGCAGCCGGCAACCGCCCCGGCCCGTCCGTCGCCGGTCATCAGCGCGGCGTCCAGCTCGACGGTGCCGTCGGTCGTCAGCGCCGCACCGCGGCCGGCGTTGAACAGCTCGTTGTCCTCGAGCGCGGTGACCGCCGCGCACACCGCGTCGACGGCGGGCCCGCCGGCGCGGAGCACCCGCTCGCCCGCCTGCACCGCCGCGCGCAGGCCGGCGTGATAGGCGTCCGGGCCGTCCAGGGGTTCGACGCGGTCCCCGGCGCCGCCGTGTACGGCGAGCGCGATCCCGTCGGGGTCCGGGGCAAGTCGCAGCAGCTGCATGGACCGGACGCTATACGGGCCGTTTCGGGCGCTGGCACCCGGCTGAGACGCTCCGCTCGCATAACGCGACGGGCTGCCGATGTTAAGCTAGCGTGAATTTGCTGTTGTCGACGGGCTGTCTCGGCACGTCTCGGCCCTCGGGTGCGAACCAGGAATCGTCCCCGCGGTGCGTCGGACGAGGCCGGGCCCGGCTCGGTGGCAGGTGGGGCAGCAGGTCCTGACCCCTGCCCGGAAAGTGCCCGTCCGATGCGTTCCCCTGCCCGCCTGTTCGCGGCCGCGCTGATCGCCGCGATGACGGCGATCGCCGTGGTCGCGCTCGTGGCCGACCTGGTCCGCGCCCATCCGCACCGCCCGCAGGCCGCGGGCGTCGCAGCGGGGTTCGCCCAGCGCTCCATTCCCGGCCTCGCCGCCCTGTCGTCGGACAGGACGGCGCGGCGCAGCAGCGCACCGGACGCGGTATCGGCCGACCCGGCGGACGCCGCCGAGAGCCCGGCCGCCGGCGCATATGACCCCGCCGCCAGCGCATACGATCCGGCGAGCGCAGCCGCGGAGCAGGCGGGCAGCAGCGCCGCTGCCACCGCTCCAGCCACCGGCACCACCACGGCGCCGGCGACGAAGCCCGGCACCGTCCCACCGCCGGCCACGCACGCCGCCGCCGTCCCCGCCGTGAAGCACCCGGCCAAGGCGAAGCGGACACACCCGACCCGCCGCCAGCTGCGCGCGGCCGCCGTGCGCCGGGGCAAGCGTCCGGGCGAGGTCACCCGCAGCCACTACCTGCGGCACCTCACCGGCGGCCCGGCGGACGAGGCGATGATGTGGGCGCTCGGCCGGCGGGACGCCCGGCAGAACACCGGCCGCCAGCAGCACGTCGTGCTCCTGGACATCGGCGGCCAACTGCGCCACGGCGTACTGCTGTCCACGACGCCGCATTTCGTCAGCTACGGCGGACTGGCGCGCGCGGTCATCGCCTACGTGCGCGGCTACCACTCCGCGCAGCGCCGGGGCGCCCCGGTCACGGTCGCGATCGGCACCAACAACGACCTGGAGACCACCGCCCACTCCGGACGGGTCTGGGCGCGCCAGGTCGTGCAGCCCGTCCACCGCGTCGCGCGGCACTACCGCGGGGTCGCCGTGGCCGGCGCGAGCGACATCGAGCCGGGCTTCCGCGTCGGACCGCGCGGGACCGAGGCGTGGGTGCGCGGCTTCCTGCACGCGACCAGGGCGCCGCTGATCTTCAACGGCTCGGCGGACGGCTGCTCGCCGGTGTTCACGTTCTCGCGCTGCGCCCACGGCTGGACCGCGAACGATCTCGCCTGGGTGGCCGGGGCGGCGTCACCACGCCGCATCTCCGCGCTGCCGCAGGTCTACAACTACACGATGGCAGACCAGTGGGCGATGATCTCGCTGACCGCGGTGCGCAACGGGCACCGGGCGCTGCGCTTCCACGGACCGCTGACCGAGAACGCGGCGTGCCGCGGCGAGAAGAACTGTCCGACGATGGGCAGCCTGCAGGCCTGGCAGGCACTGCGCAACAGCCTGAGCCTGCTCGGCCCGGTCTCCCTGCCGGCGCGCACCGATCTGGACGTCCACTAGCGACGGGTCGCGCACCTTTCGGCGAGATCCGAACCGGGACCGTGTGACATCCTGAGCCCGCGGCGGTGCGGGCTCGAGGAGCGGTAGATGGATCAGAAGATGCTGACGGATCTGATCAGCATCCCGCTGTTCACCGGCGTCATCGGGTACGTCACCAACTGGACCGGCGTGCTCATGCTGTTCCGTCCGATCCGCTTCCACGGCGTGCGCGTTCCGGGCCTGCGGCTGCTCTTCCCGCTGCTCCCGCGCCGGGTTCGCGTGCTGCCGCTGATCAGCTACACCGGCGCGGTCGGCTGGCAGGGGATCGTCCCGTCACGCGCGGACAAGATGGCCAGCATCGCCGTCGACAAGGGCCTGGGCAAGCTCGGCAGCATCGCGGACTTCTACCGCGAGCTCGAGCCCGACCGCATCGCCGAGCACCTGGCGATGGTCGCGCAGGCCGAGATCCGCGACGTGGTCGAGCAGATCATGGAGCAGGAGAACCCACAGCTGTGGCACGACCTGCCGCCGATGCTGCGCGAGGCCGTCCACGCCCGGGTGCGCCAGCAGCTGCCCGCGGTCGTTCACGAGATCACCGACCAGATCGGGACGAACGTCGACCAGCTCATCGACGCGAAGCTGATGGTGATCCGCTACTTCGTCGCGCACCCGGAGCTGCTCAACGAACTGTTCCTCATGATGGGCAAGCGCGAGCTGCGCTTCATGCAGAACTTCGGCTTCTACTTCGGCGTGCCGATGGGGTTCGTGCTGTTCGGCATCCTGCAGGTCTTCCCGCACTGGTACGTGCTGCCCGTCGGCGGCGTGATCATCGGCTGGGTCGTCAACTACCTCGGCATCCTGATGATCTTCGAACCGATCCGTCCGACGAAGTGGTGTCCGTGGCAGCAGGGCCTGCTCATCAAACGGCAGAACGAGGTCACCGAGCTGTACGCGCAGATGGTCTCCGAGAAGGTGATCACGCTGCAGAACATCGGGGACGAGCTGCTGACCGGGCCGCGCAGCGACCGCACCCTGCAGATGCTGGAGGACACCCTGCGGCCGGCGGTCGACCGAGCCGTCGGCCCCGCGCGGGCGGCCGTCCGGGTGGCGATCGGGACGAAGGAGTACGACCAGATCCGCAACTCGGTCGCGGTGGAGGCGACTCAGTTCGCACCCGTCGCGTTCGGGGACGCCGAGTTCAACCACCGGCAGTCCGGCAAGATCCACGCGTTCATCGTCAAGCAGATGTCCGCGATGAGCCCTGCGGACTTCGTGGAGATGCTGCGCTCGGCGATCAAGCAGGACGAGTGGCTGCTGTTCCTGCACGGCGGCGTTCTCGGTATCTTCGCAGGCCTGATCCACCTGGCCATCTTCGGTACGTGAGAGGCCCGCGATGACCGAGCCCACCGACGGTCCGCAGGACCCG
>DASRSS010000172.1:0-2373 GCA_035656335.1 Jatrophihabitantaceae bacterium | reverse complement strand
CGTCGGCGTCGCGCCGGCTGTCGCCGTCTCGGTGCTGGCCGCGGCGGAGCCGGTGCGGGTGCTCGAGCGCGGTGCCGCCGCGACCGATCCGCAGGCGTGGATGCAGCGCGCGACCGCGGTGCGCGACCTGCGCCGCCGGGTGATTCGCCGCAAGGACGAGCCGGAGCAGCTACTCGCCGAACTCGGCGACGCGACGCTCGCCGCGGCCGCGGGCTTCGTCCTGCAGGCGGCGGTGCGGCGCACTCCGGTGCTGCTGGACGGTGTCGGCGCGAGTGCCGCCGCGCTGGTCGCGTACCAGGTGCAGCCGCGCACGGTGCGGTGGCTGACCGCCGCCGGGACGACGTCCGACCCGGCCCAGGTGCTGGCGATGACCACGATGGGATTGCGCGGCATCCTCGACGCCGCCGTCGCGACCGGGGACGGGATCGCCGCGCTGATCGCGTTGCCCGCCCTGCGCGCCGCGGCCCGCGCGGCTGCTGAGCACCCCGCGACGGAAGGCTGAGAGCGATGAGCGAGCTGGAGCCGCCGGAGCCGGTCGGAAACCGCAACGCGGCCGAGGCCGTCACCTGGCAGGTGCGCGTCGCGGCCGCGTGGACGTGGCGGCTGCTGCTGCTCGGGTTCGGCCTCTACGTGCTGGCCCGGATCTTCGGACGCGTCGAACTGGTCGCGATGTCGTTCGTGCTGTCGCTGTTCCTCGTCGCGATCCTGCACCCGTTGGAGCGTCGGCTGCATGCGCTGATCCCGAAGCCGAGCTCACTGTCGGCCGCGATCACGCTGCTGATCGGCATCGCGGTGCTCGGCGGCATCGGGTACTTCGTCGTCTGGCAGATCTCGACGCACTCCGACCAGCTGAACACCCAGATCACCGACTTCGTGGACAAGACCGAGCACTGGCTCAAGACTGGTCCCTTGCACGTCAAGTCGAAGGACCTGGACAACCTGACGACCAAGGTCACCGACGCGCTGAAGAACCATCAGGGCACGTTGATCAGCGGCGCGATCCAGACGGTCCGCACCGTGGTCGAGGCGCTGACCGCGTTCCTGCTGATCCTGCTGTCGACGTTCTTCCTGCTTCGTGACGGCAGCGAGGTCTGGGACTGGGTCGTGCGGCTGTTCCCGCGCGCCGCGCACCGGCGGCTCGACCACGCCGGACGCGTCGGCTGGCACACGTTCGGCGGCTACATGCGCGGCCAGTTGATCATCGCGCTGTTCCACGGGATCACGATCAGCATCGTGCTGGTGATCATGCGGGTGCCGCTGGCGGCGGCGCTCGGTGTGCTGATCTTCCTGGGTTCGTTCGTGCCGCTCGTCGGCCTCACGGTGACCGGCGCGCTCGCGGTGGCGGTATCCCTGCTCGAGCACGGCGTCACCGCCGCTGTCGTTGTTGCCATCGCGATCATCGTGCTGGTGCAGGTGGAGGGACACGTCCTGCAGCCGTTGGTGATGAGCCGGAGCGTCGAGGTCCATCCGCTGGCGATCGCGCTCGCGGTCATCACCGGGACGACCTTGGCCGGCATCGTCGGCGCGCTGCTCGCGGTGCCGTTCGTGGCGTTCGTGAACTCGACCGTCCACGCGCTGCGCGGCACGCCACCCAACCCTCCCGCGGGCGAGGACTTTCCCCTCGTCGACGAAACCGAGAACGAACCCGACGACGAGGACGACCAGGTTCCGCCCACCCGCTAAGGCATTCCGGCCCGACTAAAGCGTTCCGGCCCGACGGCAGACGGCGTGTGCTTCCTGTCGCCTTGCGCTGCCGCGTCGCCTCGGGTTCGTGGTTGCGTTCATCCGCAGCGACGGCGGACAGCTGTCCTTCGTGGCGCAGCTCCGCTGCCGGCTCGCCTTGGGCCCGTGGTCACCTTCCTTCGCAGTGACGGCGGCCGGCTCCTCTTCGCGACGGAGTCCCGCTGCCGACTCGCCTTGGGTTCGTGGTTGCCTTCTTCAGCGGCGACGGCGGCCGGCTCCTCTCGTGACACTCCGCGCTGCCGGCCAGTCCGTTCCAGCCCGGCCACCTTCTCGTGATCAAGTGCAGGTTGTGGCTCCCCCGGCGGCCACAACATGCTCTTGATCAGGCGGCGATTGGTCCGCGAGACGGACACGGCGTTCGATTTGTGAAGCGACCGTTGGATTTCGAGAATCATGCGCCACTTTCGGCCGAAACGCTCGACAACGTCAGACTCGTGTACTAATATGTGAAGCATGTCGGGGGACATGATCGAGCCGGAAGCCTGCGCGCTGCTCGCCGAGCTGGACGCGCTGCTGGACAAGCTCGCGTCAATGGATCTGTCCACCCTGACCGGACCGCAACTGCTGGAGTTCACCAGCGGGCTGGAACGGTTCACGCGGCGCACCGTGTGCGTGCAGCACGCGGCGGTG
>DASRSS010000171.1:0-5763 GCA_035656335.1 Jatrophihabitantaceae bacterium | reverse complement strand
GCGGACGGGAACCGCGTGGCAGGTGGATCCGCAGCTGCAGCGCTGCGTGAGCTTCCGCGAGCTGAACCTCGCGGCGCCGTTCAGCGGCCTGCCGCGGTTCGACGTCGTGTTCCTGCGCAACGTGCTCATCTACTTCGACCTGTCCACGAAGCAGACCATCCTGCGCCGCGTCCGCCAGACGATGGCGTCGGACGGCTGGCTGGTCCTGGGCACGGCCGAGACCACCCGAGGTATCGACGAGGAGTTCGAACACACCCGCCTCGGCGGGCTCACCGCCTACCGCGCCTCCGCAGAGGCGCCCCTAGAACTGACCAGAAGGGCATGACTGTGCAAGCGATCGTCATCGACGACTCGTCGGCGATGCGGATGATCCTGCGCCGCATCGTGACGAAGTTGGGATTCGAGGTGGACGAGGCCGTCGACGGCCGCGATGCCCTCGACAAGCTGAACGCTGCCGAGCAGGTGCCCGACGTGGCGCTGATCGACTGGAACATGCCGGAGATGAACGGGCTGGAGTTCATCCAGGCCGTCCGCTCCGACCCGCGCTACTCGCGACTGACGCTGCTCATGGTGACCACCGAGAGCGAGCAGAGCCAGATCGTCCGCGCGCTCGCCGCCGGCGCCCACGAGTACCTGATCAAGCCGTTCACCCCCGACGCGGTGGCGGAGAAGCTGGAAATCCTCGGCCTGACGGCAGGAGTTTGACATGACCGAAGCAATGACCGCCGCGCTGCCGAGCGCGCCCGAACTGGCCGAGATCGTCGACCAGGTGTGGGCCTCGTTCCTCGAGGGCGAACTGATCGCGGTGCCGGAGCCGGACCTCGCGCGTCCGTACGACGGCTGCCTGGTCGCGTGGGTGTCGATCGCCGGCGACTGGACGGGCCACCTGTCGGTGGTCTGCAGTGACGCCGCGGCGCGGGCCATCGCGACCGACATGTTCCAGCTGGACGACTCGGAGGTAACGACCGCCGAGGTCGCCGACGCGCTGGGCGAGATCGCGAACATGGTCGGCGGGAGCGTCAAGGGCATGGTCGGCGCGACCGCGGTGCTGTCGCTGCCGCAGGTCGTGCTCGACGCCGCGGCGCTGGTCAGCCCCGAGGCGCGCCGGCTGGTGACGGTGCAGGCACATTGGAAGGACGAGCTGCTGGAGTTCTCCCTGTGGGAGCGGCAGCCGGGTAACGGTGGAGGGAAGTAATGAGGGTTCTGGTTGCCGATGACTCGATGGTGATGCGGCGCATCGTGGTGCGCACGCTGCGCCAGGCGGGCTTCGACTGCGAGGAGATCATCGAGGCGGCCGACGGGCGCCAGGCGTACGAGACCACGCTGAGCGAGAGCCCGGACCTGGTCCTGTCGGACTGGAACATGCCGGAGATGACGGGCATCGAGTCGCTGCGCGCGATCCGCGCGGCCGGGTCGGACGTCACGTTCGGCTTCGTCACGTCCGAGGGGTCGGAGGAGATGCGCGCCGAGGCGGCGGCTGCGGGCGCGGCGTTTTTGATCGCGAAGCCGTTCACCGCCGACACGTTCCGGGACGTTCTGGAACAATACGTCGCTTAGCGGGTATCCGCCCCGAGACCGCACGCACCAGGATGGTGAGATAAGCAGATGGCCCTGCCGCCGGTAAAACTGATCAAGGACGTCCTCGACGGACTGCTCGGACGCGACGTCGAGATCGCTCCCAGCGACCCGATGGCCACGGTCGACATGGTCGGCGGAGTGCTCGCGGCCTACGTCGACGACGGCAACACGCTGCGCGCGGTAGCGGGCTGGGACCTGTCGGCCGCCGCGTTCGTCGGCGCCGCCGTCGGCCTGCTGCCGCGCGGCGGCGCCGAGGACGCGGTCGAGGAGCGGTACGTGCCGGAGAACCTGCAGGAAAACCTCGGCGAGGTCAGCAACGTGCTCGCCTCGGTCTTCCAGATCCCCGGCAATCCGCACCTGCGCCTGCAGACCACGTACTGCCCGGCCGCCGCCGCTCCTGATCAGGAGACGCAGCTGCTGTACGCGCTCGGCCAGCGCATCGATCTCGAGCTGGACGTGCCCGGCTACGGCCGCGGCCGGCTCGCGGTCTCGATGCGAGCCTGACCGCGGCCGCGGATCAGATCGCCCGGGCCGTCGGAACCGACTTGGCGACGACGGCCGGGTCGCGGGTGACCACGTCGCCGAGCGCGTCGTCGATGCGCTTCATCGCGTCCTCCGGGATGCGCACCCCGGCCGCCTTGACGTTCTCGACGACCTGCTCGGGACGGGACGCGCCGACCAGTGCCGCCGACACGTTGTCGTTCTGCAGCACCCAAGCGACGGCCAGCTGCGCCATCGTCAGGCCGAGGTCGTCGGCGACCGGACGCAGCTGCTGCACACGGGTGAGCACATCGTCGGACATCCAGCGCTTGATCATGTTCGCGCCGCCCTTGTCGTCGGTCGCGCGCGAGCCGGCCGGCGGCTGCTGACCCGGCTGGTACTTGCCGGTCAGCACGCCCTGGGCGATGGGGGACCAGACGATCTGGCCGATGCCCAGCTCCTTGCACGTCGGGACGACCTCGTCCTCGATGATCCGCCAGAGCATCGAATACTGCGGCTGGCTGGACACCAGCGGAACGCCCAGCTCCTTGGCGAGGCCGTGCGCGGCACGGATCTGCTCGGCCGTCCACTCGCTGACACCGATGTAGAGCGCCTTGCCCGCGCGCACCACGTCGGCGAACGCCTGCATCGTCTCCTCCAGCGGCGTGAAGGAGTCGTACCGGTGCGCCTGGTAGAGGTCAACGTAGTCCATCTGCAGCCGGCGCAGCGATCCGTCGATGCCTTCGAGGATGTGCTTGCGCGACAGGCCGGTGTCGTTCTTTCCCTTCGGGTCGGGGCCGACCGGCCAATAGACCTTGGTGAACACCTCGAGGGACTCGCGGCGCTCGCCCTTCAGCGCGGCGCCGAGCACCTCCTCGGCGCGGCCGTTCGCGTAGACGTCCGCGGTGTCGAACGTGGTGATGCCGCAGTCGAGCGCGGCGCGGACGCATTGCGTCGCGACGTCGTTCTCGACCTGCGAGCCGTGCGTCAGCCAGTTGCCGTAGGTGATCTCGGAGATCTGCATGCCGGAGTTGCCGAGGTATCGAAAGTCCATGTACCTATCGTGCCTTGTTTGACCTAGGTGAATGCCAGGCGGTCCGGCTCGGTTTGGCGAGGCGCCGTCCTGGGTATCTCGCGGCCATGACGATCAACCTCTGGTCCCGCGGCACCCGCCAGTTCTGCGCTCCCGCGGATCACTCGTGGATTCTCCAGCAGTTCCGTGGCTCCGAAGGCCCGCGCAACCTGCGGATTTGCGAGCGCTGCGGCCGGACGCACGTCGTCCTCAACGTCGAGCGCGAGAGCGCCCGCCGGCCCGTGCACGCGGCCAGCGCCGTCGCCGCCTGACCGGAGCGGAACTCAAGCGACACTCCTGTCCGTTGGACTAGGGTCGGACGAAGCTTCACCGGCCCTAGATCCAACGCGCACCAGGAGGACACACGATGAGCGTCAGCCTCAGCAAGGGCGGCAACGTATCGCTGACCAAGGAGGCTCCGGGTCTGTCCGCCGTCCTGGTCGGCCTCGGCTGGGACGTTCGCACGACCACGGGCGCGGACTTCGACCTCGACGCCAGCGCGCTGATGGTCGGCAGCAGCGGCAAGATCCTCTCTGACGGCCACTTCGTCTTCTTCAACAACCTGACCAGCCCGGACGGATCCGTCGAGCACACCGGCGACAACCTGACCGGTGAGGGCGAGGGCGACGACGAGGTCATCAAGGTCAATCTCGCCGGCGTCCCGGCCGAGTGCGACAAGATCGTCTTCACGGTGTCGATCTACGACGCCGAGTCGCGCGGGCAGAGCTTCGGCCAGGTGCGCAACGCGTTCATCCGAGTCGTGAACCAGACCGGCGGCACCGAGATCGCGCGCTACGACCTGTCCGAGGACGCGTCCAGTGAGACCGCGATGATCTTCGGCGAGGTGTACCGCAACAACGCCGAGTGGAAGTTCCGCGCGGTCGGTCAGGGTTACAGCACCGGCCTGGCCGGGATCGCGCGCGATTTCGGCGTCAACATCGGCTAGCGGATGCTGCTTCGTACCTTCGGTGGCTCGCTGCTGGTCGCCGTAGCCGGTCTCACCCTCGGCTTCCTGTACGGCGGGGGAACCGGGCTCGCGCTGACGGCGATCCTGGCGATCCTCGAGGTCTCGCTGTCGTTCGACAACGCGGTCGTCAACGCCACCGTGCTGGTGCGGATGAACCCGTTCTGGCAGAAGCTGTTCCTGACGGTCGGTGTCGCGATCGCCGTGTTCGGGATGCGGCTGGTGTTCCCGCTGCTGATCGTCGCGGCGACGGCCAAGCTCAACCCGGTCGAGGCGGTCCGGCTCGCCCTGGAGAAGGGTGATCCGGACAAGCACGGGACCTACGGTTACCTGCTGCACCAGGCGCACCCCGCGATCGCCGCTTTCGGTGGGATGTTCCTGCTGATGCTGTTCCTCGACTTCGTCTTCGAGGAGCGTGAGCTCACCTGGCTGAGCTGGATCGAGCGGCCGCTGGCCCGGATCGGCAAGCTGGACCAGCTGTCGGTGATCATCGCGATGGGCGCGCTCGTGTTGTCGGCGTACACGCTGGGCAAGTCCGCCGATACCGCGCAGCCCGACCGGATCTCCACGGTGCTCGTGTCCGGAGTGCTCGGTTTGATGACCTACCTGCTGGTGAACGGGCTCGGCGAGTTCTTCGACGAGGCCAGCGACGCCGAGGACGAGGACGAGGACGAACTCGAGGCGGAGCTGAGCAAGAAGCGGGTCATGCACGTCGTGGGCAAGGCCGCGTTCTTCCTGTTCCTGTACCTGGAGGTCCTGGACGCGTCCTTCAGCTTCGACGGCGTCGTCGGCGCCTTCGCGATCACGTCCGACCCGATCATCATCGCGATCGGCCTCGGTGTGGGCGCCATGTTCATCCGTTCGCTGACGGTGTTCCTCGTCCGCAAGGGCACGCTGAGCGAGTACGAGTACCTCGAGCACGGGGCGTTGTGGGCCATCGGCGCGCTGGCCGTGATCCTGCTGATCACCATCGAGTACGAGGTGCCCGAAGTCGTCACCGGCCTGATCGGAGTGGCGTTCATCGGCGCCGCCTTCATCTCCTCGCTGGTCCGCAACCGCCGCTCGGCCGGCGACGATTCCGCGGACCGGGAACCTGCGGCCGTCCGATCGGAGTTGTAACTGGTATGGGAATCGACTACACCAAGCGGCCCCAGCAGCCGGAGCCGAGCGGCCAGACCGGTGGCGGCCAGACCGGCAAGGTCAGCCTGACCAAGGCCGCGCCGACGGTGTCGCTGACCAAGCAGGGTTCGGCGTCCGGGCTGATGCGCGTGAACCTGAACTGGAACGCGCTGCCCTCGGGCGGCGGCGGACTGTTCCGCCGGCCCAAGCAGCTGGACCTCGACCTCGGCTGCCTGTACGAGTTCGCCGACGGCACCAAGGGCGTCGTCCAGGCGCTGGGCAACGCGTTCACCGCCCAGCCGCGCGGTGAGCGCAAGCGGGTGATCTGGCTGGACGCCGACGACCGGTCCGGCGCGAGCAGTACCGGCGAGAACCTGTTCATCGACCTGTCCTTCGCCGCGCAGCTCAAGCGCGTGCTGGTGTTCGCGCTGATCTACGAGGGCGCGGCGAACTGGGCCGACGCGGCCGGCGTCGTCACGTTGTTCCCGGCCACCGGCCCGCAGGTCGAGGTGCGCCTGGACGATCCGCGCGACGGCGCCCGGATCTGCGC
>DASRSS010000170.1:0-9124 GCA_035656335.1 Jatrophihabitantaceae bacterium | reverse complement strand
CTCGCCGGCCGCGTCCAGCCAGCGCAGCGCGGACGTCTCGGCGTCGGCGAACCAGAGCCGGTCGCCGTCCACGGCGAGGCCGGACGGCTGGGCCAGCCCGCCGTCGCGGGCCGGGCCGTCGCGCAGCCCGTCGACCGTGGTGCCGGCGAGGATCTCCACGCCGTCACCGGCCGGATCGACGGCGAGCAGCAGGTGCACACCGGCCGCGGCCACCACGAGCCGGTTCAGGGCCGGCCACCACGCGACGTCCCAGGGCGAGAGCACGGCCGGGACGGCGCCGGTGACCGTGCGCGCGTCCGCGAGCCCGGCGGGCAGATCGACCGTCGCGACGACCGCTCCGTCGGCCAGGCGCACTCCGCGCAGCACGTGGTTGGCGGTGTCCGCGACGACCACGTCGTACGGGGCGAGGCCGGGCGGGAGCAGGGCCAGTCCGTTCGGCTCGGCGAACCGGGCCGTCGCGGCCGGGCCGTCGGCGCGGCCGCGGGTACCGTCCCCAATGCGGCGCAGCAGTTCGGTGCCGTCCGCGGTGAGCTCCGCGAGCCCGTGGTGACCGGCGTCGGCCACCAGCACCGTGTCGCGGTCCCGTCCGGTTCGGGCCGCCGGCAGCAGGATCGCCTTCGCGGGGAAGCGCAGCGTGGTTTCGGGCGGTTCGGCGTCCGGCGCGGGCTCGGCGCCGCGGCGCAGGGTGCCGCGTGCCTCGTACTGGGGCAGCAGCCGCTCGATGGTGGCGGCGAGTGCGTCGGCCTGGCCCTCACCGGCGGCCTGCGCCACGACGTACCCCTCGGGATCGATCAGCACCAGGGTGGGCCAGGCCTTCACGGCGTACTGCTGCCAGAGCCGCAGCTCGGGATCGTTGATCACCGCGTGGTCGACGCCGTACCGCTCGATCGCGGCGGCGACGGCCCGGGGGTCGCGTTCGTGCGCGAACTTGGGCGAGTGCACGCCGATCACCGTCAATGCGTCGGCGAAGCGCTCCTCGACGGGGCGCAGCTCGTCCAGGACGTGCAGGCAGTTGGCGCAGCAGAACGTCCAGAAGTCCAGCAACACAAAACGCCCGCGCAAGGACGCGAGCGTTCGTGGGATTGCGGACTTGAACCAGGCGCCGTCAGCGGGCAGCTCCGGCGCTCGAACACGTGCTGGGTTCACGCATCCACTTTCCACCTTTCAGCGGGCCTTTTGGGCCTGATTTACGCCGCTGAAAGGTGGAAAGCCGGGGGGGTTAGCGGCTGAAGTCGCGCGCGGCGGCGGCGATCAGTTCCTGGCGCATGGCCGGCGAGGCGGTGCGCAGGGCGCGCTCGAACTCACGGGCGTCGCGGCGGGCGCGGATGCGGCGGCTGAGCTTCGTGGTGGTGGACATCGTTGGCCTCCATCTGGGTTATCTGTTAAGCATTCTGTCGGCTACAACCGACGAATCCAAAGCAGAATGCCCGGACGTGGCTAACATCACGCGCGCTAGAGCAAGGCCAGCCCCGGGTCTGTTAGGACCGCGGCGACGTTCGACAGGAACTGCGAGCCCTGCTGACCGTCCACCAGCCGATGGTCGAACGACACCGCCAGCTGGGTGACCCAGCGCGGCTCGATCCGCTCGACGCCTCCGTCCGAGACCACCCACGGCATTCGCCGTACCGCGCCGAAGGCCACGATGCCCGCCTCACCCGGGTTCAGGATCGGCGTTCCGGTGTCGACGCCGAACACGCCCACGTTGGTGATCGTGATCGTCCCCCCGGTCAGGTCGGACGGGGGCGTCTTGCCGCTGCGCGCGGTCTCGGTCAGCGCGCCGATCGCGCCGGCGAGCTCGAGCAGCGACAGCCGGTCGGCGTCCTTGATGTTCGGCACGATCAGTCCGCGTTCGGTGGCGGCGGCGATGCCCAGGTTCACGTAGTGCTTCAGGACGATCTCGCCGGCCTGCTCGTCCCAGCTGGCGTTGATCTCCGGCGTCTTGCGCGCCGCGAGCAGCACGGCCTTGGCGACGAACAGCAGCGGCGAGACCTTGACGCCGCGGAACTCGCGCCGGGCGGCCACGCGCTCGCGCAGGTCCATCATCGCGGTGACGTCACAGGTTACGAACTCGGTCACGTGTGGCGCGGTGAAGGCCGAGGCCACCATCGCGGCCGCGGTGTGCTTGCGGACGCCCTTGATCGGGATCCGGGTTTCCCTCGTCGAGTGGGCACTTGGCTCGGCAGTGGGCACATATAGCTGCCCACTGGACGCGTAACTGCCCACTCGCGAGCCGGACGCGGCGGTGTGCACGTCCTCGCGGGAGATCGTCCCGTTCGGACCGGTGGGCTCGACGGCGCCCAGGTCCACGCCCAGGTCCTTGGCCAGCTTGCGCACCGGCGGCTTGGCCAGCACCCGGTGGGCGTGCCGCGCGGCGGCGGGGACGGACGCGGCCGGCGGCTCGATCTCGGTCTCCGGCTCGGGCAGCGGCGGGCGCTGCGCGGCGGACGGCGGCAGGTTGAACGAGGTGTTGACGCCCGCGGTGGCCGCCGGGGTGCTGCGCCGGCGCCGCCGCCCGCCACCACCCTCCTGCGGTCCGTACCCGACCAGCGTCATCTGCTTCTCTTCGGCGGGTGCCTCGGCGGGCGCTTCAGCAGCCGCGCCGGCCGACGCGTCAGCCTCGCCTTCGGACGCGCTCCCCGAACCGGCCACGTCGATCGAGATGATCGGGGTGCCGACCGGCACGGTCTCGCCCTCGGCCGCGTGCAGCGCGGTCACGACGCCGGCCCACGGCGACGGCAGCTCGACGGCCGCCTTCACCGTCTCCACCTCGGCGATGGTGTCGTTCACGTCCACGGTGTCGCCCACGGCGACCGTCCACTTGAGGATGTCGCCCTCGGTCAGACCCTCGCCGAGGTCGGGCAGCTTGAACTGGCGCACGTCAGCCATGGCTCAGAACTCCAGCGACTTGTCGACGGTGTCCAGGATGCGGTCCACGTTCGGCAACCACTCGTTCTCCAACCGGCTGGGCGGATACGGGGTGTCGAATGCGGTCACCCGCAGCACCGGCGCCTCGAGCGAGTAGAACGCCTGCTCCTGCACGCGCGCGGCGATCTCCGCACCCGCGCCGAAGCTGCCCGGCGCCTCGTGCACGACGACCAGCCGGCCCGTCCGCCGGACGGACTCCAGCACGGTCGGGATGTCCAGCGGCGAGACCGAGCGCAGGTCGATCACCTCCAGCTCGCGGCCCTCCTCGGCCGCGACCGACGCCGCCTCCAGGGCGGTCGTCAGCATCGAGCCGTAGGCGACGAGCGTGAGGTCGCTGCCCGGACGGACCACGCGCGCGCTGTAGAGCGGCGTCGGCTCGTCCGCGAGCTCCTGCTTCGCGGCGTGGTAGCGCCGCTTCGGCTCGAAGAAGACCACCGGGTCGTCGTCGGCGATCGCCTGCTGGATCATCCAGTACGCGTCGGACGGATCGGCGCAGGCCACCACCTTCAGGCCAGCGGTGTGCGCGAAGTACGCCTCCGGCGACTCGCTGTGGTGCTCGACGGCGCCGATGCCGCCGCCGTACGGGATGCGGATCGTGATCGGCATCTTCACCTGGCCGGCCGACCGGTTGTGCATCTTGGCGACCTGGCTGACGATCTGGTCGAAGCCGGGGAACACGAAGCCGTCGAACTGGATCTCGCATACCGGCCGGTAGCCGCGGATCGCCAGGCCCACCGCCGTGCCGATGATCCCGGACTCGGCCAGCGGGGTGTCGATCACCCGGTCCTCGCCGAAGTCCTTCTGCAGGCCGTCGGTCACGCGGAACACGCCGCCGAGCTTGCCGATGTCCTCGCCCATCAGCAGGACCTTCGGGTCGGCCTCCATCGCCTTGCGCAGGCCCTCGTTCAGCGCCTTCGCCATGCTCAATGCAGTCATCCTCGGACCTCCTTGCCGCCCTGAAGGGCGGGTCGTCGGTCCGAACGCGACTCCGTCGCGAAGATGACGCCCGTCCGCGCGGTGGGGGTGCCCCCACTTGTGGGGGAGCTCATCGCGTGCCCGGTCACTTCGCGTCACTCATTTCCAGCGAGGACAGGAAGTCCGCGAACTCCTCGCGCTGCTCGCGCAACTCGTCCGGCATCGTGACGTGGACGTTGTCGAACACGTCGGCGGCGCCGGGGTCGGGCAGCACGCGGCTGGCGCTGCGGATGTGCTCGGCCAGCTTGCGGGACTCGTCCTCGACGGACGCGAAGAAGTCCGGCGAGATCGCGGCCTCGCGCGCCAGGTAAGCACGCACCCGCTCGATCGGGTCCTTCAGCTTCCAGGTCTCGGCCTCGCTGGCCAGCCGATAGCGGCGCGGGTCGTCGTTGGTGGTGTGCGGGTTCATCCGGTAGGTGAACGCCTCGATCAGCGTGGGGCCCTGCGCGCTGCGGGCGTCGTCCAACGCCTTGCGGGTCACCGCCAGGCAGGCGAGTACGTCGTTACCGTCCACCCGCACGCCGGGGAAGCCGAAGCCGGACGCGCGCTGGTACAGCGGCACGCGGCTCTGCGTGGTGACCGGCTCGCTGATCGCCCACTGGTTGTTCTGACAGAAAAAGACGACCGGCAGGTTGCCGGCCGCGGAGAAGACGAACGACTCGTTGACGTCGCCCTGGCTGGACGCCCCATCGCCGAAGAACACGAGCACCGCCGTGTCGCGGTCCGGGTCACCGGTGCCCACGGCGCCGTCGCGGACGACACCCATCGCGTAGCCGGTCGCGTGCAGCGTCTGCGCGCCGATCACGATCGTGTAGTTGTTGAAGTTGTGCTCGTACGGGCTGAACCCGCCGAGGTTCGTGCCACGGAACAGCCCGAGCAACGTCAGCGGGTCGACGTCCCGGCACCAGGCGACGCCGTGCTCGCGGTAGCTGGGGAACGCCATGTCGTGCGGACGCAGCGCGCGGCCGGCGCCGATCTGCGCGCCCTCCTGGCCGAGCAGCGACGCCCACAGGCCGAGCTCGCCCTGGCGCTGCAAGGCGATCGCCTCGGTGTCGATGCGGCGCACCAGCACCAGATCGCGATAGAGCGCGGCGATCTCGTCATCGGTGATCGCGAGGGGATAGTCCGGGTGCTCGACCCGCTGACCCTCCGGGGTCAAGAGCTGGATCATGTCCGGCTCGGGGTGCACAGCGTGTACGTGCTCGGTCATATCGCAGACCACTCCTCGCATCCGTGCGCCGCCGGGGTCTCCGGACGGTGCCGTCACTGGGCTGGGCAACTGCGTTGGTACAGGGGTGGCGTACCTCGTCAGTTATCCAGGGGTTCCTACCATATCCGTGACGGCGCTCACTGTGCGCGCCCGTCTCATCCGCGCCGAGTGGCACTTCCCGACCACCCCAAAGGACGGGGTGGGTCGAGAAGCGCCAGCCGCAAGCTCCTTCGTCGCGCGCGGCGCGGCTCTTCGCGCGAGCCCTCATCGCGTGGGTGGTCACCGCTTCGACGCCTGACGGCGTCAGAAAGCGGTTCCGCTAGGAGACGGTTGGCGGGGTTTCGTCCGAGTTCGGTGGCGGCGGTGGGGGAGCGGGCGGCGACGGGACGGGCTCCGGGGTAGGCGGTGGCGGCGCGGGCGGCGCCGTGGCGGCCGGGTCAGCCGGACCGGTCGTCGTCGGGCCAGTGGTAGTCGGGCCGGCGGTGTCCGTCGGAGTGCCCGCGGCGTTCTTCTCCTGCAGGCCCTCGCGGAACCCGATCGCCGACTCCTTCAGTTGCTCGCCCACCCGTTCGGCCTGCACGCGGGCCTTCTCGGCGTACGGCTTGGCCTTCTCCATGGCGCTCTCGGCCATCGGCCGCGCCTTCTTGGAAAGGTCCTCGGCCAGCGGCTTGGCCTTCTTCGACAGCTCTTCAGCCTTCTCGCGGGCGCGATCCAGGAAACCCATGATCAGCTCCTCTCCGCAGTAGGGGCGGTGTTCTTCCTTCCTACTCGCCCAACGGACGATCCGCCTCCACCAGTTCCGCGGGCAACGGCTCGTCGTGCAACACGACCAGCCGCGACACCGCGCGGGTCAGTACGACGTACAGCCGCCGCAGCCCGGAGGCGCGATCCGGCTCGGCGGCGACGACCTGCGCGGGCTCGAGCAGCAGCACGGAGTCGTACTCCAGGCCCTTGGCGTCCGACACCGGCACGACCGTGACGCGGGCGTCGAGATCGGACGCCAGCGGCTGCGCGTCGATGCCGGCGGCGTGCAGTGCGCCGAGGACGGCGCCGGCCCGCGCGTCGGGAACGATCACGCCGACCGAGCCCTCCACGGCCAGGCAACCCCTCACCTCGGCCGCGAGCGCCTGCGTCGGCGCGTACCGCAGCGCCCCGTCGCCGGCACGGATGGACGTGGCGGGCGGGACGTCGCGGGCGATGTGCGGCAGCAGCCGGTTCGCCACGTCCAGCACCTCGCCGGGCACGCGGTACCCCGCGGTCAGCGGACGGATCGTGGCGCCGTCGTGACCCAGGTGACGCAGCGTGAGCGTCCAGTCGCCGGGCGCCCACGGTGTCGTCGCCTGGGCCAGGTCGCCAAGCACGGTGACCGATCCGAGCGGGCAGCGGCGCGCGATGGCCCGGCACTGCATCGGGGACAGGTCCTGCGCCTCGTCCACCACGGCGTGGACGTACCCGCTGCCCGTCTCGAGCAGGCCGGTGAGTTCGTCGAGCAGCACCGCGTCGGCCGCCGTCCACTTCGTCGCGCGCAGCGACCGTGCCGCCGGCCGGTACAGCAGCGACCGCTCGGCGTCGGTCAGCTCGCGGGCCGAGCAGCGGGCGAGGAACTCCGGCTCGGCATAGAGGCGGGCGAGCAGCGCGGGCGCCGTGAGCGCGGGCCAGACCGTGTCGACGAACTCGCGCACCGCCGCCGAACGCGCCACCTTCGCGGTCTCGGCATCGGTCGGCGCGCCGCCGGCGTCCTCGCGCTGGCGCCGGACGTCCTCGGCCACCTGCATCCGGATCCGCTCGCGGGCGTCCGTCCACCGCAGCCCCTCCGCGAGCGCGCGGCGGGCATCGTCGACGTAGCGGCGCAGGTGGTGTGCGCCTACGCGGTACCGCTTCGTGCCGACGATGGCGAGGACGTCCTCGGTCGGCTTCGCGATGTGGCTGAGCACTGCGCGGCGCAGCACGTCGGCCATCCGCGCGTCGCCCTTGAGCGTGGCCAGCTCGGCCGGCTCGTCGTTCACCGCGTCCGTGCCGACGAGCTCGTCCACGGTGGTCTGTTCGATGCCGCCCTCGCCGAGGCTGGGCAGCACCTGCGCGATGTAGTGCAGGAACGCCTTGTTGGGCCCGACGACGAGAACGCCCGAACGCCGCAGCCGCTCCGGGTAGGTGTAGAGCAGGTACGCCGCGCGGTGCAGGCCGACCGCGGTCTTGCCCGTGCCCGGCGCCCCTTGGATGCACAGCGACGTGTCCAGGTCGGCGCGCACCAGCTCGTCCTGGTCGGGTTGGATGGTGGCGACGATGTCGCGCATCGGGCCCACGCGCGGCCGCTCGATCTCCTCGCGCAGCAGGTCGGACGCCAGGCCCAGCTGCTCGCCGCGGTCGAGGTGCTCGTCCTCGTACGAAGTCAGCGCGCCGGCATGGAAGCCGAAGCGGCGGCGCGTCCGCACGCCCTGCCGATCGGCCGGGGTCGCGCGGTAGAACGGACGCGCGAGGGGCGCGCGCCAGTCGATCACGACCGGGTCGCCGGCCTCATCTCGGACGTGGCGGCGGCCGACGTGCAGCACCTCACCGGACGGATGGGCGGGATCAGGGTCGCGGTCGGTGCGGCCGAAGAACGGCGGCGCGTCCGGGTCGGCCCGCAACGACGCCAGCCGCTGCGCGCGGAGCTTGCCCAGAGCCTGGCTGGCGAGCTCGTCCACGCCGTAATCGGCGATCCGCTCGGCCTCGGCCTGCATGACGGTCAGGCACTGCCGCGCCAGCTCGAGATGTTCACGTTCGGCGCTCAGTACCGGATCGTCAGTCACGGTTGGTTGACGCTACGCGCTGCAGCAACCGAATAACCCGGTGGTGGAAGGGACTCCGGGCCCGCGGGACGGAGGGGGATCGGTCCGCGCGCGTGGATGGGCCTGGCCGCCGCCTGAGGAACGAAGGAGGCTGGTTGCGCGCGGACTGAGCCCCCGGAGTCCCGCCCAGGCCAAGCGCGGCGTGGCAGGGTGATTCCGTGCCCAGCGACGAGATCAGGTGCCGGTCGTCCCGCGAGATCTACGCGAACGCGTGGCTGCGGCTGCGCGAGGACGAGGTCGAGTTCCCGGACGGATCAGCCGGCCGGTACTCGGTCGTCGAGAAGCAGGACTTCGTGGTCGTCCTCCCGTACGCCGACGGCGGGTTCTGGCTGGTGCAGCAGTATCGGTACCCGGTCGGCAGCCGCGAATGGGAGTTCCCGCAGGGCGGCTGGGCGGCCGGCTCGTCCGGCACGCAGCGCGAGCTGGCCGAACGCGAGCTGGCCGAGGAGACCGGGCTGCGCGCCGACGAGTTCACCCACCTCGGCCGGCTGTTCGCCGCCTACGGCTACAGCAACCAGTCGTTCGACGCGTTCCTGGCGACCGGCCTGACCGAGGGGACGCCGGACCGCGAGCACACCGAGCAGGACATGGTGCACCGCTGGTTCGCCGCCGACGAGGTGCGCGCGATGATCGGACGCGGCGAGTTCGCCGACGCGCACAGCGTCGCGGCCCTAGCACTGTTCGAACTGCGCACATGAAAACCCCCTCAGCCACATGGGAGTGTGGCTGAGGGGGTATCGATCTTGGATCAGGCGTTCAGACGCAGCTTCAGCGAGGCGAGTTCGTCCTGCATCGAGGTCGGCAGCTGGGCGCCGATCTTCTCGAACCACTCCTCGATGAGCGGGATCTCCTTCTTCCAGTCCTCGACGTTGACCGCGAGCGCTGCCTCGAGCTCCTCGGTGGTCATGTCCAGGCCCTCGACGTCCAGCGCGTCCGGCGTCGGGACGCGGCCGATCGGGGTGTCCGTCGCGGCGGCGGTGCCCTCGATGCGCTCGAGCGCCCACTTGATCACGCGGATGTTCTCGCCGAAGCCCGGCCAGAGGAACTTGCCGTCCTCGTCGCGGCGGAACCAGTTCACGTAGAAGATCTTCGGCAGCTTCGCGGCGTCCGCGTGCTTGCCGACCTCGATCCAGTGCGCGAAGTAGTCGCCGGCGTTGTAGCCGATGAACGGCAGCATCGCCATCGG
>DASRSS010000169.1:0-3742 GCA_035656335.1 Jatrophihabitantaceae bacterium | reverse complement strand
GACCTTCGGCACCGCCGGGCTGCGCGGGCCGCTGCGCGCCGGGCCCAACGGCATGAACCGCGCGGTGGTGCGGCGGGCCGCCGCGGGCCTGGCCGGCTGGCTGACCCAGCAGGGCGCGCACGGCCGTCCGGTCGTGGTCGGCTACGACGGCCGGCACCGCTCGGCGGACTTCGCGCGCGACTCGGCCGCGATCTTCGCCGCCGCCGGTTTCGACGCGCGGATCCTGCCGCGGCCGCTGCCGACCCCGCTGCTCGCGTTCGCCGTCCAGCGCCTCGACGCCGCCGCGGGCGTGATGGTCACCGCGTCGCACAACCCGCCGCAGGACAACGGCTACAAGGTCTACGTCGCAGACGGTGCGCAGATCGCCCCGCCGGTCGACCGCGAGATCGAAGCGGCCATTCGCGCGGTCGAGCGGGTGCGCGACGTACCGCTCTCGGACGCGTTCACGGTGCTGGACGACGCGGTAGTCGACGAGTACGTGGCCGCCGTCGCCGAGCTGGTGCAGCCCGGCGGACCGCGCGAGCTGACGATCGTGCACACCGCGATGCACGGCGTCGGGACCGAGGTCGTCGGCAAGGCGTTCGCGGCCGCGGGGTTCGCTGCGCCGATCCTGGTGCCGCAGCAGGCCGAGCCCGACCCCGACTTTCCCACCGTCGCGTTCCCCAACCCGGAGGAGCCGGGCGCGCTCGATCTCGCGCTCGCCCTTGCGGCCGAGCACGCCGCCGACCTGGTGATCGCGAACGACCCGGACGCCGATCGCTGCGCGGTCGCGGTGCCGGACGCGTCCGGCGAGTGGCGCACGCTGCGCGGCGACGAGGTCGGCGTACTACTCGCGGATGCCTTGCTGCGTAAGGGGATTCGCGGCACGTACGCGACGACGATCGTCTCGTCGTCCATGCTCGGCGCCCTCGCCGAACGGCACGGCGTCGGCTACCGCGAGACGCTGACCGGCTTCAAGTGGATCGCCCGCGCCGCACCCGATCTCGGCTACGGCTACGAGGAGGCGCTGGGCTACGCGGTGGCGCCCGAACTCGTCCGCGACAAGGACGGCATCAGCGCGGCGCTGCTGGTCGCCGAACTCGCCGCGCGTCTCAAGCACGAGGGCTCGTCGCTGCCGCAGCGGCTGGACGAGTTGGCGAGCGAGTACGGGAGGTATCTCACCGACCAGGTGTCGGTCCGGGTCGCGGACCTGTCGCTGATCGCCGACACCATGTCCCGGCTGCGCGCGGACCCGCCGGCCGAACTCGTCGGCGCAGCGGTCACCGTCGAGGACCTGCTGCCGGACACGGACGGGCTGCGCTGGACCTGGCCGTCCTCGCCACGCGGCCTGCGCGGACGCGTCGTGATCCGGCCATCCGGCACCGAGCCCAAGCTGAAGGCGTACCTCGAGGTGGTGGCCCCGGACGGCAACCGCGAACGGGCCGCCGCAGAACTCGCCGACCTGGCCGAGCAGGTCCGAGCCGTGCTCGGGCTCTAGCCCGCGAGCCGGTAGGAACGACCGCGCCACGCGGTGAGCACTCCGACGTCCTGGAGCGGGCCGCTCGCGGGGCCGTAGTGGGCGGCCATCTCGCCGCTGTCGTCCGTGGTCAGCCCGGCGACGGACCCGTCCACGCAGCGGTAGGTGAGGTCGATGTCGTCGAGGACGGGGACGGCACCGGTGACCGCGACACACCTGGCGCCGTTGCCCAGCTCGATCGCCCACGGATTGCCGTACTGCAGGTCAGGGTTGTACGCCGGCAGCGAGCCGGTGAGGCTCAGGATCGTGCCGTCGCTCCACGGGTCACCGAAGCAGACGACCGTCGACGGCACCTTCTGCTTCGCGGGCGCGAAGCACGGGTCGAGGATCGTGTTCTGCGACAGGCAGCGGTAGACGCCCGATAGCGGCACGGCGATCGAGGTCGCAAAGCACGAGCCGGAACCGCCCGGCTCGGCGGCCGCGGTGAGCTGCCCGTTCTCGTCCAGCGGCGCGAACTGCTTCATGACGGTGTGCGTGACGGCCGCCGGGGAGGTCGACGGGTCGGACGGATCCAGCGCTGCCGGCTCCACCCCGGCGCTGCCGGACGCGGGCGTCAGCGTGTTCGACGAGCCGCCCGAGGCCGCCGGCGAGCCGCCGCAGCCGCTCAGCACGACCGCGGCCGCGACCAGCAGGGCGACGACGGCCGCCGCGGCGCGTGCGGGCGCGGCGAGACCGGGACCGCGGGCAATCGAGCCAACGCGGCAGCCCCGTCCACCGGTCATGCACGCCTCCTCTACCAAGTAGACGCCGTGGCCGCGGCGGAAGTTGCCGACGAAAGGCAACGGTTTTGTCTCGATTGCCTAAGCGTGCGCTCTGCGCAACGATCATGCCCGGATCGTCCAGGCGATTACCGGCCAATACCGGCAGCTGACGGGGGCTACCGCGGGCCGAACTGGCGATCCCCCGCGTCACCCAGCCCGGGGACGATGTACGCGGCGTCGTTGAGCCGCTCGTCGATGCTGGCCGTGACCAGCATCCGGGCCAGCCCGCCGGACTCGATCTTCGCAACGCCCTCGGGCGCGGCCAGCGCGCAGATCACCGTGACGTCCTCGGCACCGCGGTCGTGCAGCAGCTCCAGGCAGTGCTGCAGCGAGCCGCCGGTGGCGAGCATCGGGTCCAGGACCAGAACCGGCCGGCCGGCCAGCGAGTCCGGCAGCGAGGCCATGTACGGCGTGGGCTGGTGGGTGGCCTCGTCGCGGGCCAGCCCGACGAAGCCCATCTGCGACTCGGGCAGCAGGTTGAACGCGGCCTCGGCCATGCCCAGTCCGGCCCGCAGCACCGGCACCAGCAGCGGCGGGTTCGCGATCGCCGCGCCGGTCGTCTCGGCCACCGGGGTCACCACCGTGGTGTCCCGCACCTCAAGCTCGCGGGTGGCCTCGTAGACGAGCAGGGTGGCGAGCTCGCGCAGCGCGGCCCGGAACTCGGCGTTGCTGCTGTCCCGGTCCCGCATCACGCTCAGCCGGGAGCGGACGATCGGATGCTGGACGACGAGGGTTTCCACGAACGCGCAGCCTACTGACCTGCGTGTCGGGGCCGGTGGCCGCGGCCGTGGGCGTTCGGCTGCTCCCCGGAACGCTCCTAGACTGGTCAAGTGAGCACGGTTCTTCTCCCCGACGTCCGCGACGTGACGCGGGACGACGCGTCGCTGCGCCGCTTCCTGCACGGGCTGCCGGGCGTCGACCAGGTCGGCGCCGACGCGCGCGCGGCCGCGCTGGCAACCCGCAGCATCAAGACAACCGCGAAGGCGTGGGCGATCGACACCGCGATCTCGATGGTCGATCTGACCACGCTCGAGGGCGCGGACACGCCCGGCAAGGTGCGTTCGCTGTGCGCCAAGGCCGTCCGTCCCGACCCGGGTTCGGACGCTCCCCCTGTCGCCGCCGTGTGCGTCTACCCGGACCTGGTCGAGACGGCCGTGACCGCGCTGCGCGGCTCGTCCGTCGGCGTGGCCAGCGTGGCGACCGCCTTCCCGTCCGGACGGGCCTCGCTCGCGACCAAGCTGCACGACGTGCGGGACGCGGTCGCCGCGGGCGCGACCGAGATCGACATGGTGATCGACCGCGGCGCGTTCCTTGCCGGTAAGTACCTGCAGGTGTTCGACGAGATCGTCGCGACGAAGGCCGAATGCGGGACGGCGCACCTGAAGGTGATCCTGGAGACCGGCGAGCTGGTCACGCTGGACAACGTGCGCCGCGCCTCGCTGCTCGCGATGGCCGCCGGTGCGGA
>DASRSS010000168.1:0-4134 GCA_035656335.1 Jatrophihabitantaceae bacterium | reverse complement strand
ACACCGTCCCGCCGGCGAAGACGACCGCGTCGGCGGCGCGCGCGGCCGCGCGCGCGGCCTGCGCGGTGGACGGGATGGCGCGGCCGCGCTGGTCCGTGACCGAGGCCGGGTCCGCCGCGGGCACGATGGTCGTCCAGCCGGGCAGGGCGTCGGTGAACGAGGTCAGCAGCGCCTCGTCCCCCGGATTACGCTGCCCGAAGGCGCCGGCGAGCAGAGCCGTTGGCACGTTCGACCTCCTCGTAGACGTCGCTGTAGATCGATCGGTGCGCGAGCGCGACCTCGTGCCACGAACGATCGGCGGCGAGCGCGGTGGTCGCGGTACGCATCCGGTCGCGCTGCTGCGAGTCGGCAGCGAGCGCGCGCAGCCTCTCGGCGAGTTCCACCGGATCCAGCGGGCAGGACGCGTCCGTCCCCACGCCACACGCGTCCGCGAGACGGGGCGACACCAGCGCCGGCGTGCCGTGCGCGAGCGCGAGCGCGAACGCCCCGCTGGACGCGTGCGGTTCGGGGTACGGGAACACCGCGACGTCGGCGGCCTGGAACCACGCGGCGACGTCCGCGTCCGGCACGAAACCGGTGAACCGCGCGTGCCCCTCGTAGCGGCCGCGCAGCTCGTTGAGGTAGCCGTCGCCCTGTGCGGCCAGGCGCGGGTGCTCGCCGCCGGCGATCACCAGCAGCACCTCGGGGCCGGCGAGCGCCGCCGCGTCGAGCGCGACCTCCGGGCCCTTGTACGGCGCGACGAACCCGAAGCACAGCGCGACGAGGCGGTCGTCGGGCAGCTCGAGGGCGCGCCGGGCGGCTGCGCGCACGTCCGGGCCGGCCGCGGGCGCCGGCTCGACGCCGTGCGGGACGACGCGCGCGCCGCGCACGAACCGGGTGAACGGTCGCTCGTGCACGATCGTCGCGTCGGCCAGCCGCGGCACGGCGCGCTGCAGCGCGATGAACCCGGCACGTGCCGCGGGAGCCGGTACCGCGACGCGGTGCAGCCGCGTGTACTCGGCGGTGACCACGGACGGGTCGACGACCTGGTGCATGGTGACGACGGTCGGCATGCGCTCGGTCGCGAGGGCGCGCAGCAGGCCGATGCTCGCCGTCGGGCCGCCGTAGAGGAACAGCTCGTGCTGCAGGTGCAGCACGTCGGCACCGCTCGCGCGCGCGGCGGCGAACGCCTCGGGCACCGCGTTCGCCGACCCGATCCGGAACGCGCGGTGCACGTCGACCGGTCCGTCCTGCGAGCGTGCCGGCTGCCCGTCCAGGTGCGGCGCGATCACGAGCGGATGCGCGCCGGCGTCGGCCAGCGCGTGCGCCAGGTTGGCGGTGTAGGACGCGACGCCGCTGGCGCCGCCGTGACGCGCGCCGAGCTGTGGGTACGGGCTGATCAGTGCGACGTCAGGCCGCATGGTGCACCCTGGCCGATCGCTCCGGCTGCGGTGCCGCGGCATCGCCGTCGGCCGCGCGGTCGGCGACTCCCGCGTCGGCGGCCGCCCGGTCGACGGTTTCCGCGTCGGCGGTCTCGCGGTCGGCCGCAGGCTGCGGCTCCGGCGGCAGGTCGACGACGCCGGCGCTCGGCAGCTGGACCGGCACGATCCGGTGCCGCAGCCACAGCAGCGCGAGGGACGCGGCCATGCGCAGCGAGTCGCGTCCGGTCGACAGCCGCGAGCCGTCCTTGTCGAGCCACACCGTCGGCACCTCGGCCACCTCGTAGCCCAGGTCGCGCGCGGTCGTCAGCAGGTCGACGTCGAACACGAAGTCGCGCGCCGACAGCAGCGGAACGATCCGCTTCGCGGCGTCGCGTCGGATCACCTTCGCGCCGCACTGGGTGTCGAAGTACTCCAGCCCGAACATGCGACGGACCAGGCGCGCGAACACGGACGCGAACAGCCGCCGCGACCGTCCGCGCGCGACCGGCAGCACGGACGCGGGGTGGTAGCGGGAGGCGATCGCGATGTCGCTGCCGAGGTCGTCGCAGGTGTCGACCAGGCGTAGCAGTTCTTCCGGCGGCGTCGCGCCGTCCGCGTCGACGAACGCGACGAACTCGGCCTGCGACGCCCGGAACGTCTCGCTGACGACGCCGCCCTTGCCCAGCCGCGGGTACTGCACGGCGTGCACCCGCGGGTCGGTGGAGGCGTGCTTCTCGACCACGTCCAGCGTGTGATCGCTGCAGTCGTCCAGCGCGATCACGAAGCTGACCCCGTCGCCCGGGCAGGTCTGCCGGTAGCTGCGCAGGGTCTCGTCGATCCGATGCTGCTCGTTGTGAGCCGGCATGATGATGTCTAGGCGCACGGCCGGTCCCGTTCCAATCTGACTAGCTTGCTGGATGGGCAGACGGGCAGCTGCGTCCGCACCGCCCCGCGGGCACGGGGCGATAAGCGCACATTTGCCCGTTACGTCCCCTCCACTGTGGTTACCCAGGGACGGGTCTGTCCACTCGCTACGGCGCGGCGCGGCGTGTCGGCTAAGGCCCGGTTCAGGTGCGTGAAATGCCGGTTCCCAGCGGCGCGATCAGCTACCCAAAATGATCGCCGATATCGCGTTCTGGCGCGGGAAATTCAGCCAACCGGGGGCGGAACGTGCTGACGCACCCACGCGTGCATCGCGATGCCCGCGGCCACTCCCGCGTTGATCGAACGGGTCGATCCGAACTGCGCGATCGAGCACACCAGCTCGCAGGCTCCGCGGGCCGCGTCGGTCAGGCCGCTGCGCTCCTGTCCGAACAGCAGCATCGCGTTGTTCGGCAAGGCGGTCGTCTCGATCGGGACGGCGCCAGGCAGGTTGTCGATCCCGATCAGCCGGTAGCCGCGCTCGGAGGCGTACGCGGCCAGCTCGACCGCGTCCGGCACGTGAACGATGTGCTGGTAGCGGTCGGTGACCATCGCGCCGCGACGGTTCCAGCGCCGCCGGCCGACGATGACGATCTCCTTGGCCAGAAAGGCGTTTGCGGTGCGCACAACCGTCCCGATGTTGAGGTCGTGACGCCAGTTCTCGATCGCGATCGCGAAGCCGTGGCGGCGCTCGTCCAGGTCGGCGACGATCGCCTCGAGCCGCCAGTACCGGTAGCGGTCGATGACGTTGCGGCGATCACCGTCGCGCAACAGGGCCGCGTCCAGCCGCGGATCGTCCGGCCACGGCAGCGGATGCGGCCCGACCCCTACCGACTCCGGCACGTCCGCCTGCTTCCCGCGCTCGTCCGGCGTACCGCGCTGATGCTGCTCGTCCAGCTCGTTCAGCTCGTTCACCGAGTGGCCACCTGTGCCTCGAGTGGCCACTTATAGCTGGCCACTCGCGCGGTAACTGGCCACTCGCGGCGGCAACTGGCCACTCGCGCGGTAACTGGCCACTCGCGGCGGAGCATCAGCGGGATCGGTCACATCAGCTCAGGCCGAGGTCGGCCAGGGTGTACGCGGACCGGTACTGCAGCCCGGCCTCCTCGATCGCGGCGCGCGCCCCCCGGTCGACGATCACCGCGACGCCGACGACCTCGGCGCCCGCCTCGCGCAGCGCCTCCACGGCGGTGAGCGGCGAGCCCCCGGTGGTGGAGACGTCCTCGACGACGAGCACCCGCTTGCCCGCGACGGACGGCCCTTCGACGCGCTGCTGCATGCCATGCTTCTTCTCCGCCTTGCGCACCACGAACGAGTCGACCGCGCCGCCGGACGCGTGCAGGATCGCGGTGCCCACCGGATCGGCGCCCAACGTGAGGCCACCGGCCGCGTCGTAGGACCAGTCCGCGGTGACCTCGCGCAACACCCGGCCGACGAGCGGCGCGGCCTGGCGGTGCAAGGTGATCCGGCGCAGGTCGATGTAGTAGTCGGCCTCCCGGCCGGAGGACAGCGTCACCTTGCCGTGCACCACGGCGATGTCCTTGATCAGCTGCAGCAGCTCGTCACGATCACTCACTCTGAAACCTTATCCGGGCGCGAAGCGCAGGTCGGTGACCCCACCACGCGGTGAGCCCCCCCGCCGGCTACGCCTTCATAGGCGGGGGGACCCCCACGTTCTTTGGGGTGGTCACGAGATTCGATCTGGCGCGGTTAGTCTCTGCGCGACTTGCTGGCCTTCTGGCGGGCGCGCGCGAGCTCGGCGCCCTTGGCCACGGCCTCGGCGTCCGCCCGTACCTTCGCCTTCGACCGGGCG
>DASRSS010000167.1:0-22063 GCA_035656335.1 Jatrophihabitantaceae bacterium | reverse complement strand
GACGAGACCGGCAGCTGCAGCAGCGCCGCGTGGGCGAAAGTGCCCTCGGGCCCTAGGAACGCGAGCGTGGTCACCGGTTCAGCCGGCCTTGCGGGCCAACAGGCCCCGCCGCCTGTCCAGTGCGGCGTCGACGGCCTGGTGCTCCTCGGGGGACAGCTGCTGATCAACCGGCTTGCCGCCGGCCACGCCCTTCGCGTACACGCGGGTGTCGCTGTGCCCGGCCAGCGCGCTGATCGTGACGCCGTCGCCGGATTCGTCCAGCAGCGCAAGCGAGAACGACAGCCGGCCGGACATCCCGTCGAACGCGTCGTAGCGCACCAGCGCGACGTTGCGCAGCAGCCCGGTCGTGTCGACGGACGGCGCCGGGGCGTCCGCCACGGCCGCGGCAGCCGTCGCGGCCTCGCGCGACTCGTCCCGCACCGCGGCGACCGCGGCGCGCAGCTCGGTCAGCTCCTCGCGGGTGACCGCGGTCAGCTCGGCCTGCCGGTTCACCGCCTCGACGAGCGACTCGCGCATCCGCTCGCCGCGCAGGCCGCGGCCCAGCACGGCCGACGAGCGCCGCAGCTTGGCCAGCGTGCGCAGCGCGAAGTACGCCGCGACCAGTGCGACGTAAGCGAGCACGAGCGCGAAGACCGCGACGTAAGTGGACATCGTCACCAAGGCTAGGGGCGCGCGGGCCCGATCCGGCGGCGACACGGCAGGATGGCATCCCGTGACCTTCCTGACCGCGGCCGCGATCGCGTTCGGGGTCATCGTCCTCGTCGAGCTGCCGGACAAGACGCTCGTCGCGACGCTGGTCCTGTCGACCCGGTACCGGCCGCGCCCGGTGCTGATCGGGGTGGCCGCCGCGTTCGCCGTCCAGTGCGCGATCGCCGCGGCCGCCGGCGGCGTGATCACACTGCTGCCGCGGCGCGCCGTCGAGGCCGTGGTGGCCGTCCTGTTCGCGATCGGCGCGGTGCTGCTGATCCGCGAGTCCCTCGACACCACGGACGACGACGTCGAGCTGGCCGAGCAGCGCGAGGCGGCGAGCTTCGGACGGATCGTGCTGACCAGCTTCGCCGTCCTGTTCGCGGCCGAGTGGGGCGACGCCAGCCAGATCGCGACGGCCGGCCTGGTCGCGCGGCAGGGCGGCTTCGACCACGCGCTGGCCACGGCGGTCGGCGCGTGGGTGGCACTGGTGGCGGTCGCGGTGCTGGCGACGCTGATCGGCAAGCTGGTCGTGCGCCGCGTGCCACTGCACCTCGTGCACCGCGCCGCCGGCGTCCTGTTCGCGGCGTTCGCCGTCGTGGCCGCGGTCGCGGCGATCCGTGGCTGAGCAATCTGCCCAGGTACAGCGGCTGACCGCTGGACAGACTGTGCAGTCTGATGCCTGTTCGCGCCGCACCTTGCCCAGACGCGGGCCCGCCGGTAACCCTTGAAGCATGACCAGTGTCGAACTCACCCCCGAAGAGCGCGCCGCCGAGCTGACCCTGGACCGGCTCAAGGAGCTGGTCGGGCTCGTCGACTACGACGCGCAGCGCGACCCGTTCCCCGTCACGGCCATGGACGCCGTCGTGTTCGTCTCGGGCAACGCGACCCAGAGCGCGCACTTCTACCAACACGCGTTCGGCATGGAGCTGGTCGGCTACACCGGGCCCGAGACCGGCAACCGCGACCACAAGGGCTTCGTGCTCAAGGCCGGTTCGGCGCGGTTCGTGATCCTCGGCGCGGTCGATCCGTCCAGCCCGCTCGCTGAGCACCACCGCGCGCACGGCGACGGCGTCGTTGACCTGGCACTCGAGGTGCCCGATGTCGACAAATGTATAAATCACGCTCGGGCCCAGGGGGCCACGATCCTCGCCGAGCCGCACGACGTGTCCGACGAGCACGGCACCGTCCGGACGGCCGCGATCGCCGCCTACGGGCAGACCCGGCACACCCTCGTCGACCGGTCGCGCTACAACGGCGTCTACCTGCCGGGCTACCAGCCGCGCACGTCCACCATGACCATGCCCGACAAGAGGCTGTTCCAGGCGGTCGACCATTGCGTCGGCAACGTCGAGCTGGGCCGCATGGACGAGTGGGTCGAGTTCTACAACCGGGTCATGGGCTTCGTGAACATGGCCGAGTTCATCGGCGACGACATCGCCACGGACTACTCGGCCCTGATGAGCAAGGTGGTCGCGAACGGCAACCACCGCGTCAAGTTCCCGCTGAACGAGCCGTCGCCCGGCAAGCGCAAGTCGCAGATCGACGAGTACCTGGAGTTCTACAACGGCCCGGGCTGCCAGCACATCGCGTTGGCGACCAACGACATCCTGCGCACCTACGACGAGATGCGGGCGCGCGGCGTGGAGTTCCTCGACGCCCCCGCGTCCTACTACGACGACCCCGAGCTGCGGGCCCGGATCGGCGAGGTGCGCGTGCCGATCGAGGAGCTCAAGCGCCGCAACATCCTGGTCGACCGCGACGAGGACGGGTACCTGCTGCAGATCTTCACCGCGCCCGTGGGCGACCGTCCGACGGTGTTCTTCGAGCTGATCGAGCGGCACGGCTCGCTGGGCTTCGGCAAGGGCAACTTCAAGGCCCTGTTCGAGGCGATCGAGCGCGAGCAAGAGCGCCGCGGAAACCTCTGAAACACATCAACTTTGACCCCGCAGTGGCTGTGATCGGCGCCGATTCACGACCACTGTGGGGTCAAAGTGCGGGTGGTGGCAGGCTGGACGGGTGAGCCAATCCGACGCGCCGAGCACGTTCGCCGAGCTCGGCCTTCGACCGGAACTGCTGAAGGCACTGGACGCGCTCGGCTACGAGGAGCCGACCCCGATCCAGCGCGAGGCGATCGGCCCGCTGCTGACCGGCGCCGACCTGCTCGGCCAGGCCGCGACCGGCACCGGCAAGACGGCGGCGTTCGCGCTGCCCGTGCTGAACGAGGTGCGGCCCGGCGCGCCCGGCCCGTACGCACTGATCCTGGTGCCCACCCGCGAACTCGCCATGCAGGTGTCCGAGGCGATCCACCGCTACGGCCGCGAACTCGGCGCGCGCGTGCTGCCGATCTACGGCGGCCAGCCGATCGGGCGCCAGATCCGCGCGCTCGAGACCGGCGTGGACGTCGTGGTCGGCACGCCCGGCCGGGTGATCGATCACCTGACCCGGCAGACGCTGCCGACGGACGCGCTGCGCATCGCCGTCCTGGACGAGGCCGACGAGATGCTGGACATGGGCTTCGCCGAGGACATCGAGGCGATCCTCACCGCGCTGCCCGAACAGCGCCAGACCGTGCTGTTCTCGGCGACGATCCCGGCGCGCATCAACGGTCTGGTCAAGCGCTATCTGCGCCAGCCGGTGAAGGTCAAGATCCACCGTGAGGAGCCGACGACTGCGGTGCCGCGCGTGCGGCAGGTCGCCTACCTGGTGCCGCGCGCGCACAAGCCCGCGGCGCTGGGCCGGCTGCTGGACGTCGAGGCGCCCGAGGCCGCGATCGTCTTCTGCCGCACCCGCGAGGAGGTCGACAGCCTGAGCGAGACGCTGACCGCGCGCGGCTACCGGGCCGAGGCGCTGCACGGCGGCATGACGCAGGACCAGCGCGACAAGGTCATGCAGCGCGTGCGCAGTGGCGCGGCCGAGCTGCTGGTCGCCACCGACGTCGCGGCCCGCGGCCTGGACATCGAGTCGCTCACCCACGTCGTCAACTACGACGTCCCGTCGGCGCCGGACGCGTTCGTGCACCGGGTCGGACGCGTCGGGCGGGCCGGCCGCGCGGGCGTCGCGATCACGCTGGTCGAGCCGCGCCAGCACCGGCTGCTGAAGACGATCGAGTCTGCCACCAAGCGCAAGATCCCGATCGAGCAGCTGCCGACGGTGGCCGACCTGCGCACACGCCGCCTCGAGCTGACCCGCGCCGCACTGCAGGAGTCGCTCGACGAGGACGACTACGAGCAGTTCCGCGTCGTCGTCGACAACGTCGCCGGCGACTACGACCTGATGCAGATCGCGCTGGCCGCGGTGAAGCTCGCGCACGAGGCGAGCACACCCGCGGCGGCCGAGGAGGACATCCCGTCGCTGTCCGCCCCGCCCAAGGATCGTCCAGCCGGTCGCGCGACGGACCGGAACACCAAGCCGGACAGAGCGTCCAGCGCGAAGCCGGCGCGGGCCGCGCGCAGTGGCGGGCCGTCCGCGACGATCTTCGTCGGGCTCGGCCACGCCGCGAAGATCCGCCCGCAGGATCTGGTCGGCGCCATCGCGAACGAGTCCAGCGTGACCGGGCGCGAGATCGGCGCCATCGAGATCACGCACAAGTTCTCGACGGTCGAGGTGCCCGCGGCGGCCGTCGACGAGGTGATCACGGCGCTGTCCGCCACGCTCATCAAGGGGCGCAAGGCGCGCGTGGAACGGTATCGACCGCCGGCCGATCGTCCGTCCGGGCCGCGGCGGCAGGACGCCGGCCGTGACAGCGACGGGCGCCGGCGACCGACGACAGGAGTGCGAAAGTGACCGTTCAGCTGCGTCCCGTGCTCGGCGACCTGCCCGCGTACGTCCCGGGGCGAACCGTCCCGGGCGCGATTAAGCTGGCCAGCAACGAGACGCCGTACCCGATGCTGCCGCACGTGGTCGAGCGCGTGGCCGCGTTCCTGCCGGTCGCGAACCGCTACCCGGACAGCGCCTCCATCGAGCTGACCGAGGTGCTGGCCGCGAAGTTCGGCGTCGACCCGTCCCGCGTCGCCGTCGGCTGCGGCTCGGTGTCGCTGTGTACGCAGCTGGTGCAGGCGGTGGCCGACGCCGGCGACGAGGTCGTCTACGCCTGGCGCTCGTTCGAGGCGTACCCGATCCTGACTGCGGTCAGCGGCGCGTCCTCGGTGCAGGTGCCGCTGCGCGAGTTCACGCACGACCTGCCGGCGCTGGCCGGCGCGATCACCGACCGCACCCGGCTGGTGTTCGTGTGCAACCCGAACAACCCGACCGGCACGGCGGTGCGCCGCGACGAGCTGGTCGAGTTCCTGCGCTCGGTGCCGCCGCGCGTGGTGGTCGCGCTGGACGAGGCCTACCGCGAGTTCGTCGCCGACCCGGACGTGCCGGACGGCACGACGCTGCTGGACGAGCACCCGAACGTGATCGTGCTGCGCACCTTCTCCAAGGCGTACGGGCTGGCCGGGCTGCGCGTCGGGTACGCGATCGCGGCCGATCCGGCGCTGACCGCGGCGCTGCGGCAGACGCAGGTGCCGTTCGCGGTGACGACCGTGGCCCAGCAGGCCGCGCTCGCCTGCCTGGAGCCGGAGGCCGAGTCGCAGCTGATGTCCCGGGTCGCGTCCATCGTCGAGGAGCGCTCGCGCGTGGTCGCCGAACTCGCCGCGCTGGGCTACGACGTCCCGCCGACGCAGGCGAACTTCGTCTGGTTCCCGCTCGGCGACGCGACCACGGCGTGGGCAGCGGCGTGCGAGGAGCAGAAGGTGATCGTGCGCGCGTTCGCCGGTGCCGGCGCGCGGGTGACGATCAGCAACCGCGAGGAGAACGACGCGTTCCTGCAGGCCGCCGCGGCTGCCCGCTCCGTCCGCTGACCCAGGCCCCGGTGCGCCCGCTGAGCAAGAGCCGTTTGTGGCTGCCGGGCGGCCACAACCTGCTCTTGATCACGGAAGGTAGTCACGGGGCGGACGGTTCGGACGGCCTCGGCCGGCGGAACATCCGGTGCCGCCAGCGCCAGCCGATCGCGCCGGCCAGAATCACCAGCAGCAGGAACGGCAGCACGGCGCCCAGTGCGGTCACCAGCGCCGTCATCGTGGTGACGAATGCGTCCCAGCCGTGCGTCAGCCCGCCGACGAAACCGCCGCGGGACGGATGCGGCTTCGCCGGCGGTGGCACGTGCTTGGCCGCGACGAGCGACAGGTCGATGGTCGCGGTCGCGGTCTGGCTCGACAGCGCCCGCTGCTGCGCCTCCAGCGATTCCAGGTCCGCCTCGCGGGTCGCGATCTCGGACTCGATCTCGATCACCTGCCCGACCTTGGTCGCCTCGGTGTAGAGCGCCCGCAGCCGGATCAGGCTCTTGCGGGCGCTGAGCACGCGGGACGAGACGTCGGCGACCTGGCTGGTGACGTCCTTGGTGCTGGACGTGCGCTGCACCTCCTTGCCCAGGGCGGCGAGCTGGTTGAGCACCGGTTCCAGCGACGGCGGCGGCACCTTGAGGGTCAGAGAGGCCGAGGCGTACCTGCCCGCCGTCCGGTCGTCGCTGTAGACCGTGCCGCCGGACGCGACCGCGATCCGGTCCGCCTCGTCCGCCGCGTGCGCCACGGCCGACGCCCTGGCGATGCGCACCTCGAGGCTGGCCGTCCTGATCAGCGCCAGCGACGTGACGTCCGCGGTGTCCGTGCCCGCCGTCGACGTGCCGGGTTTCAGCGCGCCGAGGTGCGTGCCCTGCCGCGGGGCGGGCGCTGCCGCGGGGGCGGCCTTGTCGCCGGCGGCACCGCGCTGCGACTGCGGCGCCGAACCCGCCGCTGATCCCGCGCCGCCGCCGTTGGCCATCGAGCCCGCCGAGCCACCGCCGGACGAACTGCAGCCCGCGAGTACCGCCGCGGTCACGACGGATGCCGCGAGCATCGCCGTCCGGAGAACGTTCCGTTTCATGAGCGCACCGCCTCCCGTTCGAAGCAGGTGACGCTGCCGGCGGCCGGAAAGGTTCCACGGCCGCCGGAATCAACCGCGGATCAGATCAGGCCGTGGTGCTCGGTGCTCTCGGCGTCGCTGACCGGCCCGGCTGCCGCGCGCACGGCTGCAGCCACGGCCGTCGGCACAGCCGGGTCGAACACCGACGGCACGATGTAGGTCGGGTTCAACTGCTCGTCGCTGACACAGCCGGCGATCGCGGCGGCCGCCCCGAGCAGCATCGCGGTGGTCACTTCGCGCGCCCGGGCGTCCAGCAGCCCGCGGAACACGCCGGGGAACGCCAGCACGTTGTTGATCTGGTTCGGGTAGTCGCTGCGCCCCGTCGCGAGCACCTCGGCGTACTCCTGCGCCGCGTCGACGTCGACCTCCGGGTCGGGGTTCGCCAGCGCGAACACGACCGGTCGCTCGGCCATGTCGGCGATCCACTCGGCCGGCAGGACGCCCGGCGCGCTCACCCCGACGAACACGTCCGCACCGTGCAGTGCGTCGTGCAGGTCACCGGTCACGCCCGCCGGATTCGTCGCCGCCGCCAGCGCCGCCTTGGCCGGGTTCAGCGACGGATCGGTGGGCGACAGGATGCCCTCGACGTCCCACACCAGCACGTGGGACGCGCCGGCCGCGAGCAGCAGGGTGACGATCGCCGTCCCGGCCGCTCCCCCGCCGGAGACGACGATCCGGGCCGAGTCGAGCGACTTGGACACGCAGCGCAGCGCGTTCGTCAGCGCCGCCAGCACCACGATCGCGGTGCCGTGCTGGTCGTCGTGGAACACCGGGATGTCCAGCGACGCGCGCAGCTGCCGCTCGATCTCGAAGCAGCGCGGCGCCGAGATGTCCTCCAGGTTGATGCCGCCGAAGCCCGGCGAGATACCGCGGACGATGCGCACGATCTCGTCGGTGTCCTGCGTGTCGAGGCAGATCGGCCACGCGTCGATGCCGGCGAACCGCTTGAACAGCGCGGCCTTGCCTTCCATCACCGGCAGCGCCGCGCCCGGGCCGATGTTGCCGAGCCCCAGCACGGCCGATCCGTCCGTCACGACGGCGACCGAGTTGCCCTTGATCGTCAGCTTCGCGACGTCCTCCGGATGCTCGGCCAGCGCCAGCGACACGCGTCCGACCCCGGGCGTGTACGCCATGGACAGGTCGTCGCGGGTCTTCAGCGGCACCTTGGACTCGACGCTGATCTTGCCGCCGATGTGCAATAGGAACGTGCGGTCCGAGACGCGGTGCACGATCACGCCGTCGACGGCCCGCAGCGCCGCCACTATCTCGGCCGCGTGCTCGCCGTTGGAGGCCGAGCAGGTCACGTCCACGGTGATCCGGTCCGGTCGCGACTCGCTCACGTCGATCGCCGTGACCAGCCCGCCGGCGTGCCCGACCGCGGTGGCCAGCGCGCCCACGACGGACGCGGACGGCGCGGAGTACAGCCGCACGGTGATGCCGTACGAGGCGCTGGTCGGGAGCGGACGCGGTCGCGCGGAATCATGCAGGCTCACGCCCGACATCCTGCGCCCTCCTGGCCGATCCGCGGCGCACCGGGGTGCGGCGGTGTCGCCGTCGCGTTCCTACGGACTGGTGCAAGGATGGGGCGGAAACCCCCACTGCATGTCACAACGAGGTGACCAGCAATGACCGACACCCGCCCGGGTATCGACCTGCCGACCGGGCCGGACGCCGACGCGTTCGCCCGCCGCTATCTCGCCCACGCCGCCAGTCAGCTGCGCGGTCACGACGAGGCGGCGCTGGAGCGGATCGCCAAGGAGAACCTGGAGTTCGGCGCCACCCGCCGCGACGGCGAGACGCTGGTCCGCGTCCGTGACATAGACGCCGAGACCACGGTCGTCGAGATCGTCACCGCGGACGCGGCGTTCCTGGTCGACTCGGTCCGCGCCGAGCTGGACCGCTGCGGCGAGCCCGCGGAGCGGATCCTGCACCCGCAGCTCGTCGTCGAGCGCGCTCCGGAGGGACGGCTGACCCGGGTCTTCGACATCGACGACAACGCGGACGTTCCCGAGCACGCGATCGTCGAGTCCTGGATGTACATCGAGGCGGACGCGATCCCGGCGACCCGGCACGAGCAGCTGGCCGAGAACCTGCGCCGGGTCCTGGCGGACGTCCACTTCGCGGTCGAGGACACGCCCGCGATGTACCAGCGGCTGCGCCAGCTCGCCGACGAGCTGCGCGCCGACCCGGGCGACTTCGACCGCGAGACCAGCCAGGAGGCCGGCGACCTGCTGCGCTGGCTGGCCGACGGCAACTACATGATCCTCGGGCACGCCGCGTACTCGGCGAACGAGCTGGCCAACCCGCAGGCCCGCGCGCGCGACGCGGACGTCGAGGGCGTGCTGCGCGGCAACGCCCGCATCTCCCCCATCGAGCTGCTGCCCGCGTACCGCAGCGGCGCCCCGCTGGTGATCTTCAAGTCCCCGTTGGTGTCGACCGTGCGCCGCTCCGTCCGCTACGACTGCGTCACCGTGGTGTCGCCGACTGCTGGCCGGCAGGGGCAGACCATCCACGTGTTCCTCGGCCTGATCACCAATGCCGAGGACGGGCTCGTCGGCCGCGTGCCGGTCGTGCGCCGGCGCATCGCCGAGATCCTGCTGCGCTCGGGTGTGCGCGCGGACAGCCATACCGGACGGCGGCTGCTGGCCGCGCTGCGCACGCTCCCCCGCGACGAGCTGCTCGAGGCGCCGACCGGCGACCTGTTGCGGCTGGCCCAGCTGGTCGTCGCGCGCGCCGAGGACAAGAAGGTGGGCGTCTTCGCCCGCATCCACCTCAACCGCGACTTCGTCAGCGTGCTCGTCTACTTCCCGTCCGAGCGGTTCGGCCCGGAGACCCGTCGCCGGGTCAAGGAGGTCATCGCGCGCAACTGGCCGGGCGAGATCATCGGTCGCGACGACCGCATCGTCGAGCTGGACCTGGCGCGGATGCAGTTCCTCATCGCGGTGCGTCCCGGCACCCAGCCGGCCTCCCCCGACCGCGCGAGCGTCGAGGTCGAGGTCGCCCGGGTCACCCGGCGCTGGAGCGACGACGTCTACGAGCTGATCGAACAGCAGCACGGCGAGGCCACCGCGGAGCGGCTGCAGCGGCGCTACGCGGGCGCGATTCCCGAGGCGTACAAAGAGGACTTCGGGCCCGAGACCGCGGCGCGCGACCTGCTCACCCTGGACGAACTGCAGGCCGACGACGGGCTCGCGTTCGAGCTGTACACGCCGACGGATCCGGACGAGGACGCCGACCGGCGGCTGAAGGTGTTCCGCACCGGACAGGCCGTGTCACTAGCGCGGGCGCTGCCGATCTTCGCGCAGATGGGCATCGAGGTCCTGGACGAGCGGCCCTACGAGTTCGAGCTCGCGGACGCGCAGGACGTCTGGATCTACGACTTCGGGCTGCGCCTGCCCGCCGGCGTCGACTTCGACGAGACCCGGTCGGCGAACGTGGTGGACGCGCTGCGGCTGCTGTGGCGCGGGCAGATCGAGCAGGACGGCTTCAATGCCCTGGTCGTGCGCACCGGGATGACGTGGTGGCAGGCGAACGTGTTGCGCGCGTACGCAAAGTACCTGCGCCAGGCGGGCACCACGTTCAGCCAGGGCTACATCGAGCAGGCGCTGGCCGACTTCCCCGCGATCGCGGCGGGAATCGTGGAGCTCTTCGAGGCCAGCTTCGACCCGGACCGCCCGGCCGACCCGGACGGCTGTGACGCGATCGTCGCGCGCATCGAGGAGCAGCTGACCGAGGTCGCCAGCCTGGATCAGGACCACATCCTGCGCTCGCTCGTCCGGCTGGTCCGCGCGACGCTGCGCACGAACGCGTACCGCACCGATCAGATCGGCGACGGTGACACGCTCGGGTCGCAAGCTCCCCTCGGCGACACGCTCGGGTCGCAAGCTCCCCTCGGGTCCCAGACGCCCGAGGGCCTGCGCGGCGCGCTCGCCATCAAGCTGAACCCGCGCGAGCTGCCGGACCTACCCGCGCCGCGACCGATGTACGAGATCTGGGTGTACTCCCCGCGCGTGGAGGGCGTGCACCTGCGCTTCGGCGCAGTCGCGCGCGGCGGGCTGCGCTGGTCCGATCGCCGCGAGGACTTCCGCACCGAGATCCTCGGCCTGGTCAAGGCGCAGATGGTCAAGAACGCGGTCATCGTCCCCACCGGCAGCAAGGGCGGCTTCGTCCCCAAGCAGCTGCCCGACCCGAACGTGGACCGCGACGCCTGGCTGGCCGAGGGCATCGCCTGCTACCGCATCTTCATCTCCTGCCTGCTGGACGTCACCGACAATTACGTCACGGATTCCGACGGAGTCCAGAGGGTCGTCGCCCCGCCGCGCGTGCGCCGCTACGACGGCGACGACCCGTACCTCGTCGTCGCCGCCGACAAGGGCACCGCGACGTTCAGCGACATCGCCAACGGCATCGCGATCGACTACGGCTTCTGGCTCGGCGACGCGTTCGCGTCCGGCGGGTCGGTCGGCTACGACCACAAGGCGATGGGCATCACCGCCCGCGGCGCGTGGGAGTCGGTCAAGTACCACTTCCGCGAGATGGGCATCGACACACAGCGCGAGGAGTTCACCGTCGTCGGCATCGGCGACATGTCCGGGGACGTGTTCGGCAACGGCATGCTGCTGAGCGAGCACATCCGGCTGGTCGCCGCGTTCGACCACCGGCACGTGTTCCTCGACCCGAACCCGGACGCGGCGACGTCCTTCGCCGAGCGGCAGCGCCTCTTCGCGCTCCCCCGGTCCAGCTGGGCCGACTACGACACGTCACTCATCAGCGAGGGCGGCGGGGTCTACCCGCGCACGCTCAAGTCCGTCCCGATCACGCCGCAGGTCGCCCAGGCGCTGGGCCTGGCCGCCGGCATCACCAAGCTGTCGCCGGTCGAGCTGATCCACGCGATCCTGCTCGCGCCCGTCGACCTGCTGTGGAACGGCGGCATCGGCACCTACATCAAGGCCTCCACGGAGCCGCACACCGCCGCCGGCGACAAGGCGAACGACGTGCTGCGCGCGGACGCGAACCAGTTGCGCGTCAAGGTGATCGGCGAGGGCGGCAACCTGGGCTGCACGCAGCTCGGACGCGTCGAGTTCGCCCGGCTGGGCGGGCGGATCAACACCGACGCGATCGACAACTCCGCCGGCGTGGACACGTCCGACCACGAGGTGAACCTGAAGATCCTGCTGGACCGCTCGGTCGCGTCCGGCGCGATCACGCGCGACGAGCGCAACGAGCTGCTCGCGTCCGTCACCGACGACGTCGCCGAACTTGTACTGCGCGACAACTACGAGCAGAACGTGCTGCTCGGCATGGCCCGCAAGCTGGACCCGGCGCTCGTCAGCGTGCACCGGCGGTTCATCAGCGCGCTGGAGGCGTCCGGCGAATTGGACCGCGCGATCGAGTTCCTGCCTACCGACGCCGAGCTGGAGCAGCGCGAGGCTGAGGGCCACGGGCTCGTGTCGCCGGAGAACTCCGTGCTCATCGCCTACTCGAAGATCACGCTGACGCGGCACATCGAGGCGTCGACGCTCCCGGACGAGCCGTGGTTCGCGCGGGCGCTCGCGGGCTACTTCCCCAAGCCCATCGCCGAGCGGTTCGCCGACGACCTCGCGAACCACCCGCTGCACCGCGAGATCATCACCACCGTCGTCGTCAACGACATGATCAACCGCAGCGGCACCACGTTCGTCCACCGCGCGATCGAGGAGACCGGCTCGGACGCCGCCGAGATCACCCGGGCGTACAGCGTGGTGCGCGAGGTGTTCGGGCTGTCCGCGCTGTGGCGCGAGATCGAGTCGCTGGACAACAAGGTGCCGGTGAGCGCGCAGCACGCCGCCTACCAGGAGATCCGGCGGCTGATCGACCGCGCGACGCGCTGGTTCGTCGACGTCCGCTTCCCGATCACGGACGTCGCCGCGGAGATCGAGCGGTTCGCGCCGACGCTGCGCGAGCTGGGCCCGCGGATCACCGACCTGGTGCGCGGCGCCGAACTGGCCGACATCCGCAACGAGACCGAGCGGCTTACCGAGCTGGGGCTGCCCCGCGACCTGTCGCTGCGCCTGGCCGAGCTGCTCAGCACGTTCCTGCTGCTGGACGTCGTCGAGATCGCGAACGCCAGCGAGCACTCCGCGACCGAGATCGCCGAGCTGCACTTCGCGCTGTCCGACCAGTTCTACGTGGACGAGATGCTCACCGCGATCACCAAGCTGCCGCGCGACGACCGGTGGACGACGCTGGCCCGCGCGGCCGTGCGCCACGACGTCTACGCGGCGCTGTCGGCGATCACCACAGCCGTGCTGCGCAGCACCGACGACACCCTCGGCGCGGACGAGCGGGTGGCCGCCTGGACGGCGGAGACAACCGAGCGGGTCGAGCGGGCGCGCACGACCGTGCGTTCCGCGCTGGACCGGGATGTGGTCGACCTGGCGACGCTGTCGGTGGCGCTGCGGGTGATGCGCAGCTTACCGACCTGACAGCGCCGGCTCGCGGTGCGAGGTCCGGACCGGGACGTGGGCCCAGACCCGCTTGCCGCCGTCGTCCTGGCGCACGCCCCAATCGTCGGCGAGGGCTTCGACGATGTGCAGGCCGCGCCCGCCGGGTTCGGTGGCGACCGGGTCGCGCGGCGTCGGGGTGGCCGGGCTGGAGTCGGCGACCTGGACGATGACGCCTGACCCGTCCAGCATCCACTCGACGGCCAGTCCGCCTTCGGCGGTGTGCGTGTGGCGGACGGCGTTCCCAACGAGCTCGCTGGCCACCAGCACGACCTCGTCGATCGAGTCGGGGTCGATGCCGCGCAGGGCGAGGTCGGCACTGAGCTCGTGCCGGACCAACGCGGCACTCGTCGTCGCGTGCGGCACGCGCATCGCCGAGTTCCCTTCGCTTTCCCTGCGGCCCGAGGCCGCCTGCAACAGGTGTTGCGGATGTGATACCCAGCGGTTTTGGGTCCGATAACCCGCACGGGGTCTGCGTTGCTCCCTAACGGGGTGCCCGGCGGGCCCGCAAACGTAACAATTCAGGTTCAATCCGCCCGGATCTGCCGCAGCACGTGGGCCGGCCGGTTGGTGATCACGGTGTCCACCCCGAGGCCGAGCACGTAGTCGACGTCGGCGGGCTCGTCCACCGTCCAGACGAACACCGGGTGACCGCGCGCGTGGGCCCGCTCGACGTACTGCGGCTCGGCCCGCAGCACCTTCAGGCCCGGCCCGGCGATCGGCACGCCCGCGGGCAGGATCCCGTCCCGCCGGCCGGGGAACATCCGGTCCATCAGCAGCACGGTGGGCACGTCCGGCGCGAGCAGCTTCACGCGGCGCAGCGCGGTCGGGGCGAAGCTCATCACGATCACCGGGTTGGCCAGATCGGCCGGCTCGCGCACAGACTCCGGCGGGCCGGGACGGCCGGACCAGCCGAAGCGGGCGAGCAGCTCTACCAGCTCCTTCTCGACCAGCCCGCCGTAGCGCGTCGGGTGCTTGGTCTCGATGAGCATGCGCACCGGACGGTCCGCGTCCCGCACCAGCGCGAGCAGCCGCTCCAGCGTGAGCACGCCACCCTCGGTGGTCACCCGGTCCGGCGCCACGCCGGACAGGTACGGCGCGTCGTGCAGCAGCTGGTCCGCGGTCTCGGGCGACAGTTCGCGCGCCGCGCCGGACGCCTGCCCGTACCAGGAGCTGAAGTCCATCGCGGCGAGCGCGTTCAGGTCGAAGTCGCTGACGACGCCCCGGGCGTCCGACGTCCGGTTGACGGTTCGGTCGTGGACGCAGACCAGGTGGCCGTCGCGGGTCAGCCGCACGTCGCACTCGAGCGCGTCCGCGCCGGACTCGATCGCCGCGACGTACGCGGCCAGCGTGTGCTCGGCGATCTCGTGGGACGCGCCGCGGTGCGCGACCACCATCGGCCGTTCCGGCGGCTCGATGGGCGTGCGCGTGCTCCGGGGCCTCATCCGAGGCCCCTCGCGTGGCTCATGGTGTCCATCGTCGCGCCGGCGCGGCTTGACGGCTCAGACGACGCGCGGAGCCTCGGCGATCTCGGCGACCATGGGCCGGCCGGCGTCCTGCCAGGCGTGCATGCCGCCGGCGACGTTCACCGCGTCGAAGCCGTTGCCGACGAGCCACGCGGTGACCTGCGCGGAGCGTCCGCCCATGGCGCACACGACGTGGACGCGCTGGTCGGACGGGATCCGGTCGGGATCGTGTGTCACCGTCGCGGGCACGCTGTGCATCGGGACGTGCACCGCGCCGTCGATGTGCCCGGCCTGCCACTCGTGCGGTTCGCGGACGTCCAGCACCAGCGCGCCGGCCGGCAACTCGTCGAGGGTGACCGTGGGGACATTCATCGGGTTCACACCGGCAATCCTACGAGGCGGCCGGTGCGCGCCCGCCGCGCTACTTGATCAATTTGGACAGCCGCCGGTCGGCCAGCTCGCGGCCGCCGGTCTGGCAGGTGGGGCAGTACTGGAACGAGCGGTCGGCGAACGACACCGACCCGATCGTGTCGCCGCACACCGGGCACGGCAGCCCGCCGCGGGCGTGCACGCGCATCCCGCTGCGCTTCTCGCCTTTGAGCGTCGCGGCGCGCTGGCCCACGGACCGGGTGACCGCGTCGGTGAGGACCGAGAGCATCGCGGCGTGCAGGCGGGTCACCTCGTCCAGTGACAGCGTTGCCGCGATCTTGAACGGGGACAGCCGCGCGGCGTGCAGGATCTCGTCCGAGTAGGCGTTCCCGATGCCGGCGATCAGCGCCTGGTCGGTGATCGCGCGCTTGAGCTGGGCGCGGTGGTCGGCCAGCAGCTCGGCGAGTTCGGTCTCGCTCAGCGCGAGCGCGTCCGGACCGAGCCGGGCGATGCCGGGCACCTCGCGCGGGTCGCGGACGAGGTAGATCGCCAGCCGTTTCTGCGTCCCGGCCTCGGTGAGGTCCCAGCCGCCGGACGGCCCGGCGGGCAGCTCGGGCGAGAGGTGGACGCGCAGCGCGATGGGGCCGCGTCCGGGCTTGGGCGGCGCGGGCGGCAGCGAGTCGCGCCAATGCAGCCAGCCGGCCCGGGACAGGTGCGTGATCAGGTGCAGGCTTCCCCCGGCGGCTACGCCCCCACTGCCGGGGGGACCCCCACTCACCTCGACGGACAGGAACTTGCCGTACCGGGACGCGCCCTCGATCACCGCTCCGGTCAACACGCTCAGCGGCGGGTCGAACGTCTTCACCGCGCTGAACGACGCGACGTCCGTCCGCACGATCGCGCGCTCGACCGCCCGCTCGCGCAGGAAGGACGCGAGCGCCTCGACCTCCGGCAGTTCCGGCACGGCGTCGAGCCTACGGCCTCAGTGGGTCAGTACGCGCCCCTGCGGGCGAGCACGGCGAGGACGGTGCGGGCCAGGATGCTGAGGTCCAGCCCGACGCTCCAGTTCTCCACGTAATACAGGTCCAGGCGCACCGCGTCGTCCCAGCTCAGCTCGGAGCGGCCGCTGATCTGCCACAGCCCGGTCAGGCCCGGACGAACCAGCAGCCGGCGCCGCGCCGAGCCGGTGTAGGTCGAGTCCTCCGCCGCGAGCGGACGCGGCCCGACCAGGGACATCCGTCCGCTCAACACGTGCACCAGCTGGGGCAGCTCGTCGATCGAGAACATCCGGATGAACCGGCCCACCGGCGTCACCCGCGGGTCGCGGCGGATCTTGAACAGCACACCGCCGCCGTCCTGCTCGTTCTGGTCGAGGATCTGCGCGCGCCGGTCGTGCGCGTCGCGGTACATGGACCGGAACTTGATCATGCTGAACTCGGTGCCGTTGATCCCGAGCCGCACCTGCTTGTAGAACACCGGGCCGCGACTGGTCGTCTTGATCGCGATCATGGTGAGCAGGTAGATCGGGGTGGCCGCTAGGAACAGCAGCGAGCCGGCGAGCAGGTCCAGGGACCGCTTGAGCAGCTGTGGGACGCGGCCGAGCTGCGGCTGATCGAGCCACACGAGCGGCAGCCCGGCGACCGGGCTGACGTGCACGCGCGGGCCGGCGATCTCGGTCAGCGCGGGCGCGATCACGAGCCCGCGGCCAGTGCCTTCCAGCTGCCAGCCGAGCTCCCGGACGCCGTCCGGGCCGAGGCCGTTCGCAGCGACCGCGATCACCGCGGCGTCCACGTCCACGGCGCTCTCCGCCGCCTCGCTGACCCGGCCGACGACGGGAATGCCGCGCGCCACCTCGCTGCCCACCGGGGTGTCGTCGGTGCACACGCCGATGACGTGCAGGCCGGCGCCCGCGTCGCGCTGGATCACCGTCAGCAGGTGCCGAGCCGCGGACGTGGTCCCGACGACGAGCACCCGGTGGACCCAGTCGGCGTGCAGCCGCCGGGCGCGCACCCAGCGCCGGACGCCGAGCCGGGCGAGCAGGATCAGCGCCACGCCGAGGGGGACGACGCCGATGACGAAGCCGCGCGCGACCATCGTCTTTGTCGCGTAGCAGACGATCGCGAGCGCGCCGACGGTGATCGCGCTGGCGCGCAACACCCGCTTGGCCTCTTCCGGCCCGCTGACCAGGTGGCGCACGTCGTAGCCGCCGCCGTTCTGCAGCGCGACCAACCAGATCGCGCAGATGATGCCGCCGACCGTCAGGTACGCGACCGTCGTCGCGGCGGAGGAGTCGAAGCCGAAGCGCAGCGCGTAACCGCTGAGGGTCGCGACGATCATGCACACCAGGTCGCAGACGAGCAGCGTGGTGCGGTACTTGCTCGCCCACTGCGGCCGGTTCAGTGGCGCGTCGGACGACGGCTGGGGCGCCTCGGACAGGAGGTCGCCGCCGAACGGGCCCGATGACCCTTCGGCCGCTGGTCGCAGCGCGTATGACACTGTTCCCACCCCGGTCCGGACGATGCGGCTCGCGTCAGCCGCGAGCTCGCAGCCTGGTTTGGCGGCGTCGCAACCGACCGTCCAACGGTGCGGAAGTAATCAGCCGCCGGACTTGAGGAGTTTGACACGGGTTCCCGGACGTCGCGACTTTTAGCGGCCCGCCGGGGCCAGCAGGGCGCCGGTCGCCGGCTGGAGCGGGTCCGGCTACGCCTGCCCACCGTACGTCGCCCGGAACCAGGCGATGGTCTCGGCGAGGCCGTCGTCGAGGTCCTGCGGAACGATCCGCGGGAACAGGGAGCGCAGCAGGGTGGTGTCCGCCTGCGAGACCCGGACGTCGCCGGCGCGCGGTTCGCGATGCTCCACCGTCGCGGCGAGCCCCGTGAGCCGCTGCAGGCGTTCGATCAGCTCGAGCAGCGTGGTGCTCGTGCCGAACGCGAGGTTCACCGGCCGGTCGTGGGCCACCCGCCGCTCCACCGCGTCCGCGAGCACCGCGACGAGGGACGCGACCGACGTGAAGTCGCGCGACTGCTTGCCGTCACCGAAGACCTGCAGTGGCCGCCCGTCCAGGAGGGCGGACACGAACGCCGGGACGACGGCGGCGTAGGAGTGCGCCGGTGACTGCAACGGGCCGTACACGTTGAAGAAGCGGAACGCGATGACGGGCAGCTGGTAGTTCGCGGCGAACGACAGGCCGTACGACTCGGTCGCCAATTTGCTGACGGCGTAGGGGCTGACCGGCCGGGGCACGAGTTCCTCGTGCGTCGGCACCTCGGGGCTCGGACCGTACACCGCCGCGGACGACGCGAGCACCGTGTGCGCGGCGCGGTCGCGGGCAGCGCACAGCACGTTCAGCGTCCCGGTCACGTTCACCTCGTTGGTGCCGACCGGGTCGGTGACCGAGTCCGGCACCGAGATCGCGGCGGCCAGGTGCACGACGGAGTCGGCCGAGGCAACCAGCTCTCCGACCAGACCGACGTCCAGCACGGAGCCGACGTGCAGTGTCGCGCCCACGCCGTCCAGGTTGGCGCGAAACCCGGTGCTCAGATCGTCGAGCGCGGCGACCTCGTGACCGCGTTCGGCCAGCCGTCGACACAGGTGCGCGCCGATGAAACCGGCACCGCCCGTCACGAGGACCCTCACCCGGCGCCACCCCGCTGGGCCGCGACCGAGTCGCGCACGCCGTCGCGCCACGGCCGCGGCGCGCTGAACCCGGCCGCCGTCCAGGCATAGGTGGACAGCACCGACCACGGCGGGCGGGGAGCCGGGCGGCCGAATGCGGCCGAGTCGACGGCGTGTACGCGGGACGGGTCGGCGCCGGCGAGCGCGAACACCTCGCGCGCGAACTCGCACCACGACGCCTGGCCCGCGTTCACGTAGTGCAGCACGCCGCACAGCACGTCCGAACGGCCGAGCTCGATCAGCGCGCCGGCCAGGTCGCCGGCGTAGGTGGGGGAGCCGATTTGGTCGTCGACGACGTCCGGATCCGTGCCCTGCGCGGCGAGCCGCAGCATCGTCGCGACGAAGTTCGCGCCCGGGCCGCCGTGCAGCCAGGCGGTGCGCACCACCGTGGTCCGCTCGGGCAGCGCGGTGAGGGCGGCGATCTCGCCGGCCAGCTTGGTGCGCCCGTACGCCGTCCGCGGGGCGGTCGGGTCGTCAGGCGAATAGGGCGCGGTCGCCGTCCCCGCGAACACGTAGTCGGTCGAGACGTGCACCAGGCGGCCGCCGCAGTCGGCCACGGCGGACGCGAGCAGCGCGGGGCCGACCGCGTTCACCCGCCGCGCGGCGTCCTCGTCGGTCTCGGCGGCGTCCACAGCGGTGTACGCGGCAGCGTTGATCAGCACGTCCGGACGCAGGGCGGCGACCGCCTCGCGCACGTCCGCCTCGCGGGTGATGTCCAGGTCGGCGGAGCCGAGCGCGACGACGTCCTCGGACCGCGCCGACAGCTGGGTGCGCAGGTGCTGGCCCAGCTGCCCGCCGGCTCCGGTGATCACCCAACGCATCGGGTCACCGCCCCGGGATCGCGGCCCGCTCGCGCAGCGGCTCCCACCACGCGCGGTTGTCGCGGTACCACTGCACGGTCTGCGCCAGGCCGTCCTCGAACGGCATCTGCGGCGCGTAGCCGAGCGCGGCAGTGCGCGAGTAGTCGACCGAGTAGCGCAGGTCGTGCCCGGCGCCGCGCGGGTCGGTGATCGGCTGCACGAAGCTCCAGTCGCGGCCGGTCGCCTCGAGCAGCAGCTCGGTCAGCCGCCGGTTCGATAGCTCGCGTCCGCCGCCGATGTTGTAGAACTCGCCGCGCTCGCCCTTCTCGGCGACCAGGGCCAGGGCGCGGCAGTGGTCGCCCACCCACAGCCAGTCGCGCACGTTGCGCCCGTCGCCGTAGAGCGGGACGGGCAGCCCGTCCAGCAGGTTGGTGACGAACAGCGGAATGACCTTCTCCGGGAAGTGGTAGGGCCCGTAGTTGTTCGAGCAGCGCGTGACGGATACGTTCAGCCCGTAGGTGACGGCGTACGCGCGTGCGATCAGGTCACCGCCGGCCTTCGCCGCGGAGTAGGGCGAGTTCGGTTCGAGCAGATGGTCCTCGCGCCACGAGCCGGACTCGATGGAGCCGTAGACCTCGTCCGTCGAGACGTGCACGACGCGCTCGACGTTGTGCCGCAGGCAGGCCTCGAACACCTGCTGGGCTCCGAGCACGTTGGTGAGCACGAAGTCGCGGGCGGCGCCGATGGACCGGTCGACGTGCGACTCCGCCGCGAAGTTCACCACCACGTCGTGTCCGGGCAGGCTGGCGTCCAGGTCCAGCGCGGAGCAGATGTCCCCGCGCACGAAGTGGTAGCGCGGGCTGTCGGCGACCGGCTCGAGGTTGGCCAGGTTGCCCGCGTACGTCAGGTTGTCGAAGACGGTGACCTCGGCGCCGGCGAAGTACGGGTACTGGTCGGTGAGCACGGAGCGCACGAACCACGACCCGATGAACCCGGCGCCGCCGGTGACGAACACGCGCATCGACATGAACCCCTTACCCGTCCGTTCGAAAGATCGGCACTATGCCGGCCCGGAGGAGGCCAGTTCGGCGAAGGCCGGCGCGGACGAATCCTTGGCCGAGATCATCGCCGGGTCACCCGCGTCGACCGGCACCGGCCAGGCGATGCCGAGCGCCGGGTCGAGCGGGTTGACGGCCACCCCGGCCATTCCGGGCGCCCACTCGGCGTCGAAGCAGTAGAGGTACTCACAGCCCTCGGCGGAGACAGCCTGGAAGCCGTTGCACACGCCCGCGGGAACGAGCACCTGGAAGCCGACCGTCAGCGGCAGCGTCACCACCTTGCCGTAGCTCGCTGATCCGGGGCGCGCGTCCAGGTAGACGCCGTACGCCTCGCCGGACGCGACGCCGACCAGCTTGGTCATCGCCTCGCCGTGCAGGCCACGGACGCCGCCGTGCCGCGTCCAGGTCAGGTTGATCTGCTGCCAGCGCTCGGGGACGTCGAGGCCGGCCTCGGCGAAACCGCTGGTGCGGAAGAACTCGCGCACGGTGCCGCGCTCGTCGGTGACCGCCTTGGTCTCGATCTGGCACAGGCCGTCGATCTCGGTCTGCCGCAGCGCCATGGGCGTGACGTTCACTGCCATCGCGCGACGTCCCCGTCCGGGCCGGAGATGAACTCGGCCGCCGTGCGCCGCAGGTAGACGGCGTAGCTCGACTTGCCCATCTGCTCGCCGAGTTCCAGCGCGCGCTCCGGCGTGATGAACCCGCGCCGCATGGCGATCTCCTCCAGGCAGGCGACGGTGATGCCCTGGCGGTGCTGGAGCACCTGCACGAACTGGCCGGCCTCGAGCAGCGCGTCCTGGGTGCCGGTGTCGAGCCAGGCCGTGCCCCGGCCGAGGTCGATCAGGCGCGCCTCGCCGCGCTGCAGATACACCCGGTTCAGGTCAGTGATCTCCAGCTCGCCGCGGTCGGACGGCTTGAGCGAGCGCGCGATGTCGACGACCTGTCCGTCGTAGAAGTACAGCCCGGTGATCGCCAGGTTGGAGCGCGGATGCGCCGGCTTCTCCTCGATGTCGACGACACGGCCGTCGCCGTCCAGTACCGCCACGCCGTACCGTTCCGGATCACCGACCCGGTACCCGAACAGCGTGCATCCGCCGTCGCGCTCGGTGGATTCGGCCGCTTCGGCGAGCCGGCCGCCCATGCCGTGGCCGTGGAAGATGTTGTCGCCGAGCACCAGCGCGACGTCCCCGGTGCCGATGTGGTCGGCGCCGATCAGGAATGCCTGCGCTATGCCGTCCGGCGAGGGCTGGACGGCATAGCTGAACGACACGCCCCACTGGCTGCCGTCGCCGAGCAGCCGGACGAACTGATCGTGGTCGTCGGGCGTGGTGATCATCAGGATGTCCCGGATGCCGGCCAGCATCAGGATCGAGATCGGGTAGTAGACCATCGGCTTGTCGTAGACCGGCAGCAGCTGCTTGCTGACGCCGCGCGTGACCGGATGCAGCCGGGTGCCCGATCCACCGGCCAGGACGATGCCCTTCACCCGGCCGAGCCTAGCGACCTGCTCACGGCCGCTCAGCGTCCGGCGGTGCCGCGAGCCGCCCCAGCCCGAGTGCGGCGATGGTCCCGTCGATCGC
>DASRSS010000166.1:0-3348 GCA_035656335.1 Jatrophihabitantaceae bacterium | reverse complement strand
CACCGCCGGTCGCCCCGCCGCCGCTGCTGCTGGCGGCACGGACGGACAGCGGCAGGGCGGCCGAGTCGAGCGTTCCGTCGGTGCCGGTGAAGCGGGCCCAGAGGCTGTGCACGCCCTCGGCGAGCCCGGTCACGACGCACGTGCCGCTGCCCGCGCCGCCGGTCACGGCGAGCGAGACCGGGGTTCCGAGCGGATCCGAGTCGTCGCCGGTGGTCCCGCTGTAGCACTGCACAGTGCCGGTGTCCGCGCCGCTGTTCGGGATGGTCACGGTCGCCGTGAGGTCCACCGCGTCACCGGCGCCGACCGGCGTGGCCGGGGCGCTGAGCCGGATCCGCGGCGCGGTGCCCGGCGGAGTGGTCGGCTGCTTGATCGTGGTGACCTCGGTGGACGACGGGGTGAAGGTGAGCAGGTCGACCGTCGTGCGCACCAGGCCGTCCTGCAGGACCTCGGCCGAGACCGTGTGCGTGCCCGAGTCCGTCAGCGGGGTGAAGGTCACGCTGCCGGCGGAGTCGGTGGTCGCCGCGCCGAGGTACTGGCTCACGCCGTCGGACGCGGTCTCGACGAACTGCACCGACTGCCCAGAACCGACCGGCGCCACCGTGTAGTCCAGGGTCCGCGTGCTGCCGCTGCCGCTCAGCGAGGCGGCGACGGTGGGCTGCGGCCGCTGGATCGCGACGGCCATCGTGCTCACGGTTCCGGACACGACCTGGGCCGTCCACGTGCCGGCGGCCGGGGTGTCGAGCAGGAAGTAGGTGGTGTTCGTGCTCGCGTCGCGCAGCACCACGTACCGCCCGCCCGGCTGGACGCCGTCGTCGGCGGGGTCGGCCGGGGTGGTGAACGTGGTCGTTCCGTCCGGCGCGGTGAGCGTGATCTGCGGCGGGGCGTCGCTGCCGACGAACTCGACCGCGTACACGTCCTGGCCGTCCGGCACGGTGAACGTTCCGGCCGGCGCAACGACGTCGTCAGCGCGCAGGCTGGCGCGCATCCCGCGGGTCGCCGGCGTAGCGAGCGCCCGCGCCGAGAATGCGTCCGCACTGGCGCCGCCCGCCGGAGCGAAGGCACCGAGGTCGCATGCGCCCTTGAGCGGCTGCGGCGGCCACGCGTCGCCCCACTGGTAGGTGAAGCCGGCGTGCCAGTTGTAGTCGGAGTTCAGCTGCGCGCAGCCGGAGATGCCGGTGTCGGTGATCTCCACCTGGGCGGTCGCGCTGGCGACGCCCAGCAGCGACGCGGTCACGCCGGCGCTGAGGTCGAAGCTGTCCGGGGTGATCGATCCGTGCAGCGCGCCGCTGGCCGACAGCACGCCGACGTTGATCCCCAGGGTGCCGTCGAACACGACGGTCCCCGCCGACGTGTCGTAGGTGACCGTGCCGTTGGCGATCTGCTGGCCGCCGATCTTGACGTCGCCCTTGAGGGTGAACGTTCCCGCGCCGCCGCTGTTCGTCCAGGTCAGCCCGACATCTCCCGACACGGCCGCGCCGACCACCGGCAGGCGCGGGCCGACGGTGAAGTCCACGGTCCCGCCCATCGACAGCGTCGGCGACACCGTCAGCGTGAACGAGCCGCCGGTGAGGAAGACGGCCTCGCCGAGCGGCACGCCCGGTCCGTTGCTGTCGATGGAGAACGAGCCGCTGGTGAACAGCCCGTTCTCGATCTTGATGCTGCCGCCGACCGTCCCGCCTTCGGGGCCGGGCATAGTCAGTTGGACGGACAGGCTGTAGCTCTCGGTGGCCGCCGTGTAGCTGGCGTCCGTGACGTCGATCGTGAGCAGGTTCTTGATCGACAGCTTGCCGGTGATCTTGGCGTCCGTCAGCGTTCCGTCGGAGTAGGTCAGGTCCACCGACAGGTCGTCCTGGTCGCCGCCGACGTCGGCCTTGCCGGAGAAGCTCCAGTCGCCGCTGGCATCCATCTTCGCCGAGATCTCGCTGATGTGCGCGGCGCCGCCGAGCTCGACGTCCTTGATGTCGAGGCTGCCCCCGGTGAGCGTGCCGCCGGGCATGTCGATCTCGATGGCGACGCTCGGCCCACCGGTCTTACCGGCGCTTCCCTTCCAAACGCCGGTGTCCTTGGTGTAGCTGAAGCTGACGGCGTCCAGCGGCAGGAAGTGCCCGATGTTGATGCCGCTCACGGTCAGCGACGCGCTCGAGATCGAGCCGTCGGCCACGTCGATCGAGCCGTCGATGCTCGCGCCCTTGTCGCCGTCGGACTGGACCTGGCCCTTCACCTGGAACGACCACGAACTCGTCCCGACCTGCGCCGACATGCTGAAGTCGTCGAGGTGCACCAGGTTCGCGACGTTCGCGTCCGACGCCGCGACCGCGTACGAGTGCTTCGTCGAGTCGTAGGAGAAGGACGCGCCGGTGAGGTTGACCGCGCCGAGCTTGAGGTCCAGCTTGTCGGCGCTGGCCGACTGCAGCACGCCGTCGACGATGGACGCCTTGAACGTGACCGGTGCGCTGCCGCCGGGCAGCGTGAGCGACAGGTCGCCGCTGTAGGTCTTGGTGCTGCTGTCAAAGGTCAGGCTCAACGACGCGACCGTCGCGATGCCGGCCAGCGGCACGTTGGACGCGCTCAGCGAGCCGGTGGTCTTGCCGTCGGCCGCCACCGTGAACGAGCCGGTCAGGTCGCTCGTCTTCGATCCGCCCGCGGCCGTCACGCTGCCCTTCACCGACCACGAACCGGACGAGTATGAGAGCGCGAAGCCGGTCAGGGTGAACGCGTCGGGCACGACCAGCTTGCCGACCGTGATGTCCGCCGTGATCGAGCCGTTCGACTCGTCCACGGTGTAGGCGAACTTCACGCTCTGCGCGCTGCCGCCGCCCGCGGTGGTGGCCGATCCGCTTCCGGTCCATGACATCCCGTCCGTCGTCGCGAGCGTGAACGAGCTCACCGAGGCGAGGCCGACCAGCTTCAGCGACGGCAGGGTCAGCGAGCCCGCGGTGAGCTTGCCGTTGCCGTCGTAGGTGACGCTGCCGTTCAGCGAACCGCTGACGACGTTGGGCACCGACAGGGTGCCGGACACCGTCCAGCTGCTGCCGCCGGGCGCGCCGGAGGCGTAGTCCAGCGTGACCTTGCCGGCGGTCAGCTTGCCGATGCTCACCTGGCCGAGGTCCAGATGGGCAGAGCTCACCTGCAGGCCGTGGGTCTGGTCGGACTTGAGGTCCAGCGCTGCCGATGCACCCCCGAGCATCGCCGGCGCCTTGGTGGTGAGGTCGATTTCGGACACCCCGCCCGCGGACAGGGTCACCTTGGCGCTGGCGGCGACGGGCAGCCCGAGCACCGAGTTCGCCGACAGGCTCAGCGTGAGCGGCTGGCTGAGATCCAGCGTGATCGCCTTGTCGTAGCTGACCA
>DASRSS010000165.1:0-40705 GCA_035656335.1 Jatrophihabitantaceae bacterium | reverse complement strand
GACGAGTTTCACGGTGCTTACAACGACTACCTGTGGGAGCTGGCCATGGCCGACGGAAATCTCCCCCAGGTGGACGTGTCCGACGCCGAGCCCACCGACGAGCCGCGTCGGATCACCGGCAGCACCCAGCCGCGCGTGATCGAGCACGAACCGGACAACTAGCTCGCGCGCACGATCGCGGCCGACTCGGCGGGCAGGTGCAGCGTGCCGCCGTCGAGCCGCGCGGCGTCGTCGGTGGCGAACACGATCTCGGAGGCGGCGAGCTCGAACTCGCGCGGCGCACCGGAGAGGTTGGCCGCGACGCGGAACCCGCCGCGGTGCACGACGATCCAGCGCTCGTCGTCGTCGTAGTCCGCCTGCACGGCCGCGAGGGCGCCGTCGCGCAGCTCCGGCTCGGCCGCCCGCAACGTGATCAGGCGGCGGTAGAACTCGAGCATCTCCCGGTGCCGCGTCTCGGCGAGTTCGTCCCAGTTCAGGACCGCCTCGCGGTACGCGGCCGGATCCTGCGGGTCGATCATCTGGGACACGTCCCAGCCGTGCTCGGCGAACTCGGCGATGCGTCCCTCGCCGGTCTTCTTCGCCAGCTCGGGTTCGGGGTGCGAGGTGAAGAACGGCCAGCGGGTGGACGCGGCCCACTCCTCACCCATCCAGAGCATCGGCGTGAACGGCGAGGTGAGCAGCAGCGTCGCGCCGACGCGCAGCAGGCCGGGCGTGGTCAGCTCCGGCAGCCGGTCGCCGACGGCGCGGTTGCCGACCTGGTCGTGGTTCTGCAGGCACACCACGAACCGCCAGCCGCGCGTGGTGGCGCGGTCGACCGGACGGCCCCACACCTTGCCGCGGAACGTCGAGTACGTACCGTCGTGGAAGAACGCGCGGGTCAGCGTCTTGGCCAGCACCGACATCGGCCCGAAGTCGCAGTAGTAACCCTGCCGTTCGCCGGTCAGCGCGGAGTGCAGCGCGTGGTGCACGTCGTCGTCCCACTGCGCGTCCAGGCCGTAGCCCGCGTCCCGCGGGGTGATCATCACCGGGTCGTTCAGGTCCGATTCCGCGATGAGCGTGAGCGGACGGCCCAGCTCGGCGGACAGGTCCGCGACCTCGGCGGAGAGCTGCGCGAGCACGTGCACCGGCGAGGAGTCGACCAGCGCGTGGACGGCGTCCAGGCGCAGCGCGTCGACGTGGAAGTCGCGCAGCCACATCAGCGCGGTGTCGATCACGAACCTGCGGACGGCGGGCTCCTCGAAGTTGACCAGGTCGCCCCACGTGTTGCGCCCGGACTTCAGGTACGGACCGAAGTCGGGCAGGTAGTTCCCCGACGGTCCCAGGTGGTTGTAGACGACGTCCAACACGACGGCGAGCCCGCGCGCGTGGCAGGCGTCGACGAAGCGCTTCAGACCGTCCGGGCCGCCGTACGGCTCGTGCACCGCGTACCAGTCGACGCCGTCGTAGCCCCAGTTCCACACGCCGTTGAACGCGTTGACCGGCAGCAGCTCGACGTGGGTGACACCCAGCCCGACCAGGTGGTCCAGCCGCTCGATCGCGCTGTCGAACGTGGCGCCCGGCGTGAACGTCCCGACGTGCAGCTCGTACACGATGCCGCCCTCGAGCTCGCGGCCGCGCCACGAACCGTCCTGCCACGGGTGCGCGTCCTGGTCGTAGACGCGGCTCGGGCCGTGCACGCCCTCCGGCTGCCAACGCGACGCCGGGTCGGGCCGCAGCTTCTCAATGTTGTCCAGCAGGAAGCCGTAGTCGGTGCCGGGCTCCAGCGATCGGCCGCGCCACCAGCCGTCCTCGTCGGACGTCATCGGCTCGGCCGCGCCGTGCACCACCAGACGCACCGTCGACGCGTGCGGCGCCCACACCCGGATCTCGCTCACGGGCCCCACCCTGCCCGTTGCGGGCACCGCCGCAAACACCGGTTCACTCCAGGCGCAGGATGTCTGCCGGCTGCGCGCGTTCGGCGGCCAGGTGAGCGCCGGCCGCCGCGGCCGCGATCACGACGGCCACGACCGCAGCGGTGCTCCCGAGGGTGACCGCGGGCAGGTCGAACGCGGCGCCCGGCGGCAGCTCGGGGTCGACGTCGAGCGAACCGGTCAGCACCGCGTAGCCGACGAAGCCGAGCCCGGTGCCGAGCACCCAGCCGAGGCCGACGATCGCGGTCAGCTCGATCAGCAGCGAGCGCAGGTGGGTGCCCTGGGACAGACCCATGCGCCGGCTCATCACATAGGCCACCGTCCGTCGGCGGGTGCGGGCGTTGAGCGCGAACACCAGCCCCGCGATCGCGACCGCGCCGATCAGGACCGCGAGCGCCCGCAGGTACCCGAAGATCCAGGTGATCGGCAGCAGCCCGCTGTTGCCGACGCGGATCGCTGGATCGATCCGGCCCAGCACCCGGTACCCGTCGCGCTTGATCGCCACGTCGACCGCGTCCACCTGGCTCGGGACCGTCCACACCTCGTTCGCGCGGTCCAGCTGCGGGTCGACGTGCGCGAGCGCGGCGCGGTTGACGACCAGCAGTGGACGGGCCCCGTTGCGCAGCCCGGGGAAGACGCTGCCGCGCGCGATCACGTGCACGTGCAGCGTCGTCGTGCCGAGCCGGACCTCGCTCGGAGACGCCACTGCGGAGGCGTTGACCAGAACGGCGTTGGCGGTGCCGTCCCGCAGCCCGGCGATCTGCTTTCGCTGGTGGGGGGACGTGTACGCGAACCTGCCGAAGCTGCCGGGGTCGACGCCGGCCACGGCTACCTGCGTCCCGTCCGGCAGGGTCGGGCCGTTGTCGTAGCGCGCGACCGCGGTGCCGTGCCCGTCCAGCCGCGGGTCGTCCTCGTGGACGCCGATCAGCTGCAGCACGACGGGCGCGCCGAGGTTCGTCTGGTACTTGCGGATCAGCTCGTGGTGGACGCCGGTGCTGACCGTGCCCGCATAGGCGAGCAGCCCGCACGGCAGCGCGGTGCCGACCAGCAGACCGATCGCGATCGCGCGCGAGCCCCCGATCCGGCGCAGCGCGAGGAACCCCGCGCTGCCCAGCCGACGCGCGGTGGACGCCAGCCGCGGGACCGCGAACGTCAGCAGCCGCGCGCAGAGCAGCAGCACGCCCGTCACGCCCAACAGCGGGAACAGCAGCAGCAGCGGGCGGACGTCGACAATGGCGTGGTCGAACTCGATGCCGGACCCGGAGGAGATCCGCGCCCACGCCCAGACCGCGAAGCCGATCAGCACCAGCTCGACCGGAACCCGCCGCCATCGCGACCGGCGGGCGCCGATCGTGCGGTCACGGCCGGCGAGCGCCCCGATGATCGCGATGATCACGAGGCCTGCGCCCGCAGCGCCACTCGCCGCGCCGGTCGCGGACCCGATTGCTCCCGGCGTGAACACGTCGGCCGGGCCGGTGCTGCGGACCAGCGCGACGGCCGCGAGCACGCCGGCCGCGAGCCCGAGCGCCAACGCCGGCAGCGTCTCCAGTACGGCCTTGACCGCGAGCGGCAACGGACCGACCCCGCGCGCGGTTAGCAGCGCGATCTCACGCTGGCGGTGTGCCGCCCAGAAGGCACCGGCACCGGCCACTAGCAGCAGCGCGATCACCGCTCCGGCCAGGTCGATCGGAAGGACGGATCCGGCCAGCCCGTCGTGCACCTGGTCGGCGATCGCGATCTTCTTGCCCAGCGGCGAGTCCCCGGGCGGCTTCGGATTGCGGTAGTGCAACAGCGCGTTGGTCTGGAAGTCCACCTTCAACGCCCGCTTGGACGTGCTCAGGTACGCGCCCCACGCGTTCGCGGCGCGCTGCTGATCCGCCGTCGCGTCCGCGATCGTCGCGTCCGCCGACAGCGGCGCGTACCAGGACATCGATACCCACTGCGAGCCATAGGCGGTCGTGGCGGACGTGTACGACGCGACGACCGTGTCGATCGTGGCCGGGTCGGTGATCAGGAACGGCGGCGTGCCGGTGTTGCCGGTGATCTTCTGCACGATCAGGTCGTTCCACGTGCACCAGTACCGCGGCAGGTTCGCGAGGTGGAACGGATCCGGCGACAGGCTGCGATAGATCCCGGCCACCCGGAGCGATGCGCCGGTCGTGGTGGTCACGGTGTCGCCCGCGTGCACGTGCAGCATGGCCGCGAACGTGTCGGGGAACCACGCGCCGGGCTGGCCGTGGTCGGGCGTGAGGGGCTGGACGTGGGCCAGCGCGCCCACCCGCGCGAACAGCGTGATCGGAACGGTCTGGATCTGCGCGGCCGCGAGGTCCACCCAGTAGGCCCCGCTCAGGCCGGCTTGGCGCATCGCCGCCGCACCGGCCGCGTTCTCGGCAGGGGTCCGACCACCGCTCACGGCCGCGTTGAACGACGGCATGCTCAGCTCGGGGCAGTCGTCGGCGGCCTGCGCGTCCAGGCTGGCGGTGCCGAGCGTGGACGTGAACAGCACGCCCGAACTGGCCGCGATCGCGAGCACCGCCGTGGACACCACGACCGCGAGAAGGACGACCGGCCGGCGCAGCAGCGACAGCGGCGCCCGCAGCCACGGCCCACTCACCACCGCGCCGCCGAACGCACGACGCCCGCGGTGCCCGTTCACCCGCGCAGCGTAGCCGGATGATCAAGGTCCGCGCGGGAAGCTCGGTTCGACCTCCCGGCGACGGCGAACGGTCAGCGGACGAGCAGCGCCACGGGGTAGTCGGCCAGCAGGTCGGCGAGCCGGACCTCGCCGCGGTAGGTCACGCCGCTGATCGCGTCGGTCGCCTTGCCCATCAGGTCGATCGTGGTATCGCCCCAGCCCCCCGCGCGTTCGAGCCCGACCGGAAGGCGCGTCGCGACCGTCATCGCGCCGCCGCGGTCGAATGCGATCGCGTGCGCGGCGGCCGGGCCGTCCACCGGAACCGGCGCGTAGGAGCTGAACAGGTCGGGCCAGTCGCGCCGCAGCCGCAGCGTGCGGGACACCATCCACAGCTTGGCCGTGCCGGTCGCGTCGATCGCGGGCGCGTGCACGTCCGCGTCGAGCCGGTCCAGCTGCGCGCGCGCCGCGTCGAAGTCCACCGGCCGGCGGTTGTCCGGGTCGACGAGCGAGTCCTCCCAGATGGCGGTGCCCTGGTAGACGTCCGGCACGCCGGGCATGGTCAGCTGCACCAGCTTCTGGCCGAGCGAGTTCGTCCAGCCGTACGGCGTGATCCGCTCGACGAACGCGGTGAGCGGGTCGCGCACGGCCGGGTCGTCGTAGGCGCGGTCGACGACCGCGTGCACCGCCGCCTCGAATTCCGCGTCTGGGTCGATCCAGTTCGTGGACGTGGCCGCCTCGCGCATCGCCTTCTCCGCGTAGGCGTGCATGCGTTCGCGCTCGATCAGCCCGGCACCGGCGAACGTCTGCCACAGCAGGTACGCGAACGGACGGTCCGGCAGCGGCGCGGCGGACATCAGCGTGCGGGCTAGCTCCGTCCACTCGTCGGCCAGCTCGGCAAGCACCGCCAGGCGGGCCCGGACGTCCTCACCGCGCTTCGTGTCGTGCGTCGACAGCGTCGTCATCGACTGCGGCGCGATCTGCTGGCGGCGCAGCTGCGCGACGTGGAACTCCGCCGGACTGAGGGCCAGGTGCTCCGGATCGCCGCCGACCTCGTTCGCCGCGAGAAACCGGGTGTACCGGTAGTACGCGGTGTCCTCGACGCCCTTGGCCATCACCGCGCCGGAGGTCTGCTGGAAGCGGGAACACAGCTCGTCGGCCGGGTCGGTCAGGCGGCTGGCGAGCGCGCCGATCGTGTCGGCCAGGTCCGGACGGGCGGCCCGCGCGCGCTCGATCGCGGCCGCCAGGTGCTCGGCGCCTTCCGGCAGGTACGAGCGGTAGACCGGGAACGCGACGAGCAGCTCGACCAGCGCCTGCTCGGCGTTGATCAGCTGGGGCACGCGCCGGGCGAGCCGGGACACCTCGGCGCGCAGGATGGTCGTCACCGCGCTGCGCTTGCCCTCGCTCACGTGCTCGGCGAAGTTGCGCGTGTCGCCGGTCAGCTCGCGGTAGGCGGCGTCCAGCGCAGGCTCGCCGGCCTCGTCGACGAACAGGCCGGACACCTCGGTCAGCGCGTCGTACCCGGTCGTGCCCGCCACAGGCCAGTCCTCCGGCAGCTCCTCGCCCGGCTCGAGGATCTTCTCGACGGTGATCCACGTGTCGTCGCCGGCCAGTTCGCGCAGCCGCAGCAGGTAGCCGCGCGGATCGGCCAGGCCGTCCGGGTGGTCGATGCGCAGCCCGTCGATCCGGTCCGCCTGCACCCAGCGCAGGATCTGCGCGTGCGTCGCGTCGAACACCGCGGGGTCCTCGACACGCAGCCCGGCCAGCGTCGTGACGGCGAAGAAGCGGCGGTAGTTCTGCTCGGTGTCCGCCCGCCGGTAGTTGACCAGCTCGTAGTGCTGCCGGTCGTGGACCTCGGCCGCGGTGCCGCCCTCGGTACCGGGTGCGATCGGGAAGCGGTGCTCGAAGTAGGTCAGCTCGCTGGGCTCGACCGAGTCGTCCACCGCCAGCTGGGACGGCTCGAAGTCGTCGCCCAGCACGGGCAGCAGGAGCCGCCCGCAAGACCAGTCGACGTCAAACCAGGACGCGTACGGCGACGCCTGCCCGTTGCGCAGCAGATCCCACCACGCCGCGTTCTGCTTCGGGACGGCGACGCCGGTGTGGTTCGGGACGATGTCCACGACCACGCCGAGCTCGCGGGCCCGTGCCGCCGCCAGCAGCCGCGTCCACCCGTCGAGGCCGCCGCGCGCGGAGTCGACACCGTCGAACGCGACCACGTCGTAGCCGTGCTCGGAGCCTTGCGCGGACGGCAGCAGCGGCGACAGGTACACCGCTCCGACGCCGAGGGTGGCGAGGTAGTCGCAGACGTCGGCGGTCGCGTAGAGGTCGAACGACGGCCGTACCTGGATGCGGTACGTCGAGCTCGGAGCGGCCACGTCAGCCGGCCTGCTGCAGCACGACGAGCGCGCGCGGCCCGACCGTGACGGTGGAGCCCGCTGCGGCCACCCGGTCGGACTCCTCCGGGTTGAGCGTGTCGACGACGACCTCCCACGCGGCGCCGTACTCCTCCGGCGGGACGCGGAACTCGATCGGCTCGTCGTGCGCGCTGAAGCACAACACGAACGAGTCGTCCACGATGCGCTGCCCGCGGGTGTCGGTGCCTGGGATGCCGTTGCCGTTCAGGTACACCGCGATCGCGCGGCCGAAGCCGGAGTCCCAGTCCTCCTCGGTCATCTCCGCGCCGTCCGGGGTGAACCACTCGATGTCCGGCAGCGCGTCCTGGCCGCGGCGGCGCACCGGGCGGCCGTCGAAGAACCGGCGCCGCCGGAAGATCGGGTGCTCGCGGCGCAGCTCGGCCATCCGGCGCGTGAAGGCCAGCAGGTCGACGTCCACGCTGTCCCAGTCGACCCAGGTCAGCTCGTTGTCCTGGCAGTAGCCGTTGTTGTTGCCCTGCTGGGTGCGGCCGAGCTCGTCGCCGTGACACAGCATCGGCACGCCCTGCGACAGAAACAGCGTGGCGAGGAAGTTGCGTCGCTGCTGCGCGCGCAGCGCCAGGACCGCCGGGTCGTCCGTGGGGCCTTCCACGCCGCAGTTCCACGAGCGGTTGTGGCTCTCGCCGTCGTTGTTGTCGTCCTGGTTCGCCTCGTTGTGCTTCTCGTTGTACGAGACCAGGTCGAGCAGGGTGAACCCGTCGTGCGCGGTGACGAAGTTGATGCTCGCCGCCGGCCGCCGTCCGGACGTCTCGTACAGGTCGGCGGAGCCGGTGATGCGCGCCGCGAACTCGCCGATCGTCGCCGGCTCACCGCGCCAGAAATCCCTTACCGTGTCGCGGTATTTGCCGTTCCACTCCGTCCACTGCGGCGGGAAGTTGCCGACCTGGTAACCGCCCGGGCCGACGTCCCACGGCTCGGCGATCAGCTTGACCTGACTGACGACCGGGTCCTGCTGGACCAGGTCGAAGAACGACGACAGCCGGTCCACGTCGTAGAACTCGCGGGCGAGCGTGGCCGCGAGGTCGAAGCGGAACCCGTCCACGCGCATCTCGGTCACCCAGTAGCGCAGCGAGTCCATGATCAGCTGCAGGGCGTGCGGGTGCCGGACGTTCAGGCTGTTGCCCGTCCCGGTGTAGTCCATGTAGTGCTGCGGGGAGTCGTCGACCAGCCGGTAGTAGGCGGCGTTGTCGATGCCGCGGAAGCTCAGCGTGGGGCCGAGGTGGTTGCCCTCGCCGGTGTGGTTGTAGACCACGTCGAGGATCACCTCGATGCCCGCCTCGTGCAGCGCGCGGACCATCGCCTTGAACTCGGTCACCTGGCTGCCCGGCGAGGTGTTGGCCGAGTACTTGAAGTCCGGCGCCAGGAACGCGAGCGTGTTGTAGCCCCAGTAGTTCGCCAGCCCCTTCTCGACGAGGAACGAATCGTTGACGAAGTGGTGCACCGGCATCAGCTCGATCGCGGTCACGCCGAGCTGCTGCAAGTGCTCGATGATCACCGGGTGCGCGATGCCGGCGTACGTACCGCGCAGCGCCTCGGGCAGCTCCGGATGCCGCTGAGTCAGGCCCTTGACATGCGCCTCGTAGATGACGGTGTCGGCGTACGAGTGCCGCGGCGGCCGGTCCACCCCCCAGTCGAAGTACGGGTTGATCACCACGCACTTGGGCATGTGCTCGGCGGAGTCGAGGTCGTTACGGCTGTCCTCCTCGCCGAAGTGGTAGCCGAACAGGGACTCGTCCCACTCGATGGATCCGTCGATCGCCTTTGCGTACGGATCGATCAGCAGCTTGTTCGGGTTGCCGCGCTGGCCCTGCGCCGGGTCGTACGGCGCGTGCACGCGGTAGCCGTAGCGCTGTCCCGGCTCGACGCCGGGCAGGAACGCGTGCCAGACGAAGCCGTCGGTCTCGGGCAGCGTGACCCGCTCCTCGTGCCCGTCGGCGTCGAACAGGCAGAGCTCCACCTTCTCGGCGACTTCGCTGAACAACGCGAAGTTGGTGCCCGATCCGTCGTAGGTTGCGCCAAGGGGATACGCGGTACCCGGCCAGATTTCCATCCCTTCACCCTGCCAGATCGCGGTACGCCCGGTTTGCCACCGATTGGGCGACGGCCGCGAGGACGGCGCAGGCGAGCGCCGCGACGGCCAGCCACAGGCACGAGGAGTGGGTGCCGTTCCTGTTCGTGGCGAAGGTGACCATCAGGTGCGAGGAGTAGGTCTCGGGGGAGACGAACTGCAGGCCGGACGCGGCATAGGCCGTCCATCCCTGAGGGGTGTCCGGGTGCGAGGCCAGGAACAGCGCCATCGTCCCGATCACCCCGGCCAGCAGGCACGGCGCGGCGACGGATACCGCGCTGAGGACGCGGCGGGGGACGCTTACCGAAGTTGTGATCACGCGCGCCAGCATGCCCAGAGTCAGCACCGCACACACAGCCGCGCAGACCACGAGCGCGACGCCGAACCGCGGACCGACCGACGCGCCGTTGCCCCAGCCGTCCACGGCACCGCCTCCGCCGGCCGCGAGGTAGTCGGCGTACCGCCGCGGCAGGGCGGTGCCGTTGCCGTACAACCGCTGGAACGGCGCGACCACCGCGAGCACGGACGCGGCCGTCCAGCCGAGCACCGCGACCCAGCTGGAAGCGCGGGACGGGTGCGGTTGCGGCGGCGTTCCCGGCGCGGGCTCCGGCTCGAGGAACTCGATCTCTCCGCTCACCGGTGAGTTCTACCAGAGCCCGGACGGCTCCGGCAGGCTCACGAGGACGGCGCTGCCGAGGGTGCCTTCGAGGGGACGTTCGACGGGCTGCTCGACGGGGGCTGAGGCTGGCCCGGACCGAAGCGGTTCGGGCCCTTCCAGTTCGGGGCTGCGCGGCCGGGCAGCCGGAATCCCGACAGCGGCCCGCGGTCGATGCGCACCGCCGGGTTCTCGCCGGATCCGGAGCCGATCGCGATCCCGATGCCGATCCCCGCACCGGTGAACGCGAGCGCCGCCGCGACGGCGATTCCGGTCACCTGCCGGTGCCGGGCCGGGTTGATCCACGGGGTCCGCACGACCGGCGCGAACCCCGGCGGGACGGTCGGGTAGCCCGGCGGGGGCACTGTGGGCGGCGGCGGCGCGGCAGGCGGCGGTGTCGGCGCCTCGGGTGCGGCCGGCGCAGCGGTGGTGGGTGGTTCGGGCGGCGGGCCGGCTTCCGGGACCTCCGGCGGCGGTTCGGTCATGGCGTCCTCCTCCGCTGATGCGTTGCCTCGACGCTAGGAGTGCTGCTTCTGCATTCCGTCCGGAGATGCGCTGAGCCCGCTGAGCGTGCTGGTTGTCGGCCCGGGCTCGTACCGTGGTGTCCATGCGCGTCAAGAGCGACATCACCCCGACCACCGGCAAGTTCGAGGTCATCTCGGAGTTCCAGCCGGCGGGCGACCAGCCGGCCGCGATCGACGAGCTCGAGCGCCGCATCCGGGCGGGGGAGAAGGACGTCGTCCTGCTGGGCGCCACCGGCACCGGCAAGTCGGCGACGACCGCGTGGTTGATCGAGCGCCTGCAGCGGCCGACGCTGGTGATGGCGCCCAACAAGACGCTCGCCGCGCAGCTAGCCAACGAGCTGCGCGAGCTCATGCCGAACAACGCGGTCGAGTATTTCGTCAGCTACTACGACTACTACCAGCCCGAGGCGTACGTCCCGCAGACGGACACGTACATCGAGAAGGACTCGTCGGTGAACGCCGAGGTCGAGCGGCTGCGGCACTCGGCCACGATGTCGCTGCTGACCCGCCGCGACGTCATCGTGGTCGCGACGGTGTCGTGCATCTACGGCCTCGGCACCCCGCAGGAGTACGTCGACCGGTCCGTGCGGCTGCGCGTGGGGCAGGAGATCGAGCGCGAGAAGATCCTGCGCGGCCTGGTGGACGTGCAGTACTCGCGCAACGACCTGTCGTTCGTGCGCGGCACGTTCCGCGTCCGCGGCGACACCGTCGAGATCTTCCCGATGTACGAGGAGCTTGCGATCCGCGTCGAGATGTTCGGCGACGAGATCGAGCGGCTGTACTACCTGCACCCGCTCACCGGCGAGGTGGTGCGCGAGGTCGAGGAGGTGTTCGTCTTCCCGGCCACGCACTACGCCGCGGGACCGGAGCGGATGGAGCGCGCGATCCGTGGCATCGAGGCCGAGCTGGCCGACCGGCTCGCCGAGCTGGAGAAGCAGAACAAGCAGCTGGAGGCGCAGCGGCTGCGCATGCGCACCACGTACGACATCGAGATGATGCGCCAGGTCGGCTTCTGCTCCGGCATCGAGAACTACTCGCTGCACATCGACGGACGCCAGCCCGGCAGCGCGCCCAACTGCCTGCTCGACTACTTCCCCGAGGACTTCCTGCTCGTCATCGACGAGTCGCACGTGACCGTTCCGCAGACCGGCGCGATGTACGAGGGCGACATGTCCCGCAAGCGGATGCTCGTCGAGCACGGCTTCCGGCTGCCGTCCGCGATGGACAACCGGCCGCTGAAGTTCGAGGAGTTCGTCGAGCGCATCGGCCAAACCGTCTACCTGTCCGCCACTCCGGGCGACTACGAGATGACGCGGACGCAGGGCGAGTTCGTCGAGCAGGTGATCCGTCCGACCGGGCTGGTCGACCCGGAGATCGTGGTCAAGCCGACGAAGGGCCAGATCGACGACCTGGTGCACGAGATCCGCGAGCGGTCCGAGCGGGACGAGCGCGTGCTGGTCACCACGCTCACCAAAAAGATGGCCGAGGACCTCACCGACTACCTGCTGGAGATGGGCATCCGGGTGCGCTACCTGCACTCGGAGGTCGACACGCTGCGGCGCATCGAACTGCTGCGCGAGCTGCGCATGGGCGAGTACGACGTCCTGGTCGGCATCAACCTGCTGCGCGAGGGCCTGGACCTGCCCGAGGTGTCGCTCGTGTCGATCCTGGACGCCGACAAGGAGGGCTTCCTGCGCTCGGGTCGCTCGCTGATCCAGACGATCGGACGCGCCGCCCGCAACGTCTCCGGGCAGGTGCACATGTACGCGGACACGGTCACGCCGTCGATGCAGCTCGCGATCGAGGAGACCAACCGGCGCCGCGAGAAGCAGATCGCCTACAACACCGAGAACGGAATCGACCCGCAGCCGCTGCGCAAGCGCATCGCGGACATCACCGACGCGCTGGTGCGCGAGGCGGCGGACACCGACGCGATGCTGTCCGGCGGGGTGCCGGTCGGTGGTTCGGGACGGTCGCAGTCGCGCGGCAAGTCGGCGGTGCCGGGCCGGGGTGGCCGCGGGATGTCGCCGGGCGTCGTCGGCGTCGGCGCGCACTCCGAGCGCGGGCTGGACGTGTCCGAGATGGCGCGCGCGGACCTGGCCGACCTGATCGGGCAGCTGAACGACCAGATGCTCAACGCCGCCCGCGAGCTGCAGTTCGAGGTCGCGGCGCGGTTGCGCGACGAGATCAACGAGCTGAAGAAGGAGCTCCGCGGCATGGACGCGGCCGGCGTCGGCCGCTGACGCCTTCTGGAACGCCTCAGCCGAGCGTGAGCTCCTGCTCCAGGAAGACGCCGAGGTCCGCGACCTCGGCCGCGAGCGCCGCGCGCGCCGACCGGGTCAGGCTCTCGAACTCGGTCACCTGGACGCGTCCCTTCGCGCGGTCCAGCTGCCAGCGCCCGATCACGCGTCCGTCCAGCAGGATCGTCGGGCGGATCACGCCGCCCACGTACACCTCGGCGCGCCGGTCGTCGGCGATCAGGGCCGCGCGCTCCTTGTAGCCGACGAGGTAGTTGTCGAACGCGGCGAGCAGGCGCAGCCCGCGCTGCGGCTCGACGTGACCGAGCCGGTAGCCGGCCCGTCCGTGCACGTCGACCGCGGTCAGCTCGTCGCGGATCAGCGCGATCGCCCGAGACGATGGCAGGCCGGACCAGGTGGTGAAGTCCGCCGCGGTCGCGGGCGAGAACGCGGTGAAGAACCGGCGGGCGAGTTCGGCGAGGGCGTCGTCGCCGCGCGGGCCCGCCGCGGCGTCCGGGATCCAGTCATCCACCAGTACGAACGTCGCGTCGCGTCCCCGGTCCGTGCCGCGGCAGGTCAACCCGATCGCGCTGAGATGCAGCAGCACGTGTGTGGACGCCTGAGCGTCCGGGGCGAGCCGGATGCCGCGTTCGGCGAGCGCGGCGGCGAACTCCTGCCGGGTGAGTGCGCGGCCGGCCAGGATCGCCGGCGTCACTGCCGCCGCGCTGTCGAGGATGTCCGGGGTAAGGCCGAGCTCCGGCCAGCGCACCGTCTCGAAGCGACGCCGGATCATCGGGCCGAGCAGCGCGGTCATCCACCGGACGTCGTCGGCCGGTACGAGATGGATCGTGTTCCGCATCAGCCAGGTGCGCACGACGCGCCGCTGTTCGATGGCGGCGAAAACGTCCTTCTCGGCCACGCCGACCGTGCGCGAGCGGACGCCGAGGCGCGACGCCTGCGGGTCCTGCGCCTGGATGCCGCACACCATCGCCGCGGCGGTCACGGCGTCCGCCGCGGGCCGGGTGGCGAAGCCGTGGCGGGCGATGCGTTCGGCCAGGATGGGGTCGGACGTCGCCATGGCGGCAAGTCTGCCGGAGCACACCGACGACGCGCGGATGCGAGGATCCAGTAGTGCGGCGACTGGTGATCGGGATCATCGTGCTGGTCGCCCTGCTCGTCGCGGCCGACCGGATTGGCAACGTGATCGCCGAGCACACCGTGGCGACAACCGTGCAGGACTCCCAGCACCTGGCGCACCGGCCGGACGTCAACATCGCCGGCTTCCCGTTCTTGACCCAGCTCGCCGCCGGCAAGTTCGGCAAGGTCACCCTGCACGACCACGACCTCACCACCGGGACCGGCCGGCGCGCATTGCACCTCAGCGAGGTGACCGTGGTGCTGCGCGACGTGACCGTGGCCCGCGACTTCAGCAGCGCCACCGCGGCGCACACGACCGCGAACGCCGTGGCGAGCTATTCCGACCTGTCGTCGGCACTCGGTGTCACCGTCAGCTACGCGGGGGACGGACGCGTGCGCGCGAAGGCCTCGACATCCGTGCTCGGCCAGACCGTGAGCGGCACGGTCACCGCGCGGCCGGTCGTGCAGTCGGGCGCGCTCGCGTTCGGCTCGACGCGCGTCTCGGTCGCCGGCGCGCAACTGCCGTCCTCCGCCTCGCAGGCGCTGGCGGACGTGTTCGGCGCGCCGCTGTCGTTCGCCGGGCTGCCGTACGGACTGTCGGTGCACTCGGTGACGGCGTCGGCCGACAGGCTGGACCTGGTGCTCACCGGCCGCAACCTCACCTTCCACCGCTGAGGTGCTCCGTGCTGTCGGACCCGCGGCGTAGAACGGTCGCTGACCGGAGCGAGAGGTGGACGTCATGCGTACCCAGGTGACCTTCGACGTGGCCGACCCGCACGCGCAGGCGGCGTTCTGGGCCGCTGTGCTCGGTCTGGAGGTCGAGGACCATTCCGCATTCGTCGACCAGTTGGTGGCCGAGGGGCGGCTGCCCGAGTCGGACCGGATCGTGATCGACGGCCGGTCGGCGTTCCGCGAGGTCGCCGCGTGCCGTGACCCGGCCGGCGTAGAGCCGCGGCTCTACTTCCAGCAGGTGCCCGAGGGCAAGGTCGCCAAGAACCGCGTGCATCTGGACGTGCACGTGGAGCCGGAGCATAAGGAGGCCGAGGTGGCCCGGCTCACCGGGCTGGGCGCGACGCTCGTCGAGACACACGACGACCGCGGCCCGCTGACCTACGTCATGCGCGACCCCGAAGGCAACGAGTTCTGCCTCCACTGACGGGCGTCGCAAGGGGGCTCGCGCCGGGTTCTACCGTTGTCACGAGGGGGTGCTAGCCGTGCCGGACGCCGAGGCTTCTGACTTCGCCAAGGAGGCAAGTCGAGAGTCCCACCCGGTCGCCGGAAGCGGTCATGCGCGACGCGATCAGAACTTCGTCGACACCATCTCCGAGTGGCCCGCGAGTGATACCCGAGAGGAACTGGAGTCTCGGCGGGGCGAGACGGGCGGCGAATGAGCTTGCACCGGCGCCAACGGAAGCGCGTTCCGCGGAGCGCGGACTCTAGGGTGGAGCGATGTCTTCGGTTCGACAGGTCCAGGTCACGTTCGATTGCGCGGAACCCGAGCGTGTCGCCCGCTTCTGGTGCGAGGTGCTGGGCTACGTCGTCCCGCCGCCGCCGGAGGGCTTCGACAGCTGGGACGAGTTCGACCGGACGCTGCCGCCGGCGCGCCAGGGCGCGTCGTTCGCCTGCATGGACCCGAACGGGGTCGGCCCCCGGCTGTTCTTCCAGCGCGTCCCCGAGGGCAAGGTCGTGAAGAACCGGCTGCACCTGGACGTGCGGGTCGGGACCGGGCTTGTCGGCGAGGAACGAGTGGCTGCGCTCGAGGCCGAGTGTGAGCGACTGGTCGCGCTCGGCGCCACGAAGCTGTGGCTTCTGCGCGCCGACGGGTTCGACGAGTCCTGCCTGGTGATGCAGGACGTCGAGGGCAACGAGTTCTGCCTCGACTGAACCGGGCGAGTTCCACGCCCGTGTCGCTCACCCTTGACAGCCGCAAAGCGTTAGTCGTAACTTGCGTTAGTGGCAGCTAACGCAAGTGTTCTCGTGGACGCGGTCGCCGACCCGTCCCGGCGGGCGATCGTGGAGTGCCTCGTCGCCCGCCCGAGGTCGGTCACCGAGATCGCCGCTGAGATGCCGATCAGCCGCTCGGCCGTGTCCCAGCACCTGCAGGTGCTGAAGTCGGTCGGTCTGGTCCACGACCACGCGGCTGGCACGCGCCGGGTGTACCGCGTCGACCCCGACGCGCTCGCGATCATCCGTGAGTACTTCGACGCCTTCTGGCGCCGGTCGCTGGACGCGTTCCGGCAGACCGTCGAACATCCCGAGGGGAAGTCATGACGATCGTTGACGACACCACCGTTCGCGTCCGGACCGAGGTCGAAGCCCCGATCGCGCGCGCCTTCCACGTCTTCACCGCCGAGATCGGCACCTGGTGGGACGACGACAAACACATCCTGCGGGCTCCCCTGGCCGAGATGGTGTTCGAGCCGTTCGTGGGCGGCAACATCATCGACCGCGGCGTCGACGGCAGCGAATGCCGCTGGGCACGCGTGCTCGTCTATGAGCCGCCGGACCGGGTTTGCTTCAGCTGGGACATCACCACCGGATGGGAGATCGAGACCGACCCGGCGCGGACGAGCGAGATCGAGGTCGCGTTCACTGAAATCACGCCGCAGCGCACCGAGGTCGTGCTCACTCACAGCCACCTGGACCGGCACGGGGATGGCTGGCAGGGCATGCGCGACGCCGTCGCCGGCGGCTGGACGCTGGAGCCGTACGCGAGCCGGATCGACCGGGCGAATGCAGTGCTCGGGCGAGCGCTGCCAGTCGTCACCGATGCGACCATGCACGAGCGGCTCGGCCAGGCGGCGACGTACACGGCTGTGCTGCTCCACGCGACGGACGCGTTCAACGGACCGACCGCTCGCGCCACCGTCTGGGAGCACGGCCGCCGCAATATGGCGCTGTCCGAGGCCGGGTTGCTGCACGTCGTGCTACCGGCCAACGACGACAGTGACCTGGCCGGCATCGGGATCTTCGCCGCGACGCCCGAGGACACGCGCACGATCATGGACGATGACCCCGGGGTGCGAGCGGGCCTGTTCACGTATCGGATGCATACCGTCCGAGGTTTCCCCGGCGCCGCGCTGCACTGACCGGGTGTGCCGCGGGACGGGCGCCGGTGAGGGTGCAGGCAGCGGCCGCGAGGGCATGGGCGTATTCCAGCGCGGGCTCAGCCGCCGCTCCGTCGGCGAAGGCGGCGAGCACGCCCGCGGCGAAGGTGTCGCCTGCACCGGTCGAGTCGACGACGTCCACCGCCTCGGCGGGGACGAACAGCGGGTCGGAACCGTCGCAGTAGACGGCGCCGTCCGCGCCACAGGTGACGAGCGCCCGGCCGACGTGGGCAGCCAGAGCGGCGGCCAGATCGGCAGCGGGGACATCGAGTTCGGCGTCGGCGAGCACCGCCGCCTCGTCGCGGTTCGCGAACAGCAGCACGTCCGTGCCGACCCAGTCGAGGAACGCGTCCGCGCCGATCGATAGCAACGGGCCGGACGATGCCGCGCCGACACTTATCGACAAACCGACAGATCGAGCTGCCGACATCGCGTGCAGGGCGGCCTCCCGCGCGCCACCGAACAGCGCGTAGCCGGAGACGTGCAGATGGTCGCCGGGCGTGAACGACGCGACCGGGACGTCCGCCGGCGCCAGCGCCGCGTTCGCGCCGGCATCCGGAACCATGGTGCGCTCGCCGTCGACGTCCACGAGGACGATGCACGTCCCGGTCGGCAGCGACGGATCGACGCTCAAGGCGAGGTCGAGACCGTGGGCGAGCAGCGCGTCCCGCTGCGCCCGCCCGAACGCGTCGTCGCCCGCGCGTCCCACGAACGTCGCGGGGACCCCAACGGCCGCCAACCAGGCGGCGGTGTTCGCCGCGGACCCGCCGCCGAGCACGGCGATCGGCGCCGGCGTGTCCGTGCCGACCGCGAGCGGCGAGGACAGCCGCGCGAGCACGTCGACCATCAGGTCGCCCAGGCAGTAGATCACCGGCGGACGTATTCGGCGGCGACCTGGGCGGCGAGCAGCGCGTTGCTGCGCACCAGTGCGACGTTGGCCGTCAGTGACGCTCCGTGCGTCTCGCGGTGGAACCAGTCGAGCAGGAACGGCGTCACATCCTTGCCGGTCACGCCGACCTCGTCCGCCGCGGCGAGACCGGATGCCAGCACCCGGTCGTGCAGCGCACGGTCCAGCTCGTCGGAAGGCGCGATCGGGTTCGCGAGCACCATCCCGTACACGTCCGTGCCGAGTTCGTCGCGCGCACGCAGCACGTCCGCGACCTCGGCAGGCGACTCGACGCGCCACGCCAGCGGGTACCCGGCGTCGGCGAGGTAGAAGCCGGGGAAGCGGTCGGTGCGGTAGCCGAGCACGCCGATGTTCAGCGTCTCCAGCCGTTCGAGGGTGGCCGGTACGTCGAGGATCGACTTCACACCGGCGCAGACGACGAGCACCGGTGTGCGCGACAGCGTGGTGAGGTCGGCCGACTCGTCCCACGTCTCGACGGCGCCGCGGTGGACGCCGCCCAGCCCGCCCGTCGCGAACACCGAGATGCCCGCGCGTGCCGCGAGGTGCGCGGTCGAGGCGACGGTCGTCGCGCCGACGCCCCGGCGCGCGGCGACGGCCGCCAGTTCGCGGACGCTCACCTTCACGACGTCGTGATCGCTCGCAACGCGCTCCAGCGCCGCGTCGTCCAGCCCGATGCGCGCCTGCCCGTCCACGACCGCGACGGTCGCGGGCACCGCGCCGCCGTCGCGCACCGACTGCTCGATCTCCCGCGCGATGCGCAGGTTGTCTGGACGCGGCAGGCCGTGGCTGATGATCGTGCTCTCCAGCGCGACCACGGGACGGTGCTCGGCGAGCGCCGCCGACACCTCGGGATGGATCAGCACGCGGGCTCCTTCGTCCGGCGGAACGGCCCGGCGAGGGTCACTGCCGGGCGCGACGGATCCGCCCGGCGAGTTGCGGCGCGGAGCGGATCAGGGCGAGCACCAGTGTCGCAACCGCCGCGACCACGAACGAGATCAGGGACGCGCTCATCCACGACTCGACGGTGATATGCAGCCACGAATTCACGTGCGCCCACATCCGCGTCCACCAGCCGATGTAGCCGGGATTGATCACCTGGTAGGCGCAGAAGCCGATCACCCACGCGGCGAGCGTCGACCAGCGCGGACGGATGTCGGCGCCGAGGTCCCAGCGCCGCCGCGAGACGAGGAAGTAGTCCGTCACGAGCACGCCGAGCAGCGGCACGAACACCGAGCCGATCAGGATCAGGAAGTTCTCGTAGTCGTTGACGTTCAACGCGAGCGCGCACACCGTCGCGACAGTGCCCACCGCGAGCGCGAGCACGCGCCGGTCGCAGCGCGGCCAGAAGTTCTGCAGCGAGACAGCGGTCGAATAGGTGTCGGCGAACGACTGGTCCAGCTCGCGCACCGCCAGCACGCCGAACGCGACGGTGCCGACCGGGATCGCCATGAACGCGCCGAAGATCCGGTCCGCGTCGCCGTGCGTGACCGTCACCAGCGCGATCAGCCCTATGACGTAGCAGAAGATCTGGGTCAGCGAGTAACCCGCGAACGTCCCGGCGAAGGTGCTGCGCGTCGAGCGCGCGTGCCGCGAGTAGTCCGACACGAGCGGCACCCACGACACCGCGACGCCGATGACCGTGTCGACCGCGATCCAGAAGCCGTTCCACGTCCCGCGAGTGAACGCCGGCAACGGATGCCGCAGCAGCTGCACGAGCAGGTACACCAACGCGACCAGCACCGCGACTGTCACGTACTTGCGCAGCACGCGGATCCAGCCGAGCGGACGCAGCGCCAGCACCGTGGTGAGCACGCCACCGGCGAGCACGTACGTCCATCGCGGGACGCCACTGGCGATCTGGTGCATCGCGGTGCCGATCGTCACCAGCTCGAACGTGGTCCACCCGATCAGCTGCACGACGTTCAGCGCGGTCGGCAGGTAGGACGGCCGCGTCCCGAACAGCCCGCGCAGCAGCACCATCGACGGCGCGCCCGTGTCCGACCCAGGCACGCCGGCCGCGGCGACGCCGAGGGTGCCGAGTACCGTGCCGACCACCAGCGCGGTCAGCGCCGCCGCCAGCGACATCGGCTCGTCGACCGGCACCAGCACGAAGATCGCGCCGGTGAAGCCGAGCAGGCTCACGCCCAGGTTGCCCCAGAGCGCGGCGGCGTCCCAGCCGGTGAGGTTGCGCGGGTTCGCGTCCTCGAGGGTCAGCCCGACCTCGGTCGGCTCGGCCGCGGTGGTGCGTTCGCGCGTGGTGGTCATGTGCTCTCCCTCTCCCGGCATTACCCGGGCGGTCTGGCGGTCGGCCGGCGTTCGGCCCTCTCAGCCCCTCCTGGAGCTCCCGCGTTGGTGGTGGATCTACAGAACAGCCATGCCCTCGATCGGTGACGAGGCCTGCGCGTGGCTGCGGCGCGGGATGCGTCCGGCGAGGCGCGCCAGCCGGCCGGCGGTCACCGCGGCGGCCATCGCGGCCGCCATGCGCGCCGGGTCCTGGGCGCGCGTGACGGCCGAGGCGAGCAGCACGCCGTCGCAGCCCAGCTCCATCGCGAGCGCGGCGTCGGACGCGGTGCCGATGCCGGCGTCCAGGATCACCGGCCCGCGCGCCTCGCTGACGATCAGCTCGATGTTGTGCGGGTTCGCGATGCCGAGCCCGGTGCCGATCGGCGAGCCTAGCGGCATCACGGCGGCGCAGCCGGCCTGCTGCAGCCGGCGGGCCAGCCCCGGATCGTCATTTGTATACGGCAGGACGGTGAAGCCCAGGCCGACCAGCGTCTGCGCCGCGTCCAGCAGCTCGACCGGGTCGGGCAGCAGCGTCCGCTCGTCGGCCACCACCTCGAGCTTGACCCAGTCCGTCTCCAGCGCCTCGCGCGCGACCTCGGCGGTGCGCACCGCCTCGCGCGCGGTGCGGCAGCCCGCGGTGTTCGGCAGCACGCGCACGCCGCGCCGGTCGATCACGTCCAGGATCGAGCCGGTCGTGGACGGGTCCAGCCGGCGCATCGCGACCGTGCACAGCGCGGTGCCGGACGCGGCCAGCGCGGCGTCGATCACGTCCAGGCTGGGCGCGCCGCCGGTGCCCATGATCAACCGCGAACCGAATTCCTCGCCGGCGATCACGAACGGGTCGTGCGCGGTCTGCTGTTGCCCGGCCACGTCAGCCTCCCTGCACGGCGGTGATGAGTTCGACGCGCTGCCCGTCGCGCAGCCGGTAGTCCGGCCACGAGCCGCGCGGCACGACCTCGTCGTCGACGACCACCGCGCTGCCGCGAGTAGTCCCGGTTCGCGACTCGATGAACGCGACGAGGGTGATGTCGTCGTCGAGCTCGCAGGACTCGCCGTTGAGCGTGATGGTCATGTCGTTGCCTTCGCGAAGCGGGACGGGGCGAACGGCGCGAGCACTTCGGGCAGCGTGCCGGTGGTGATCAGCTCGGCGACACCGTCGGCGGTCACCGGGCTGAGCAGGATGCCGTTGCGGAAGTGGCCGGTCGCGTACACCAGACCGTCCAGCCCGGACGGCCCGAGAAGCGGAGCGTTGTCGGGGGAGCCGGGGCGCAGCCCGGTGCACACCTCGGCGAGCACGGCCTCGCCCAGCTCCGGCAGCAGCGACTGCGCGTCCCGCAACAGCTCGTACACCGCGCCGGCGCGGGGCGCCTGGTCGAAGCCGGCCTCCTCGCTGGACGCGCCGACCACGTACTCCCCATTGCTACGGGGCAGCACGTACACCGGCACGCCCTTCACGCTGCCGCGCACCACGTGGGCCATGCGGGGCGGCCCCGGCAGCCGCAGGCGCAGCGTCTGCCCCTTGACCGGACGGACCGGCGGCGCGAGCTCGGCGGGCAGACCGGCGACCTGCTGCGACCAGGCGCCGGCCGCGAGCACGACCGTGTCCGCGCCCAGCCGCGTGCCGTCCGCCAGCACGACGCCGACCGCGCGGTCGCCCTGGACGTCGACCGACGCGCTGCCCACCATCGTCCGCACGCCGAGCGCACCGGCGGCGACGCGCAGCGCGGTGTGCAGCAGGCGCGGGTCGACCTGGTGGTCGGACTCGGCGAGCAACCCGCCCGGCAACCCGGCGGCGAGCGCGGGTTCGAGCGAACGCAGCTCGCGGCCGGTCAGCAGGCTGGACTTCAACCCGAGGCCGGTACCGAACGCGTGTAGATCGCGCAGTGTCGCGAGATCGGCACCGTCCCAGGCGACCTCGACCGTCCCGCACTCGGCGTAGCCGGTGGGCAGGCCGGTCGCGTCGGAGAGCTCGGCGGTGAACGACGGGTACCGGGCCAGCGAGTCCAGGTTCAGCCGCAGCAGCGGCATCTCGGCGTAGTGCAGCTCGGTGATCGGCGCGAGCATGCCCGCTGCGGTGTGCCACGCGCCGCGCGCCGGATCGGGATCGACCGTTGTAACCGACAGCCCGCGCTGCGCGCAGCGCCAGGCGACGGCCGCGCCGATGGCGCCCGTCCCGACGACGATGGCGTCGGTTGAGATGTTGTGCATGCTCCCTCGCGCCGGCATGACCCGGATCAGGTTCGACGGTCGGCTGTTTGCCCTCTCAGCCCCGCGCTGGCCGGACCGGTCGGTCAGGTCAGTGGGACTCCCGTGCACCGCCCACCCTACGCTCGGACGGTGCCCGACCTGAAGGACGCCCGCCTGTACCTGTGCACCGACTCGCGCGAACGGACCGGTGATCTCGCCGAGTTCCTGGACGCCGTCCTCGCCAGCGGCGTCGACATCGTCCAGCTGCGCGAGAAGGGTCTCGAGGCGCGCGACGAGCTGCGCCTGCTGGAGGTGTTCGCGGCCGCGGCCGAGCGGCACGGCAAGCTGTTCGCCGTCAACGACCGCGCCGATCTCGCCCGCGCCAGCCGCGCTCCCGTCCTGCACCTGGGCCAGGACGACCTGCCCGTCGCGGTCGCGCGCGAGATCGTCGGGCCGGACGTGATCATCGGCCGCTCCACGCACTCAGCCGCGCAGGCGGACGCGGCGCGCACCGAGCACGGCGTCGGCTACTACTGCGCCGGCCCGACCTGGACCACGCCGACCAAGCCGGGCCGTCCGGCGGCGGGCGTCGAGCTGCTGCGGCACGTCGCCGCGAACCAGGACGACCGGCCGTGGTTCGCGATCGGCGGCATCGAGAACGTCCAGCGGTTGGACGAGGTGATCGCGGCCGGAGCGCGCCGGGTGGTCGTGGTCCGCGCGATCACCGAGGCCGAGGATCCCGGTGCGGCGGCCGCCGAGTTCGCCGCGCGCCTGCGGGTGTTGGCCCCGTAGCAGGCACTGCCGCCGCGTGTCGGCCTGCTACGCGGCCAACACTCACTCGGGCCAGTCGCGGACGCGCCAGAAGTGGCCGACCGGTCCTAGTCCCTTGCCCAGCGGGAACGAGCCGGCGACCGCGCCGCTGATGAACCGCTTGCCGAGCGCGACGGCGGCCGGCACGTCCAGGCCACGCGCGAGACCGGCGGTGATCGCCGCGGCCAGCGTGTCGCCCGAGCCGTGCGTGTGCTCCGTGGCGTGCCGCGGCGCAGTCAGCTCGTGGAACTCGGTGCCGTCGTAGAGCACGTCCACCGCGTCGCCGTCGGGCAGGTGCCCGCCCTTGACCAGTACCCACTGCGGGCCGAGCGCGTGCAGCGCCTTCGCGACATCGTCCATGTCCGCGCGGGAGTGCACCTCGACCCCGGTGAGCAGCTTGATCTCGCCGAGGTTCGGGGTGATCAGCGTGGCCAGCGGGAGAATTACGTCGCGCAGCGCCGCCATCGCGTCCGGCCGCAGCAGCGGGTCGCCGTGCTGTGACGCGGCGACCGGGTCGACCACGAACGGGGTGACGTCCAGGCGGCGGACGGTGTCCGCGACCGCCTCCATGATCGCGGCCGAGGCGAGCATGCCGGTCTTCGCCGCACCCACACCGATGTCGGTGACGACCGACTCGATCTGCTCGGCGACCGCGTTCGGCGGCAGCTCGTAGAAGCCGCTCACGCCGAGCGAGTTCTGCACGGTCACCGCGGTGATCGCGGACATGCCGTGCACCCGGCAGGCGAGGAACGTCTTCAGGTCGGCCTGGATCCCGGCCCCGCCGCCGGAGTCCGAACCCGCGATGGTGAGCGCCGTCGGTGGTCGTTCGCCGGAAACCGTCACGGCGCCAGTATCGCGAAACGGCGGCAGGCATCATGGTGCGGTGCCCCTGGACCACGTGACGATCACCGCCGGCGACTTCGCGGCCAGCCTCGCGTTCTACGACGCAACACTGGGCGCGCTCGGCCTGAGCCGGGTCGTCGAGTTCGGCGACGAGGAGGAGGAGGACGCCGACGTCGAGGCCGCGGGATGGGGCGCGGGGGACAGCGCGGTGTTGTGGCTGGTCGCCGGCCCCGCGCCGACGTCCGGGCTGCACGTGTCGCTGCGCGCCGCCTCGCGCGCCGAGGTCGAGGCCTTCCACGCCGCGGCGCTCGCGCACGGCGGCCGGTCGCACGACGCGCCGCGGCGCTGGGCGATCTTCCGGCGTGGCCAGTTCAACGCCGTCGTCACCGATCCGGACGGCAACCTGCTCGAGGCCGTCGCGCCGGAGTAGCTCAGATCTCCTGCACGTGCTCCACGTGCGGCGCCGCAGCGAAGAACGGGCCGATCGCGGCGCGCCACTTGGCGAACCGGTCGCTCGCGCGGAAGTTCTGCTCGTGCGCCTCGACCGAGTCCCACTCGACGAGCAGCACGAACCGCGACGGTGACTCGATGCAGCGCGTCATCCGCGCGGACCGGCAGCCGGGCGTGCTGACCAGGACGTCCCGCACACCGCGGTACGCGTCGGTGAACGCGTCCTCCGCGCCCGGCGAGACCTGGATGTCTGCGACCTCGATGACCATTCCCGCAGCCTGTCAGACGGGTGGCCCGGCGCGCCACGCGGTCCGCCTTGCCCGATCCGTCCGATGCGGTTTGGCAGACTGTCCCAATGACCGCAGGACGTGTGCTCGCCTCGTTGACCGCCGCCGCGGCCGTCGCCGGCTGCGTGGCCGTCGTGGTCTCGATGAGCGAGAACCCGTCAACCAACCAGGCTGCCGACACCTACCGCCCGCCGGTGAGCACGGCGGCGCGCACCTACCCCGTGCCGGTCACGCCGACTGGCACGGGCAGCCCGGCCGCCGCGTCGGAAGCGGCCCCGAGCGTCGCAGCGACGAGCAGCGCGGCCACGACGTCGACTGCCCCGCGGTCGGTCGCGACCACGTCCGTCGCCGCGAGCCCGGCGTTGTCCAGCGCGGCGCACCGCGCCAAGACTGTGGCGCCGGCCAGCGTGTCGCCGGCCGCTAAGGCGCGCGCGGCGACGCCCGTGCGCGGTGTTGCGCTGCCGCTGAAGTACCGCACGCACAACGCCACCCGCGTCCTGACCGTGACGGCGACGACCCGCGGCCGCACGACGGCGCGGCTGCAGGCCTGGTACAAGGCGCCCGGCGGCGGCTGGCTCAAGTACGGCACGAGCATGACCGCACACATCGGGTCGCAGGGCATGACGCCGACGCCGAGCGAGAGCGCGTCCAAGACGCCGATGGGCAGCTTCACGCTCACGCGCGCGTTCGGCCACAACGCGGACCCCGGCACCGCGCTGCCGTACTTCCGCACCCGGCCGTCGGACTGGTGGATCAGCCAGCCGGGCCCGCTCTACAACACGCACCAGCGCTGCACGTCGCACTGCCGGTTCACCCAGGGCGCGCCGAACGAGCACCTGTACTACGAGACGCCCTACTACAACTACGCGGTCGTGATCGACTACAACACCCGCAACGCTCCCGGTGGAGTGCGCCAGGGTGCCGGCAGCGCGTTCTTCCTGCACGTGACGGACGGGTACCCGACGGCCGGCTGCGTCGCGATCCCGCAGAAGCGGCTGGTCAGGCTGATGCGCTGGCTACGCCCGACGACGCACCCGCGCATCCTGATCGGCGTGCACCGCTAGTCGCGCAGCGCGGTGAGGGCCGCGCCGGTCAGGCCGGCGCGTTCGGCGTCCTGGCTGACCGCGATCGGCGGCTGCGCGGCGCCGAGACCGTCCCGCAGCCACGGCTCGAAGAGATCCCACGAGCCGGCCATCGAGCCGCCGACCACGACGACGTCCGCGCCGAACTCGCGCAGCCCCGGGCCGAGCGCCTCGCCCAGAGCGCGCAACGCGTTACGCAGCACCTCGGTCGCCGTCCGGTCGCCGCCGCGAGCACGCTCGGCGATCTCGCGGACGTCGGAGTCGTGATCGCCGGACGCCTCCGCGTAGGCGCGACGGATCGCGCGCCGGGACATGACGTCCTCCAGCGGGCGGCCGCCGACCTCCAGGTGGTGGGCGCGTCCGTCCTTCGGCACGCCCGGGCCGGACGCGAGTGGCACCCCGTCCACGACCCAGCCGCTGCCGACGCCGGTGCCGAGGGTGAGCCCGACGCAGCGGCGGTAACCGCGTCCGGCGCCGCTGTGCGCCTCGCCGAGCGTGAACGCGTCCGCGTCGTTGACGAACGTGATGGACGCGGGCGCCGGCAGGCAGGCGGCCAGGGGAGCGCGCACGTCCACGCCGTCCAGCGCCTCGTACTTGCCGACGTCGTGGAACCGTCCGATGCCGTTCGGGTAGTCGAACGGATCGGGCATCGCGACGCCCCAGCGCAATCCGGCAGCGGCGTCCAGCTCCACCCCGGCGCGGACGAACGTGGCGAGGATCTGGTCGGCGTCGGCGTGGCTGTCGACGTGCAAGCGGCTCGGTTCGCGCAGGTACGCCCCGGTGTCGAGGTCGACCACGGCGCCCGTGACGTGTGTTCCGCCGACCTCCAGCGCGGCAACCGGTCTCATGCGGTGATCATGTCAGGAACGGCTCGAGCAGCCCCGGCACGCACATATCGGCGAAGCGCACCGCGTCCGCGTCCGCGAGATCGGCGACGGAGTACTTCTGCCGCCCGGCGGCGGTCGTCGCCACGAGCGTGGTGAGGCCGAGGCGGCGCTGGAAGAACGTGCTGCGCAGGTTCCAGCCGATCACGCCGTCGGCCGCCACGGCGGTGCGGCGGCGCACGACCGAGCCGAACCGGGTCACCACGTACCCGCGCACGAAGGCGTGCCCGAGCGAGCAGTACCGGTCGTAGCCGAGCGCGACCGCGACCGAGACGAACGCGCCCGGCACCGACAGCAGCGCGGAGTCCCAACCCGCGAGCAGTACCGCCGCGTCGAACGCAGCACCGAGGACGATCGCGCCAGCCAGGGCGCGCGCGATCCGGCGCCGGCGCGCGGCGAGCGGGTGCGCGACCAGTGGGACGGTCAGCGGCGCGTCGGTCCCGAGGACGGCGGCGCCCACCTTGACCGCTTCGGCCTTCGGCGCTGGCGGCAGCAGGATCTCCCCGCCGCGCTCGGCGCCACGCCCGACGCGCAGACCCGTCGCCACGGCGAGGCAGCGCGCTCCGCCGGCCGTCCGCAGCAGCAGCGGCTCGGACAGCTCGACTCCGCGCAGCCGCCGCCGCTCGATGCTGGTCGCGCGCGAGGTCAGCAGCCCGCGGGTCACGTGCAGCGTGCCGCCGTCGTGACGCGTCAGCCGAAAGCCGGTGAACGACAGCACGTACCCGACGGTGGACGCGACCGCGACGAACACCGCGACGGCGACGAACACGGCGAGGATGTCGACGGCGAGCGGCCACTCTTCGAGCCGGTCGGCCACCGCGCGGTAGGGCCCGAGGTGCCCGACGTTCACGTGGCCCTCGCCGACGATCCGCCAGCCGATGCCGAGCAGCGCGAGACCGGTCACGGCGCCGGTGAGCGTGAACGGCGCGAACCGCAGCCAAGCGGGATCCAGGCGCGCCAGCTCGACTTCCGCGGGCGCGACCGGTTGCGTGGGCTGTTTCGGCTGAGCCGCGTCCGCCGGGCGGTGCAGCAGCTCGCTGCGCAGGGCGGCCGCGCGCTCAGCGCCGAGCCCGTCCAGCACCAGCGCCTGCCGGCCCTTGCGGTCGGACGTGCCGATGCCGATGCTCACCCGCGCCAGCCCGAGCGTCCGGTGCAGCAGGTGCGCGGTGACGTCCACCGTGCGCACCCGGTCCAGCGGAGCGGCGCGGGTCTGCCGGCGGACGAGCCCGTGCCGCAGCTGCACCTGCGCGGGCGTGATTCGGTAGCGCGTGGTCACCCAGCGCAGCATCGCGAACGCCATCACCACCCCGGCGATGCCGAGGCTCCAGCGCGAGCCGCTGCTGTCATTGCCACTGCCGTGCCCGGCCAGGAACGCGCCGACGATCGCGGGCAGCGCCTTGCCCAGTTCGATCACCGGATGCACCAGCAGCATCCGCGGGCTGAGCCGCTTCCAGTTCCCGTCCTGCCGGACCGCCGCGTCCAGGGCCTGGGCCGGGACGGTCACGTCGCGTCGCCCCCAGCTGCCTGTGTCCGGACGGTGAGGTCCTCGACCAGTGCGTCGGCGGCGGCGCGGCGCAGCCCGTGGATCTTCAGCGGGCCGGCTGCGGACGCGGTCGTGACGGTGACGTTCGCCAGCCCGAAGACCTGCTCGAACGGCCCGCGCTGCGTGTCGACGGTCTGGATCCGGGCCACCGGGGCGATCCGGCGCTCCTGGTTGAACCAGCCGGACTGCGTGTAGACGGCGGTGTCGGTGGCCTCCCAGCGGTGGACGCGGTAGCGCCACTGCGGCATGACGCTGACATGCGCGAGCGCCACCGCGACGGTTACCGCGAACAGGATCGGGTGCACGGCGTCCGGGTGCTTCACCGCGACCCACACGATGATCTGCACGGCGGCGATGACCAGCCAGCCCGCGAGCGAGCGCACCGTCCAGTACGCCTTCGCGCGCGGGTCGACCAGGTGCGCGGGCGCACGGAGCGATGCTGCGGTCATGGCGTCAATGGTGCAGGTGCTTCGCCACAACGGGCAGCGTTGCGGCGCATCAACCCGCGGTGACAGATGTCAGCGGGTCGGCGACCTGCCGCCCGCGACGACCTGGCGATCCGAATGGGGCTCGTCGCACGCGCGCAGCTACCGCGGGGCGGCTTCGCGCTCGGCCGTCCCGTAGGCGACCGCGGCCCCCGCAGTCAGCTGCTGGAACCGCGCCTACCAGCCGCGCTCGCGCCACTCGGCCAGGTGCGGGCGCTCCGCGCCGAGCGTGGAGTCGTTGCCGTGACCGGGATAGAACCACGTCTCGTCCGGCAGTTCGGCGAAGATCCGCGATTCGACGTCGTCCATCAGCGAGGCGAAGTCCTCGGGGGACGTGGTCTTGCCGACTCCGCCGGGGAACAGCGAATCGCCGGTGAAAAGGTGCGGGACGCCCTCCGGGTCGCGGTAGAGGACCGCGATCGAGCCCGGCGTGTGCCCGCGCAGCCCGATGATCTCCAGCGTCGCGTCGCCCACGGTGATGATGTCGCCGTGCTGCAGCCGCTCGTCGACGGCGACCGGCAGCTCGTCGGCGTCGTCCTCGCCGGCGTACACGGCGGCGTCCGCATCGGTCACCGTCTCGGCCAACGCCTGCCAGTGGTCGGCGTGCCGGTGCGTGGTCAGGATCGCGGAGACCGGGGGACCGTCCAGCCGGACGAGCTCGCGCAGCCGCTCGGGCTCGTTGGCCGCGTCGATCAGCAGCCCCTCGTCGGTCTGCGTGCAGCGGAGCAGGTACGCGTTGTTGTCCATCGGCCCGACGGCGAGCTTGGCGATGGTCAGGCCCGGCAGCCGCCGAACGTGCATCGGGCCGCCGACCTGGACAGCACCCGTGTAGGAGTCAGCCATAGCAGCGAACCTAGTCGAAGATCGGCGCGAACTCCTCGGTCGGCGGGCCCTGCGACAGGTCGACCTTCGCGTCCGGCAGGAAGCGCAGCACGTTCGCGACGTACGAATCGACGGCCGCCGACCGTCCCACGTCCTGGCCCTGCGCCTCGGACAGGAACCAGCGGTGCTCGGCGATCTCGTAGAACAACTCGGCGTCCGGCAGCTTGTGCCGCAGTTCCGGCGGGATCAGGTCGAGCGTGCCGTGGAACTTCTCGGTCAGCCAGCGGTGCGCGGCGACGTCCTCGGGCACGTCATGCCCGACGCCCTCGGCCCACTTCGCGCGGAACCGGGCCAGGTCGGCCAGCAGGGTGCGCGCCTGGTTCTCCTGCACGTGCAGACCGGTGAGTGCGGCGACGCGGCGCTGGTGGTGCCCGGGCTCGACCACGTGGGCGTCGAAGCGCAGCCGGCGCCCGTCCTGCTCGGTGCGCAGCTCGATCTGCGAGACGTCGAAGCCGAGGCTGTTGAGCCGCTTCACGCGCGCGTTGATCCGGTAGCTCTCGTCGCGGGCCACGACCTCGTCGCGGGTGAGCTCGTCCCACAACGACATGTACCGCGGCGTCAGCTCCTGCGCCGTCTCGACCGGATCGATGGACGGATCCAGCAGCCGCGCAGCCTGCAGATCGAACAGCTCGCCGGCGATGTTCTCGGTCGCGATCTGCAGATCGTAGGAACGCTGGCCGTCCGTGAGCGTCGGGTGCAGCTCGCCGGTCTCGGCGTCCACCAGGTACGCGGCGAGCGCGCCGGCGTCGCGGCGGAACAGGCTGTTCGACAGCGAGCAGTCGCCCCAGTAGAAGCCGGCTAGGTGCAGCCGCACGAACAGGCCGGCGAGCGCATCGAGCAACCGGGTGCGCAGCTCGGGCAGCGTCCGTCCGGTGAACAGCGCGCGGTACGGCTGCGAGAACGGCAGGTGCCGCGTGATCAGCAGGCCGGGCAGCTCGGTGCCGTCGTCGGCAGTGCGCTCGACGACCGTGCCGTACGCGTCCACCACCGGGACGGACCGGTGCGCGAGCGCCTGCAGCAGGTTGTGCTCGCGCAGCACGAAGCGGTCGTTCGCCTCCTTGACCGCGTAAACCTCGCCGGCCAGGTCGATGAACCGGACCACGTGGCGCGAGATGCCGCGCGGGACGTGCACGATGAGGTGATCGGGCCAGTCCAGCAGGGGCAGTTCGAACGGCAGCGCGAACAGCTCGGTGTCCGCGCCGAGCGTGGTGAGGCGATAGCTGCTCACGCCGCAGAGCGTATGGCAGCCGGCCTCAGTCGATCTCCAGGGCGAGCAGGGCGTTCTCGACGACCTCGGTCAGCGCGGGATGGATCCAGTACTGGCCCCTGGCCATCTCGCGCACTCCCAGGCCGAAGCTCATCGCCTGGATCAGCGGCTGGATCAAGATGGAGGCGTCCTCGCCCATCAGGTGCGCGCCGAGCAGCTGCCCGGTTTCCGGATCGGCGATCAGCTTGCAGACGCTGTGCGTGTCCTCCATCGCCCAGCCGTACGCGGTGCTGCCGTACCCCTGCACCGCGGTCACGTAGCGGCGTCCCGCGGCACGAGCCAGTTCCTCGGTCATGCCGACGCCGGCCAGCTGCGGATGCGTGAACACGGCCGACGGCACGAACCGGTGATCGGACTCGACCAGGTCGTCCGGGTGCGCGAGGTTGTGCGCGACCACCCGCAGCTCGTGGTTGGCGACGTGCTTGAGCTGATGTTCGGAGCTCACGTCTCCCAGCGCCCAGATGTGCGGAACGGACGTGCGCTGGTGGGCGTCGACGACGATCCGCCCGTCCGGGTGGACGTCCACTCCGGCCGCGGCGAGGTTCAGCCGGTCGGAGTTGGGGACGCGTCCGGCCGCGACGAGCAGCAGGTCGGCCTCGACGACCGAGCCGTCCCCGAGCTCGAGGCGGACACCGTTCGCGTCGCCCGAGACGGCGGTGACCACGTTGCTCAGCCGCAGGTCCCAGCGGTCGGCCACCTGCTCGGTGAACAGCTCGGCGACCTCGTGATCGAGATGCCGCAGCAGCGGGGCACCGCGCGCAATTACCGTGACGTGCGCACCGAAGGCGGAGAAGACGTGCGCGAATTCGGCCGCGATGTAGCCGCCGCCGAGGATCGCGACGCGCTCGGGGAGATCGTCCAGGCGCATCACCGTGTCCGACGTGTGGAACGGCACGCCGCTGTGCGCGACGACGTCCGGGATCACCGGACGCGACCCGGCGGCGATGACGATGTGGTCGGCGGTGATCTCGTCGCCGGTCGAGAGCGCGAGCGTGTGCGCGTCCCGGAACTCGGCATGCGCCTCGTACAGGGACGTGTTGGGCGCCCCGTGCGCCCGGTACTCGCGCCCGCCGGCCGAGATCGCGTCGATGCGCCCGAAGATCCGGTCCCGGATGTCGCGCCAGCGGACCTTGTCCACTGTCGCGTCCACGCCCAGGCGCGCCCCGTCGCGCGCCGCGTCGGCGATGCCGGCCGGGTAGACGAACATCTTGGTCGGGATGCAGCCGACGTTCAGGCAAGTGCCGCCGAACGTCCCCTCCTCGATGACCGCGATCTGCCAGCCTTCGAGCTCCGGCGTCGCCAGCGAGTTGCCCGAACCCGACCCGATGACCGCGAGGTCGACGTGAGCGGAGTGCGTCATGCCCGCGACCGTACCTTCCGTCCCCCTGATGATCATGGCCGCAAGCCCCGGATCCGGGGGTTCCAGCCATGATCATGACGGTGTAACGCGTGCGAAGTCCCAACAGGACGCGTTCCGCGGAACGCGCTCGGACGCGGCCGATAACCTTGGCCCGTGCTGAAGATGTCCACCCTGTTCCTGCGCACGCTGCGCGACGACCCCGCCGACGCCGAGGTGCCCAGCCACAAACTGCTGGTCCGCGCCGGCTACGTCCGCCGGCTCGCTCCCGGCATCTACTCCTGGCTGCCCCTGGGCCTGGCCGTGCTCGGCAAGGTCGAGGCGATCGTCCGCGAGGAGATGAACGGCATCGGGGCGCAGGAGGTGCACTTCCCGGCCATCGTCCCGCGCGAGATCTTCGAGGTCAGCGGGCGCTGGGCCGACTACGGCGACACGCTGTTCCGGCTGCAGGACCGCAAGGACGCCGACTACCTGCTCGCGCCCACGCACGAGGAGCTGTTCACCCTGCTGGTCAAGGGCGAGTACTCGTCCTACAAGGACTATCCGCTCGCGCTGTACCAGATCCAGACCAAGTACCGGGACGAGGCGCGTCCGCGCGCGGGCATCCTGCGCGGCCGCGAGTTCATCATGAAGGACTCGTACTCGTTCGACCTGTCCGAGGACGGCCTGCAGGCGGCGTACCAGGCGCACCGCGACGCGTACGAGCGAATCTTCACCCGGCTCGGCTTCGATTACCGCATCGTCTTCGCGGTCTCCGGCGCGATGGGCGGCTCGGCGTCCGAGGAGTTCCTCGCGCCCACGCCGTCCGGCGAGGACACCTTCGTCCAGTGCACCAACTGCGACTACGCGGCCAACACCGAGGCCGTCGAGATCGCCGCGCCGGAAGCCCACAGCCCGACCGATTACCCCGAGTCGCAGGTCCACGACACCCCGGACACCCCGACGATCGAGACGCTGGTCGACTGCTTCAACGGGCTCGGCCTCGGTCGCGAGTTCACCGCCGCCGACACGCTGAAGAACGTCGTGCTCCGGACGAAGGCACCGGGCGAGAAGGACTGGCAGCTGCTGATCGTCGGCGTGCCCGGTGACCGCGAGGTCGACCTCAAGCGGGTCGGCGGCCAGCTCGAACCCGTCGAGGTCGAGCAGGCCGGGCCGGAGGACCTGGCCAAGGTGCCGCAGCTGGTCAAGGGCTACATCGGCCCGCAGCAGCTGGCCGACTGGAAGGTGCGCTACCTGGTCGACCCGCTGGTTGTCGAGGGCAGCGCGTGGATCACCGGCGCGAACGCCGAGGGCAAGCACGCGTCGAACGTGGTGCGTGGCCGCGACTTCACGCCGGACGGCGAAATCGGCGCGGTCGAGATCCGCGACGGCGACCGCTGCGCCCGGTGCGGCTCGCCGCTGAAGATCGCGCGCGGCATCGAACTCGGGCACGTCTTCCAGCTCGGCCAGAAGTACGCGAAGGCGTTCGACCTCACCGCGCTCGGGCCGGACGGTAAGCCGGTCACGGTCACCATGGGCTCGTACGGCATCGGCGTCACCCGAGCCGTCGCCGCGTTGGCCGAACAGACCCACGACGACAAGGGGCTGTGCTGGCCGCGCGCAATCGCGCCCGCCGACGTCCACCTGGTCGCCACCGGCAAGGACGACACCGTGTTCGACGAGGCCGGGCGCATCGCCGAGGGCCTGGAGGCCGCCGGCGTCAGCGTGCTCTACGACGACCGCCGCGGTGTCTCTCCCGGCGTGAAGTTCAAGGACGCGGAACTGCTCGGCGTGCCCACGATCGTGATCGTCGGCAAGGGACTGGCCGGCGGCGTGATCGAGCTGCGCGACCGGCGCACCGACGAGCGCCAGGACGTCCCGGTCGCCGACGCCGTGGACGCGGTCGCCGCCGCCTGCCGCTGACCGGTCCCACCCTGACGGCGGGGGACCCCCGTTGCTGACCGGTCCCGCGCAGATCCGCAGCTCCGTATAGGAAGGACGCCACATGCCCACCGTCGCGCCGTACGGCTCCTGGCGCTCGCCGATCAGCGCCGCCGACCTGGTCACCAGCGGTCACCCGGTCGAGGGCGGCACCTACGTCGGGGAACAGATCTGGTGGTCCGAGCTGCGTCCGTCCGAGAAGGGCCGCTACGCGATCCGCCGGATGGACGGCGGGCAACCGGTCGACGTGCTGCCCGCGCCGTGGAACGCCCGCACCCGCGTGCACGAGTACGGCGGCGGTGCCTGGACGGCGACCGCGGACGGGACGCTGATCTTCGCCGAGTTCACCGACCAGCGGCTGTACCGGCTCGACCCGGGAAGTGACGAACCGGTCGCGATCACACCGGCGCCGCCGCAGCCGTGCGCCTGGCGGTACGCGGAGCTGCAGCTGCGGGGCGACGAGGTGCTGTGCGTCCGCGAGCGCCACGACGGCGACGGCATCTCCCGTGACATTGCGGCCGTCCCGATCGACAGCAGCGCGGCCGCGGACGACACCGCGATCCGCTCGCTGGTCGCGGGCTCGCACTTCCTCGCCTACCCGCGCGTCTCGCCGGACGGCCGGCGGCTGGCCTGGATCGCCTGGGAGCACCCGAACATGCCCTGGGACGGCACCGAGCTGCGCGTCGCAGAGCTGGACGCGGACGGACGGGCCGGCGCGTGGCGGGTGCTGGCGGGGGAGAAGGACGAGTCCGTTCTGCAGCCGGAATGGGACGGCGACGGCCACCTGTTCGTGATCAGCGACCGCACAGGCTTCTGGAACCTCTACCGCGTCGACGCGGAACACGAGGAGCTGGACGCACTCTGCCCGATGGCCGCGGATTTCGGCGGCCCGCTGTGGCAGCTCGGCAGCGCCTGGTACCGGGTGCTGCCGGACCGGAAGCTGCTGACCGTCCGCACGGTCGGTACCGACACGCTCGCGATCCTGGACGTCACGACCGGCACGCTGACCGATCTCGACCTCGGCATCGGCGCGCTGGGCCGCACCGGCCTCGGGCCGCTTCGCGACGGCCGGGCGCTGCTCGTGGTGGGCAGCGCGTCCGCCCCGGCCGGGCTGCGCGAGGCTGATCTCGCGTCCGGCGCGCTGACCGACGTCCGGCTGTCCGTCGACGCCGTCCCGGACGCCGGGTATCTGCCGGCCGCCGAGCTGATGACGTTCCCCGGCCCGTCCGGGGACGTGCACGCGGTCGTCTACCAGCCGCACAACGCCGACTTCGCCGCGCCGGAGGGTGAGCTGCCGCCGTACGTCGCGTTCGTCCACGGCGGCCCGACCGCGCATGTGGGGCCGGCGCTGTCGCTCGTCACCGCGTTCTTCACCAGCCGCGGGATCGGCGTCGTCGACGTCAACTACGGCGGCTCGACCGGCTACGGCCGCGCGTACCGCGAGCGGCTCAAGGGCCAGTGGGGCGTAGTCGACGTCCAGGACACCGCCGCCGCCGTCCGCGGCCTGGCCGAGCGTGGCCTCGCCGACCCGGACCGGCTGGCCATCGAGGGCGGCTCGGCAGGCGGGTGGACGGTGCTGGCCGCGCTCACCACGACCAATGGGGGTCCCCCCGCCAATGAAGGCGTAGCCGGCGGGGGAAGCTTTGCATGCGGCGTGTCGTACTTCGGCGTCGCCGAGCTGATCCAGTTCGCGGCCGAGACGCACGACTTCGAGTCCCGCTACCTGGACGGCCTGATCGGGCCGCTGCCCGAGGCGCGCGAGCTGTACGAGCGGCGTGCGCCGGTCAACAACGTGGACGGGCTGTCCTGCCCGGTCCTGCTGCTGCAGGGCCTGGACGACCCGATCGTGCCGCCGTCGCAGGCCGAGCGGTTCCGCGACGCGCTGGTGGCCAAGGGCCTGCCGCACGCGTACCGCGCCTACGAGGGCGAGTCGCACGGCTTCCGCAAGGCCGAGACGATCATCGACTCGCGCGAGGCCGAACTGTCGTTTTACGGCCAGGTGTTCGGCTTCGAGCCCGCGGACATCCCGCGCCTGGAACTCTGGCGGCCGTGAGCAGCGGCCAGACCACGGCGCGTCCGCTCGCCGAGCTCGTCGAGCCCGGCTGGGCGGCGGCGCTGGCCCCGGTCGCCGGCCAGGTGGCCGCGATGGGCGAGTTCCTGCGCGCCGAGATCGCGGCCGGCCGCCCGTACCTGCCGGCCGGGCCGAACGTGCTGCGCGCGTTCACCCAGCCGTTCGCGGACGTCCGCGTGCTGATCGTCGGGCAGGACCCGTACCCGACCCCGGGTCACCCCATCGGGCTGTCGTTCGCGGTCGAGCGGCACGTGCGGCCGATCCCGCGCAGCCTGCAGAACATCTACCGCGAGCTGCGCAGCGACCTGGGCATCCGGACGCCCGAGCACGGTGACCTGTCGGCGTGGTCGCGGCAGGGGATCCTGCTGCTCAACAGGGTGCTGACCGTCCGTCCGGGCGCCTCGGGCTCGCACCGCGGCAAGGGCTGGGAGGCCGTGACGGAGCAGGCGATCCGGGCGCTCGTCGCGCGCGGCGCCCCCCTGGTCGCGATCCTGTGGGGACGGGACGCGCAGACCCTGCAGCCGATGCTCGGGACCGTCCCGTGCGTCGCCTGCGCGCACCCGAGCCCGATGTCGGCCGACCGGGGCTTCTTCGGGTCGAAGGTGTTCAGCCGGGCCAACGAGCTGCTCGTCGCCCAGGGCGGCGCGCCCGTCGACTGGAACCTGGACTGATCCCTCCGCGATCTTGATGGCTACACGCCGCCGCAGGTACGCCCGGGCATCAAGATCACTCGGCGAGGCGCGCCGGGAACCCTCCCGTCGCGACCGGGCCCCAGCGCTCCGGCGTGATCCGGATCAGCGACTTGCCCTGGGCGCGCATGGCGGCGCGGTACTCGTTCCAGTCCGGGTGCTCGCCGGAGATCGCCCGGTAGTACTCGACCAGCGGCTCCAGCGCCTCGGGGAGATCGAGCACCTCGGCCGTGCCGTCCACCTGCACCCACGCGCCGCCGAAGTCGTCGGACAGGACGAGGACGGAGCACGCCGGGTCCCGGCGGAGGTTCACAGCCTTGGCGCGCTCCGGGTACGTGGAGATCACGATGCGGCCCGCGGCGTCGACCCCGCCGGTGACCGGCGAGGCCTGCGGCGAGCCGTCGCGGCGCCGGGCGATAAGGACCAGCTGGTGCCGGGGACGGATGAACTCCAGCAGTCCGTCGCGGTCTACCGGCGTGCTGGTGGCAATGGTTCGGGGCATGCCCCAATCCTGCCCCGCACGCCGCTGTCGGTGGCGGTCATTACCCTCGTGACGGGACTGCCCCGGCACCGGCCGGTGTTGTGCCCTGTAGACCGCCAAAGCACACCCGGCTACCGGAAAGACCCCTTGTGAACGATCGACTTATCGTCCGTGGCGCCCGCGAGCACAACCTCAAGGACGTCAACCTCGACCTGCCCCGCGACGCGATGATCGTGTTCACCGGCCTGTCCGGGTCCGGCAAGTCGAGCCTGGCGTTCGACACGCTCTTCGCCGAGGGCCAGCGCCGCTACGTCGAGTCGCTGTCCGCGTACGCGCGCCAGTTCCTCGGCCAGATGGACAAGCCCGACGTCGACTTCATCGAAGGCCTCTCGCCGGCGGTCAGCATCGACCAGAAGTCGACGTCCAAGAACCCGCGCTCGACCGTCGGCACGATCACCGAGGTCTACGACTACCTGCGGCTGCTGTACGCCCGCATCGGCAAGCCGCACTGCCCGATCTGCGGCGAGCCGATCGCCAAGCAGACGCCGCAGCAGATCGTCGACCGCATCCTCGAGATGCCCGAGGGCACCCGCTTCCAGGTGCTCGCCCCGGTGATCCGCGAGCGCAAGGGCGAGTACGTCGACCTGTTCGCCGACCTGCAGACCAAGGGCTTCGCGCGTGTCCGGGTGGACGGCGTCGTCCACCCGCTGACCGAGCCTCCGAAGCTGAAGAAGCAGGAGAAGCACACCATCGAGGCGGTGGTCGACCGGCTCAGTTCCAAGCCGTCCAGCAAGCAGCGGATCACCGACTCGGTCGAGACCGCGCTGGGCCTGGCCGGCGGCGTCGTGATCCTGGACTTCGTCGACCTGGACGAGTCCGATCCGCACCGCGAGCGGCGCTACTCCGAGCGGCTGGCCTGCCCGAACGATCACCCGCTCGCGCTGGACGACCTCGAGCCGCGCTCGTTCTCGTTCAACTCGCCGTTCGGCGCCTGCCCGGTGTGCACCGGCCTCGGCACACGTAAGGAGGTCGACCCGGAACTGGTTGTCCCCGACCCGGAGCTGAGCCTGGCCGAGGGCGCCATCGCTCCGTGGAACGGTGCGCAGACCGGCGAGTACTTCGAGCGGCTGATGCAGGGTGTGGCGTACGCCGAGGGGTTCGACCTGGACACGCCGTGGGAGCGGCTGCCCGCCCGCGCGCAGAAGGCGATCCTGCACGGCACCGGCGAGCAGGTGCACGTCAGCTACACGAACCGGTACGGCCGGCAGCGGTCCTACTACGCCAACTACGAGGGCGTGGTGTCCTGGATCGAGCGCCGCCACGCCGAGACCGACAGCGACTACGCCCGCGAGAAGTACGAGGGCTACATGCGTGAGGTCCCGTGCCCGGCCTGCCAGGGCACCCGGCTCAAGCCGGAGATCCTCTCCGTCACGATCGGCGGACGGTCGATCGCCGAGCTGTCCGCGCTCTCGATCGGCGACGCGTCCGAGTGGCTCCGCGGGCTGACCCTGAACGAGCGCGAGAAGTTCATCGCCGAGCGGGTGCTCAAGGAGGTCCACGCCCGGCTGGGGTTCCTGGTCGACGTCGGCCTGCACTACCTGTCGCTGGACCGAGCCGCGGCCACGCTGGCCGGCGGCGAGGCGCAGCGGATCCGGCTCGCCACCCAGATCGGTTCCGGACTGGTCGGCGTGCTCTACGTGCTGGACGAGCCGTCCATCGGCCTGCACCAGCGCGACAACCACCGGCTGATCGAGACGCTGGTCCGGCTGAAGAACCTCGGCAACACCCTGATCGTGGTCGAGCACGACGAGGACACCATCCGCACCGCCGACTGGGTTGTGGACATCGGCCCGCACGCCGGCGAGCACGGCGGCAAGATCGTGGTCAGCGGTCCCGTCGACGAGCTGCTCAAGTGCAAGGAGTCGATCACCGGCGCGTACCTGTCCGGCCGGCGCGCGATCGACGTCCCGGCGATCCGCCGCCCGCGCCAGAAGGGCCGCGAGCTCGTCGTCGAGGGCGCCCGCGAGCACAACCTGAAGAACGTGGACGTCGCGTTTCCGCTCGGCTGCTTCGTCGCCGTCACCGGGGTCAGCGGCTCGGGCAAGTCCACGCTCGTCAACGACATCCTGTACGCGTCGCTCGCGAACAAGATCAACGGCGCGAAGCTGCCGCCGGGTCGGCACAAGCGCGTAAAGGGCATCGACCAGCTGGACAAGGTGGTCGGCGTCGACCAGTCACCCATCGGCCGCACCCCGCGGTCGAACCCGGCCACGTACACCGGCGTGTTCGACCACATCCGCAAGCTGTTCAGCGAGACCACCGAGGCGAAGATCCGCGGCTACCAGCAGGGCCGCTTCTCGTTCAACGTCAAGGGCGGACGCTGCGAGAACTGCGCCGGTGACGGCACCATCAAGATCGAGATGAACTTCCTGCCGGACGTCTACGTCCCGTGCGAGGTCTGCCACGGCGCCCGGTACAACCGCGAGACGCTCGAGGTGCACTACAAGGGCAAGACGATCAGCGAGGTCCTCGAGATGCCGATCGAGGAGGCCGCCGAGTTCTTCGCGCCGATCTCCAAGATCGCCCGGCACCTGAACACGCTGGTGGACGTCGGCCTCGGCTACGTCCGGCTCGGCCAGCCCGCGCCGACGCTGTCCGGCGGCGAGGCGCAGCGCGTCAAGCTGGCGGCCGAGCTGCAGAAGCGGTCCACTGGCCGGACGATCTACGTGCTCGACGAGCCGACCACCGGCCTGCACTTCGAGGACGTCTCCAAGCTGCTCGGCGTGCTGCACTCGCTGGTCGACAAGGGCAACACCGTCGTCGTCATCGAGCACAACCTGGACGTGATCAAGACCGCCGACTGGATCGTCGACATGGGCCCCGAGGGCGGCGCGGGTGGTGGCACCGTCGTCGCCGAGGGGACGCCCGAGGACGTGGTGGGAGTGCCGCAGTCGCACACCGGCCAGTTCCTGGCGCCGTTGCTCGGCCTGACCGCACCGGCACCCGCGTCCGGATCGGTCTCCGCCGCGCCACGGACCAAGCCCGCGCTCAAGAAGGCGACCGCCGCGAAGAAGGCGGCCGCCACCCGCAAGGCGCCCGCCAAACAGTCCCGCGCCCGCGCCGCCGCCGGCTGACTGACGGTGCCGTCCGTCCCCGAGCTGCGCACCGCGCGGCTGTTGCTGCGCGACTGGCGCGATGCCGACCTGGAACCGTTCGCCGCGCTGAACGCCGACCCCGAGGTGATGCGCCACTTTCGCGGCACCCTCAGCCGGGAGCAGAGCGATCAGTTCGCCGGGCGCATCCGCGCCAGGCTGGCCGAGAACGGCTGGGGACTCTGGGCCGTCGAGGTGCTCGGCGGGCCGGAGTTCATCGGTTTCGTCGGGCTGGCCGAGCAGACGTTCGAGGCGCACTTCACGCCGGCGATCGAGATCGGCTGGAGGCTGGCGCGCGCGGCCTGGGGACACGGCTACGCGCCCGAGGGCGCCCGCGCGGTCGTCGACTTCGCGTTCGGCGAGCTCGGCCTGGACGAGATCGTGTCGATCACGACCGTCGGCAACGCCAACTCGCGGCGGGTC
>DASRSS010000164.1:0-3394 GCA_035656335.1 Jatrophihabitantaceae bacterium | reverse complement strand
GCGCTCGGGACGGCGACATCGGACGGCGCCACCCGGAACGAGCCGGCGTGCCGCCCCAGGATCGCGCCGAAGACGCTGGCCGAGTCCATGCGCGGCAGGCACATCCAGTCGATCGACCCGCTCGGTGACACGAGCGCCGTCGTCTCGCCGTCGGAGAGGAAACCGTAGTCGCCGATCGGCACGAGGTGCGGGTTGGCGAGCATCGGCGGCGTCTGGGCAGCGGTGACGGTCTCGGTCTCCATGCTTGGCAGGATGGTGCTTTCCCGCGCCAGCCTCAACCTTGCGCGGCCGTGTCGGACGAACTTGTCGCGGGCAGCGCCGGTAGCGGGGCGGTCACCAGCGGCTGCGAGTGCAGCCGGATCGCGATCATGACGCGTCCGAGTCCGTACCGCGCCCACGCGCAGACGGTCAGCACCGCGACGGCGACGATGCAGTCGAGCCACCAGTGGTTCCCGGTGGCGAGCACGACGAACACCGTGATCGGCGCGTGCAGCGCGGCCAGCCAGCGCCAGTGCGACGCGCTCAGCCGTACGACGTACCAGCTGACGAACACCGCCCACGCCACGTGCACCGACGGCATCGCCGACAACTCGTCCGCGCCGAAGCCGAGGCTGTAGACCGACTGGCCGTACTGCGCCGCGGTGTCGACAAAGCCGTCCAGGCGCGGTGGCGCGACGGGAATCAGCTGGATCAGCAGGCACACCAACGTGGTCAGCGCGAGCGTCGTGCGCACCGCCGAGTAGCGGTGCCGGTAGCGCACGAACAGCCAGATCAGGAACGCGAACAGCGCGGCGAAGTGCATGCTCGCGTAGTACACGTTGGCGATCTGTGTGATCACCGAGTTGTGCAGGATGAGCTTCTGCACGCTGTGCTCGGACGGCAGGTGCAGGTCGTGCTCGACGCGCAGGATCCACGCCGACCGGTCCAGCGCTCCGGACGTGTCCGTGACGGAGAGCGTCCCCGCGAGCTGCCAGACCGAGTAGAGGCCGGCGATGATGCACATCTCGCGCGCCCACGGCACGACCGAACGCGCGGCCGGCGCTGCGGAAATCCGGAACGCGCCCCAGCTGAGCGCAAGGGTTCCGGTGAGGACGGCGCCCTGCTGCCAGCTCAGCGAGACATCGTGCACGCACCAACTATGCCCGCCCGGCGTACCGCTCCGGAAATGCATAACCCGTTGTCGGTGTTGGCCAATACGATCGCGCCGCAGTACGTGATGAGAGCGCGTGCGGAAGATGCCGACGAGAGGGGCCGAGGTGTCGCGGCGTAGCTGGTTGCTGTTCGCGGCGATGTGCCTGATCTGGGGCATCCCGTACCTACTCATCCGCGTCGCGGTCCGCGACGTCACGCCGGGCACGTTGGTGTTCCTGCGCACCGGCATTGGCGGTCTGGTATTGCTGCCGCTCGCGTTGTCGCGGAACCGCGGCGCGGCCGGAGCGGGCGCGTTCGGTCCGGTGCTGCGCCGTTGGCGCCCGCTGCTCGCGTTCACGGTCATCGAGATCGCCGGGCCGTGGCTGCTGCTGTCGGACGCGGAACGGCACATGACCAGCTCGTTGTCCGGGCTTCTCGTCGCGGCCGTGCCGCTGGTCGGCGTGCTGGTCGCGCGGATCGCCGGCTCGACCGAGCGGGTCGACCCGGCGCGCTGGCTGGGTCTCGCTCTCGGGGTCGTCGGCGTCGCGATGCTGGTCGGTCTCGACCTCGGGCACCTGCAGATCGGGTCGCTGCTCGAGGTCGCGTGCGTCGTCGTCGGCTACGCGGTCGCGCCGGTGATCATGGCCAACTACCTGGCCGACCTGCCGAGTATCCCGACCGTGTCGGCGTCACTGCTGCTGACCGCACTCGGTTACCTGCCGTACGCGGTGTTCAACATGCCGAGCGGGTTGAACGCGAAGGAACTCAGCTCCGTGATCGTGCTCGGACTGGTGTGCACGGCGCTGGCGTTCGTCGTGTTCTTCGCGCTGATCGCGCAGATCGGTCCGGCGCGTTCCACCGTGATCACGTACGTGAATCCCGCGGTCGCCGTGCTGCTCGGCGTGCTGATGCTGGGCGAGAGCTTCACGCTGGGCATGGCGATCGGCTTCCCGCTGATCCTGATCGGATCGGTGCTCGCGGCGCGCCACGAGCGCCCGGCCGAGGTGCCGGCCGAACTTGCCGACGCGGTCGATCAGTCGATGCGGACGGTGCCGGATGCCGTCTCGAACTCGGCGGCCAGCAGGCCGGTGCCGTCCTCGAGCGAGTCCGACCAGTCGACCTCGATGCCGTCCAACAGGTCCTGAGGCGACAGCCCCAGGTACTCCTCGACCGTCCACGCGTCGCCGACGATCTCCAGCTTGCGCAACGAGATCGCCGAACCGCCCGCACTCGGGTGATGCGCGGCGTCGCTGTCCCACTTGACGAAGAACGGCAGCTGCGGACGGGCAGCCGAGTCCTTCACGCCGATCTGCTTCCAGCGCAGGTCGAATCCGTCCGGACGGCGCCGGTGCCCGTCCGCGGCGTCGCGGCCGAGCCGCGCCTCGATCGGCGTGATGTCGTCGACGCCGATGACCCAGCCGAGCCAGCCGCCGCCGGCCTCGGTGCGGGCGCGGACGGCCATGCCGAACGGCGCGGTGTCCGCGGCCGGGTGGTCGAGCGCCTCGACCACCTCGATGTAGCAGCCGCCCGCGAGGGGCAGCACGAAGTTGCGGGTGCCGAACGACGGATGGATACCGCCGTCGGTGAATCCGGCGCCCAGGTGCGCACCGAGCCGCTGCACGCAGGCGGCCAGGCCCTCCGGCCCGGCGGCGTAACTGAGATGGTCCAGACGCATGGCCCAATGGTGACGCACGTTATGTACGCGGCGTTCGCGGGGGGCGGTGCGCAAACCGGTGACGGCGAGTGCTACAAGCCTCAGCCGGTGTACAGCACCACGGACGTGTCCGTCGTGCGCTCACCGCGCTCGCCCGTCGTGTCCGTCCAGGCGTCGACGACATCCTGTGCGGACTCGGCCGGATCGCCGGCTGCCGCGCGCGTGAACAGCGCCGCGGCCAACCGTCCCTTCGCGAACTTGCTGTTGTAGCTGACGACACCGTGCCCGCCCTTGGGCCGCGGCGACAGGATGCGCACCGTGATCGTGCGTTCCGCGATTTCCCCGCGTGGGCGCCACATCGCCACGTAGTCGCCGGAGCGCAGATCGATCACCGCGCCGCGGCCGACCAGCTTGGGCAGGTGCTCGTCCAGCACCGGCCGCCAGTAGGTGCACACCCGGCCGATCCCGGGCAGTGCGGCGTTGGCCGGTACCCGGTACGCGGGGACGGGTTCGTCGCCGCGCACCACACCCCAGAGCCCGGAGAAGATCAACGTGTTCCGTGCTGCCAGTCGCTGCGCCGCGGCATCGAGTGCGGCCACGTCCAGGCCT
>DASRSS010000163.1:0-2269 GCA_035656335.1 Jatrophihabitantaceae bacterium | reverse complement strand
CGCGACCGCCCGCGACCTCGCCCTACGGCCGGACGCACCGCGTTGGCTGCGCCGCCTCTACACCCACCCGGCATCAGGTGACCTCGTCGCCATGGACTCCAAGCGACGGTTCTTCACCATGGGCCAGCAGCGGTTCATCGCGCTCCGCGACCAGGTCTGCCGAACACCCTGGTGCGAGGCACCCATCCGACACACCGATCACGTGCACCCCGCCGCGAAAGGCGGGCGGACCAGCCTCGACAACGGCGACGGAACCTGCGTCACCTGCAACCTCGCCAAAGAAGAACCCGGCTGGCAAGCCCGCCCCGGACCAGGAACAGCGATAGACCTGATCACCCCACCGGCCACCGCTACACCAGCGGGCCACCCGCCATGCCCAGAGGACGAACACCCTCAACACTGGAACGACAGCTCCTCATCGAGCTACGCCGCCACGCGGCGTAAGAAGCGGCCATGCCCCGGCTACTGTCTGCGCTGTGAGCTCCCCCGACCGGCCGCCAGCACCGGACCTGGTTTCCGGTGAGGGCGTTGCGCTGCAGCTGCCGCGCGCCGGCATCGGCTCACGGCTGGTCGCCACGCTCATCGACGTCGTCATCCAGGTCATCGCCTTGGTCGTGCTGATCCTCGTGACGGCGGTACTCGCCGGAGGCAGCGACACGGCCGCCGCAGCCGCGCTGATCATCACCGAAGCCGTCCTGGTGATCGCCGGCTACCCGATCCTGACCGAGTGGCTGAACCACGGGCGGACGGTCGGCAAGGCCGCACTGGGGCTGCGTGTGGTCCGCGACGACGGCGGGCCGATCTCCTTCCGGCAGGCGCTGGTGCGCGGACTGTCCAGCCTCGTCCTGGAGAAGCCCGGCATCGCGTTTCCGATCACCACCTCGATCGGCCTGCTCACCGCGCTGTTCAGCTCGCGCAGCAAGCGGCTCGGTGACCTGATGGCCGGCACGTTCGTGATCTACGAGCGCGGCGGCCCGCAACGCAGCATCGCGCCGCAGTACTTCGCCGTCCCGTACCAGCTGCAGCCCTGGGCGATGGCACTCGACCTCACCCGCTTGGACGACCACTTGGCCTTAGCGGTAAGGCAATTCGTCATGCGCGCGCACCAGATGACCCCCGCCGCGCAACATGCACTGGGCGAGAGTCTGCGCGCACAGCTGCAAGCCGTGATCGCGCCGCCGCCACCGCCCGGAACGCCCACGCCGCTCGTCCTGACGACGGTGCTGGCCGAACGCCGACGGCGGGCAGACCTGAGTGCCGGCGCACCGCCGATGTCCCGTCCGCCGGTCGCGCCGCCACCCGCGCCTCGTCCCCCGGCGGACGGACCGGGGTTCGCCCCGCCCGCGTGAGCGAATCCGCATTACGCGCGCCACATCTGGCAAGTGGTACTTGTTGCGCAAGTTGATCACTCTCCCCCGGAGGTGCACGTGCGCAAATCCCGCCTGCTGGCATCGGCGACCTCGGTCTTCGCCGGCGTCACGGTTCTGCTCCTCACGCTGATGCCATCGGCAACAGCCGCGTCCGCCGTCCACTACGTGGCGCTCGGCGACTCGTACGCGTCCGGCGTCGGTGCCGGCAACTACATCAGCTCCAGCGGCAGCTGCGACCGCAGCACCAACGCCTACTCGCAGCTCTGGGCGAACGCGCACGCACCCGCGAGCTACGTCTCGACCGCATGCTCCGGCGCCAAGACAACGGACGTGACGGCGAACCAGCTCGGCCCGCTCAACTCGACGACCACGCTGGTCAGCATCACGATCGGCGGTAACGACGTCGGGTTCTCGTCCGTGATGGAGGACTGCGTCATCTTCAGCACGGACACCTGCGTCTCCGAGGTCAACGCCGCCGAGAACGAGGCACGCACCTCGCTGCCCGGCTGGCTGGACACCACGTACAACGCGATCCGCTCGCACGCGCCGAACGCCAAGGTCGTCGTCGTCGACTACCCGCGCTTCTACCACGACCTCTGGTACTGCATCGGTCTCAGCTCCACCGACCGGCAGAAGATCAACGAAGGCGCCGACGTACTGGACAGCGTGATCTCCGCAGCCGCCACTCGGCACGGCTTCGCGTTCGCCGACGTCCGGTCCGCGTTCGCGAACGGGCACGAGATCTGCGACAGCAACTCGTGGCTGCACTCGGTGGACTGGTCCGACATCAGCCAGAGCTACCACCCGACCGCCGCCGGACAGTCCGGCGGCTACCTGCCTGCCTTCAGCGCTGCTGCTTAACCGCGCCAAATCGTGTCGCCGGACCACCCCAAAGAACG
>DASRSS010000162.1:0-12480 GCA_035656335.1 Jatrophihabitantaceae bacterium | reverse complement strand
CGAGCTCGGGATCGTCCGCCGTGCCGTCGTCGCCGACGACGAGCAGCCGCGCGCGCTCGCGGCCACCGTGCTCGACCCGGTCGCGGAAGAAGTCGACCTCGCCGCCGCCCGCCGGGCCGGCCCCGCGCAGCACCGCGCCGGCGCGCCCGATCCCGTCCGGCAGGCTCACGGCTACCGCGGGGACGCCCGCGAACAGCTGCAGCGCGTCGGCCGTGGCGCGGGCGGCCACGCCGGCGAGCGCGCCCGCGCCGGCGCTCCGCGGCTGGGTGTCGGCGAACTCGAGCGCCAGCGCCTTGGCCGGGTTGGTGACCGACTCGCTGCTCGGGCGGCAGATCTCCGCCGTCTGGTCCAACGCGTCGGCGACCTCCAGCAGCAGGGACGGCGGCAGCGGTTGGACGCCGAGCGCGTCCAACGCCTGAAGCAGCGGTGTCAGCACCGACCAGCGGAACGCGCGCACGTTGTGGTCGGTCGCGAGCTCGTGCACGGGCGCACGACCGGCCGCCGCAGCGACCTGCGAGCCGGCCGGAGCGACGACGGCCATCGCCATGCCGCGGCGCGCGCCCTGTTCGGCCAGCGCGACCAGTCGCGGATGGCGCCCGTCCACCGCGCCGATCAGCAGCGCGTCGGCCGGTCCGGCCCAGCGCGGCAGCTCGACACCGTGCCAGGCGAGCGCCGGCGTCGCCTCGCACGACAGCCGGGTCACCACCCGCACGGTCACCGACGGCGGCGCATCGGTCGCGATCAAAAGCGAGCGGGGCAGCTCACCGCCGCGCAGCCGGTCCAGCCCGAACTCGTCGGCCGTCTCGACCGCGCGCCGCACCTGGCCGCCCGCGGTGGCGAAAGCCCACAGCAGGCGCTGCCCGTCACGACGCGTGATCGCGTCCTCGTCGTCGAGCAGTGCCTCGTCGAAAGGCACGGATCAGCCCGCCGGGTTGCCGACGCCGTTCGGCCCCGGCGTCGCCTCGTCGAGGAGCAGGACGGGGATGCCGTTGTCGATCGGATAGCTCGTCGCGCAGTGCGTGCAGACGAGCACGTCCGCGCCGCCGCGCTTCTCCTCGCGCAGCGGCGCGTGGTCGTCGCTCGGGCAGGCCAGCAGTTCCAGCAGGTCCGGGCTGATCATCCGCGGATCACCGCGAGCGCCTCGTCGCGCAGCCGGGCCATGCCCGCCTCGTCGTTCGCCTCCACGTTCAGCCGCAGCAGCGGCTCGGTGTTCGACGCGCGCACGTTGAACCAGCCGTCGGCCGTGGTGATCGTCAGGCCGTCCAGCTCGTCGATGCTCTCTGCGCGGTCGGCGAACTCCGAGCGCAGCGCCTCCAGCCGGCCGGCCTGGTCGTCGACGGTCGAGTTGATCTCACCGGACGCGGCGTAGCGGTTGTAGGCCGTGGTGAGCTGCGCCAGGCTCTGCGGGGTCTCGCCCAGCGCGGCCAGCACGTGCATCGCGGCCAGCATGCCGGTGTCGGCGTTCCAGAAGTCGCGGAAGTAGTAGTGCGCCGAGTGCTCGCCGCCGAACACCGCGCCGGTGCGCGCCATCTCGGCCTTGATGAACGAGTGGCCGACGCGGGTGCGCACGGGCGTGCCGCCGTTCTCGGCGATGACCTCGGGCACGGTGTGCGAGGTGATCAGGTTGTGGATCACGGTCGCTCCGGGCGCCTTGGCGAGCTCGCGCTGCGCGACGAGCGCGGTGATCGCGCTGGGCGACACGGCGTTGCCGTCCGCGTCGACCACGAAGCAGCGGTCGGCGTCGCCGTCGAAGGCCAGCCCGATGTCGGCGCCGGCCTCGACGACCTTGTGCTGCAGGTCGACGATGTTCTCGGCGACGAGCGGGTTGGCCTCGTGGTTGGGGAACGAACCGTCCAGCTCGAAGTACAGCGGCACGATCTGCAGCGGCAGCGCCGGCAGCACCGAGTCGCCGAGCACGGCCGGGACGGTGTAGCCGCCCATACCGTTGCCGGCGTCGACCACGACCTTGAGCGGACGGATGCCGCTGAGGTCGACGAGTCCGCGCAGGTACTCGGCGTACGGCGTGAGCAGGTCGGCCTGTTCGACGGTGCCGGCGACCCCGGCGGGCGGCAGGCCCTCGTCCAGGTACGTCTGCGCGCGGTCACGGATCTCGGCCAGCCCGGTGTCCTGCCCGATCGCGACGGCGTTCGCGCGGCACATCTTGATGCCGTTGTACTTCGCCGGGTTGTGGCTGGCGGTGAACATCGCGCCCGGCAACCCCAGGTGGCCGGAGGCGAAGTAAAGCATGTCGGTCGAGCCCAGCCCGGACTCGACGACGGACGCGCCGCGGTGCAGCGCCCCTTCGGCGAACGCCCGCGCCAACCCGGGACCGGTCTCGCGCATGTCGTGTGCGGTGACGATGCGGTCGGCGCCGGTCACATCGACGAAGGCCGCGCCCACCGCGCGCGCGATCGCTTCGTCGAGCTGATCGGGAACGGTGCCCCGCACGTCGTAGGCCTTGATGATCGTCGAAAGGTCCACGTCGGCAGCCTACCCAGCCGGACTGCGCGCAGTCTCGTGCTGAGCCGGCGATCAGTCGCGCTGGGTGACGACGCGCAGGTGCCCGCGGCGCCCGGTGCTCGGCTCGCCCTCGCCGACGGCGGCGGACGGCTCGACGCGCGCGGCCTCGCGGACGGCGTCGGCCAGCGCCTCGAGGTCGTCGCTGTGCGGGATGGGCGCGGGGAACTCGCCGACGTGCCGCACGACCTCCCAGCCACGCGGCACGGTCAACCGCACCGCGTGCTCCTCGCACAGGTCGTACGAGTGCGGCTCGGCGAAGCTGGCCAGCGGCCCGACGACCGCCGTCAGGTCCGAGTAGGCGTAGGTGAGGGTGGCCACGGCGGGCCGGGCGCAGCCGGTGCGCGTGCAACGACGGGCGGTTCTCACAGCTCCGGACACTATCGTCCCGATGCCGCGAACCGGCGATAGGTGGCCTCCCCGCCACCTCGTGTCGGTGCCGTGTCGGTGCGTCGGCCTACCCTGGCGGCATGCAGACGGGGGGCTACCGGCGGCGCGACCGGCGCGGCCGCGGCATGCGCGGCACGCTCGCCCCTGCGCAGGTGCCGGTGTCGCGGACGCGGAGCGAGATCTTCGACGACCTGGTGCTCGACGCGGTCGAGGAGCTGGAGACGCACTGGGCGGCCGAGCTGGCCGGCGTCGAGTTCGCGGTCGAGGAGGTACCGGCGGACGAGCCGGGCGAGGCGCTGTCCTCCGAGGTGGTGCTGGACCGCGGCGTCGTGCTCGGCCGGCTGTTCCGGGCGGGGCTGCCGGGCCTGCCGGGGCCGGCGGTGGTCGTCTATCGCCGCCCGGTCGAGGCGCGGGCGGCCGAGGGAGAGGATCGCGGCGACCTGGTGTTCATGGTCGTCGCGGAGCTGGTGGCCGATCTGATCGGGCGCGACCTCGACGAGATCGACCCGGGCTGAGCGTCGGTCAGACGGCCTGGCGCTTGAGCCGGCGGCGCTCCCGCTCGGACATGCCGCCCCAGATGCCGAACCGCTCGTCGTGCGCGAGCGCGTACTCCAGGCACTCGGCGCGCACCTCGCAGCCGGTGCAGATGCGCTTCGCCTCCCGGGTGGAGCCGCCCTTCTCGGGGAAGAACGCCTCCGGGTCCGTCTGCGCGCACAGGGCACGCTCCTGCCAGCCGGCCTCCTCGGGCAGCCCGAACAGGTCGGTCAGGTCGGCATCGCTGAGATTGAGGTCGCTCGACAGATCCGTCACTGCTTCCTCCTGAAGATCGCAGGGGCGCTGGGTGGTCAGCGCTGGAGTTCAGCACCGGGTATCACCACACGTATGGAATTACACGCGTGTCGTTCCCGTTCGTCAAGGTGCAATCCTGCTACGTCGCAAAACGGACCTCACGCCACCCCCATCTCGGACACCGACGAGGGGCGTGCTAACGCGCGGTCAGCGGACCGCGGCGAGCAGCGCCTCCACGACGGCGGAGACCACCGGACGGGCCAGCGCGCTCGCCCGGCCCACGACGGAAAGGCGCCGCCGCAGCACCGGATCGCGCAGGGTGCGGACGTCGATCCTGGCGCTCAGGTCTCCGGTGTCCGCCACGGAGAGGCGCGGCAGCACGGCGACCCCGTGGCCGGCGGCCACGCAGCGCGCCAGCAGCAGCATGTCGTCGGTCTCCCAGCGCACGCGGGGCTCGAAACCGGCCGCGCGGCAGGCGATGCGCACGGCCAGCCCGCACGCGGCGTCCTCCGGCGGCATCACCCAGTCGGCGTCGGCGAGGTTGGTCAGGTCCGGACGGCGCCGTCCCGGCCAGCCCGCCGGCAGCACCGCGACCAGCGGCTCGGCGCACAGCTCCCGGGCGACGACGTAGTCGGGCACCGCGAGCGGGACGTGGTCGTACTCGTCCACGACGGCGAGATCGACGTCGCCGGCGAGCAGCAGGTCGAGGGCCCGGGCCGGCTCGGCCGCGGTGACGCGGACAGCGATGCCGGGATGCGTCTCGCGCAGGGCCGCGACGGCGTCGGAGACGAACGTGGCGGCACCGCTCGCGACGGACCCGAGCGCGACCGGCCCGCTGAGCGAGCCGGCGATGCGGTCCAGGTCCGCACGGGCGGCCGCGAGCACGTCCAGCACCTCCCCGGCCCGCTCGGCCAGGGCGTGCCCGGCACCGGTGAGCTGCACGCCGCGCGGGGACCGGTCGACCAGCGGCGTCCCGGCCTCGCGCTCGAGCACGGCCAGCTGCTGCGACACCGCCGACGAGGTCAGGCCGAGGGCGCGCGCCGCGCCGGCGATGGTGCCGCGCAGGGCCACCTCGCGCAGCAGCCGCATCCGGCCGACGTCCAGCCCCGACGCGACGCCATTAGCCATAAGTACAACTTACGGCATAAGCTAGGTAGTCGTTAGCAATTCATCGATCTAGGAGCTCCGCGCCATGACCCTCCCCCGCCACGAAGACCTCGCCGCCGAGGCCTCCGCGATCCTGTCCCGCCTGGGCGTCGAGCTGCCGGGGAGTGGCGAGCTGATCGCCCGCTCCCCCATCACCGGCGGTGAGCTGGGCCGGGTGCGCGCGCACACCGCGTCCGACGTCGACCGCATCGTGGGCGAGGCCGCCGAGGCGTTCCGCACGTGGCGGACGGTTCCGGCGCCGGTGCGCGGCCAGCTGGTACGCGAGCTGGGCCTGCTGCTGCGCGCGCACAAGGAGGACCTCGGCGCGCTCGTGTCGATCGAGGCGGGCAAGATCCGGTCCGAGGGCCTCGGCGAGGTCCAGGAGATGATCGACATCTGCGACCTCGCGGTGGGCCAGTCGCGGCAGCTGTTCGGCCTGACCATCGCGTCCGAGCGGCCCGGCCACCGGATGATGGAGCAGTGGCACCCGCTCGGTGTCGTCGGCGTGATCAGCGCGTTCAACTTCCCGGTCGCGGTGTGGTCGTGGAACACGGCGCTCGCGCTCGTCTGCGGTGACCCCGTCGTCTGGAAGCCGTCGGAGAAGACGCTGCTCACCGCGCTCGCCTGCCAGGCGCTGCTCGCCGAGGCTGCTCGCCGTGTCGGCGCGCCCGCGGCCGTGTCCGCGCTCGTGCTCGGCGGCGCCGAGGTCGGCGAGGCGCTCGTGGACGACCCGCGCGTCGCGCTGCTGTCGGCCACCGGTTCGACCCGGATGGGCCGCGCCGTCGCCCCGCGCGTGGCGTCCCGCTTCGGCCGGCTGCTGCTCGAGCTCGGCGGCAACAACGCCGCGATCGTGGCTCCGTCCGCCGACCTGGACCTCGCGGTGCGCGGCATCGTGTTCTCCGCGGCCGGCACGGCGGGCCAGCGCTGCACCACCCTGCGCCGCGTGATCGTGCACTCGTCCATCGCGGACGAGCTGGTCGCCCGGCTCAAGTCCGCGTACGAAACGCTGCCGATCGGCTCGCCGCTGGAGTCCGGCACGCTCGTCGGCCCGCTGATCGACCAGGCCTCGTACGAGGGTTACGTGTCCGCGCTGGAGAAGGCTCAGGCGAACGGCGGGGAGCTGGTCGCCGGTGGCGCGCGCGTGCTCGCCGACGAGGCGTCCGACGCCTACTACGTGCAGCCAGCGCTGGTGCGCATGCCGACGCAGAGCGAGATCGTGCAGGCCGAGACGTTCGCGCCCATCCTGTACGTGATGACCTACGACTCGTTCGACGAGGCGCTGGCGATGCACAACGACGTGCCGCAGGGCCTGTCGTCGTCGATCTTCACGCTGAACGTCCGCGAGGCCGAGCGGTTCACCTCTCCCGAGGGTTCGGACTGCGGAATTGCGAACGTGAACATCGGCCCGTCCGGCGCCGAGATCGGTGGCGCGTTCGGCGGCGAGAAGGAGACCGGTGGCGGCCGCGAGTCCGGCTCGGACGCGTGGAAGGCGTACATGCGGCGCGCGACGAACACGGTCAACTACTCGACCGAGCTCCCGCTTGCCCAGGGCGTCGTCTTCGGCTGAGCCTGCTCAGTAACCGCCGTGGTCTTGGTCGCGCAGGCGGTCACCCATCGACTGGTCCCAGTCGTCGCTGACCGGCACGCCGGGCTCGGGCGTGGACCGGAAGTTGAGGATCCGCTCGCGGCGGCGTCCGATCATGTCGCCGGAGCTGCGCTGCTTGCGGTGGTGCTTGCGGTCGCGGTGATCGACCCAGGCGGCACAGGCAAGCGCCAGCACGACCGCGACCACGATCACGAACGCCATCCCGGGGTTATACCGCCATTTCCGACAGGATGCCCGGTTTCAGCGGGCGAAAGCGGGCACGGTGACGGAAAAGGCGGCCGAAAACGCCGCTCGCGCGGTTAGAGCTTGCGGAAGTCCCAGCTGGCGATCTTGGACGGGGTGACCCGCAACCAGGCGTGCCTCTGGTCGTGGAACATTTCGTCCAGGCCGAAGTTCTTCTTGACGAACGCGGCCTCGATCGGGGCGAGCACGTCGTTCGGCTCGCCGGTGCGCGGCACCTCGCCGATCACCTCGACCGTGCCGGTGATCTCCACGCCGTGCAGGCCGAAGTAGTCCTCGCCGGCGTCGACCGTGATGCCGATGCGCGGATCGCGCATGAGGTCGGCCCAGCGCTGCGCCCGAGTGATCGAGTACAGCCAGAAGTAGGTGCCGTCCCAGTAGAACCACAGTGGCGTCGCGTGCGGGCCGTCCGGTCCGATCGTCGCGACGCGGCAGGTGCGCTGCTCGGCGAGGAACGCGTCGATCTCCTCGGCCGTCATGGCGATCTTGCGGCCGCGCTTCTGCGGACGCAGCTGGGTGTCCATCGGCTCACCATAGCGACGGCGCCCCGGGAAAGCCTCCGGGGCGCCGTGCGGACTTGCGAGTCAGTGCTTGAAGGCGTCCTTGGCCTTCTCGCCTGCCTGCTTCAGGTCGGCGATCGACTGGTCGGCCTTGCCCTCGTTCTCGGTGCTCTTGTCGCCCGCAGCGCGGCCGAGTGCTTCCTTCGCCTTGCCCTCCGCGTCGTCCATCGCGTTCTTGGCCTTGTCGACTGCGCCCATGATCGAAGTCCCTTCCTGGTACGGCTGGTTGGGCATGGGTTACCCGCCGCGCGCGGAAAGGTAAACGAGCTCAGATCGCGTTCTTGCGGATCAGGTCCCCGGCGCGCGGGCTGAGCAGCTCGGCCATCGTGACGACGCCGGACGCGACCGGGCTGAGCCGACGGGGACGCCGCACGATCGCGTCGCACACCACGGCGGCGGCCTGGTCCGCCGACAGCGCGGGGAGGCTGCGGTACAGCCGTGTCGGTTCGATCATCGGGGTGCGCACCAGCGGCATGCGGATCGTGGTGAACACGACGCCGTCGTCGAGCACCTCGCCCTGCACGCAGTCCGACCACGCCTCGAGCGCGGCCTTGGACGCGGTGTAGCCGGAGAATCGCGCCGGGTGCACCTGCGCGGCCCAGCTGGAGATGTTGACGATCTGGCCGGCCTCGCGCTCACACATCGCCGGCAACAGCCCGGTGGTCAATCGGATGGCGGCGAAGTAGTTCAGCCGCATCGGCCGCTCGAAGTCGTGGAACCGGTCGCGCGAGTACCGCACCCGCCGCCGGATGGACATGCCCGCGCAGTTCACCAGGACGTCGACCGCGCCGTGCCGCTCGAGCACCTTGCCGACGAGCGCGTCCAGGTCGTCGAAGTCGGTCAGGTCGCACGGGTAGGGCTCGACGTTGGGCCCGGTCTCGGCGACGAGAGCGTCCAGCAGGTCGGCACTGCGGGCGACGGCGAGGACGGTCGCGCCGGCGTCCGCGAGCCGCACCGCGCTCGCCCGGCCGATGCCCGAGGACGCCCCGGTGACGAGCACGACCTTGCCGCCGACCGCGCGGCACAACGCGGCCCGCCCGTCGGGATCGCGCAGCCGGCTGCCGACAGCGGTGACGCGGCCACGGGAAACCGGGGTGGCCAGCATCCGGTTGGCGCGGCGGACAGCGGCGCGTAGCACCGGCACGTTGCGGGCGTCCATTCGTGGCTCCTTCGCACTCGGTGACCTGGAGCGAATCATGCGCGCTTCGGCGCGGTCACGCACCTACGCGGGAAGCGGCCAGCTCGATGCGGTCGTCCGGCTGGACGGCGGCGACCCGGAACCAGCCGGAGGAGTCGGGTCCGTAGAACTCGCCGGGCGAGACCACGATGCCCGCGCGGCGGGCCAGGTCGCGCGCGGCCGCCCAGGCGTCACCGTCGGGTGCCTGCGCCCACAGGTAGAACGCGCCGGCGGGCAGCTCCACGTCGTAACCGCACGCAGCCAGCACGTGCTGCAGCCGCTTCATCCGGCGCAGGTAGCGGGTGCGCTGCGCCTCGACGTGCTCGTCGGCACCGAGCGCGATCGTCGCTGCCGCCTGCACCGGTCCGGGCGGCATGAGCCCGGCGTGCTTGCGCACCTCGCGCAGGTAGTGGACGAGGTCGGGGTCGCCGGCGAAGAAGCCGATGCGCGCACCGGCGAAGTTGTCGCGCTTGGACAGCGAGTGCACCGCGATCACCCCGCGCGTGCCGCCGCGCAGGATCGTCGTCGGCTCGCCCGTCCAGGTGAACTCGGCGTAGCACTCGTCCGACAGCACCGGCACGTCCCGCTCGCGGCCCCACTCCGCCGCCGCGGCCAGGTCGAGCAGCTCACCGGTCGGGTTGCCCGGCGAGTTCACCCATACGCACAGCGCGCGGGCCGCGTCCGCCGGGTCGATCTCGTCCAGCGTGCGGTACGGCACCGCGCGGCACCCGGCCAGCGTCGCGCCCATCGCGTAGGTCGGGTAGCTGATCGCCGGGTAGAGGACGGTGTCGCGGGACGGGTCGCGCAGCTTGAGGTACTGCGGCGTGGACGCGACGAACTCCTTGCTGCCGACGACTGCCGCGACCTCGCTGACCGGGTCGACGCGCGCGCCGAGCCGGCGCTCGATCCAGTCGGCGGCGGCGGTGCGCAGCGCCAGCGTGCCGATCGACGGCGGGTAGCCGCGGGCGGCGTCGTCGGAGGCGAGCGCCTCGATCACCGTCGAAGGGGCGGAGTCGCACGGCGTGCCGATCGAGAGGTCGACCGCGCCCCCGTCCTGCTCGGACGCGATCTTGATGATCTCGTCCAGTCGCTCGTACGGGTAGGGCGGCGGCGTGAAGCCGGTCATCGGCGCTCCTGGTCTTGGCCCTGTAGCAGGGTCTCGGGCGGCGTGTCTCCCTGCTGGGAGGCCAAGTGCTCGGCGAGCAGTTGGGCCAGGTGCTGGCTGTGCACCTGGCCGAGCTGCTCGAGCTGCGTGCGGCAGGAGAACCCGTCCGCCAGCACGATGGCGTCGTGGGACGCGTCGCGGACGGCGGGCAGCAGTGCGGTTTCGGCGACCGCGACGGACACCTCGTAGTGGCCGCGCTCGACGCCGAAGTTGCCGGCGAGTCCGCAGCAGCCGCCGACAGCGTTCACGTCCGCGCCGGCGCCCGCGAGCAGCGCGGCGTCGGCCGTCCAGCCCATGACCGCGTGCTGGTGGCAGTGCGGCTGCGCGACGGCTTGCACGTCGGACAGATCCGGCGCCGTCCAGCCCTCGGTCTTGGCCAGCAACTCGGCCAGCGTGTGGGTGGCCGCGGCGACCTGCCGCGCGCGCGGATCGTCCGGCAACAGCTCGGCGGCGTCCGCACGCAGCACCGCGGTGCACGACGGTTCGAGGCCGACGATCGGCGTGCCCGCGGCGAGCGCGGGTTCGAGCGCGGACAGGCTGCGGCGCAGCTGCTTGCGGGCGCCGTCCAGCTGGCCGGTGCTGATCCAGGTCAGGCCGCAGCACACCGGCTTGTCGACGATCTGGACGCAGTAGCCGGCGTCCTCGAGCACGCGCACCGCGGCGATGCCGACCTCGGGACTGAAGTGGTCGGTGAACGTGTCCACCCAGAGCTGCACCGGCTTGCCGGTCGACGTCGCGTGCGTCGCGAACCAGCCGCGGAACGTGCGCGCCGCGAACTGCGGAAGCGGCCGCCGCCGGTCGATGCCGCCGAGCCGTTTCGCCGCGGCGGTAAGGGATTCACTGCGCAGCGTGGCGTTCGCGAGCCGCGGCGTACGTGCGGCGAGCTTGGCCCAGCGCGGCAGCCAGCCGAGCGCGTAGTGCGACGGCGGACGCAGCCGGCGCCGGTACCGCTGGTACAGCGCCTCGGCCCTGTAGGTGGCCATGTCGACACCCGCGGGGCAGTCCGACCGGCAGCCCTTGCACGACAGGCAAAGGTCCAGCGACTCCTGCACCGCGTCGTCGCGGAACCCCTTGACGAGCGCTCCGTTGGCCAGCTCCTGCAGCACGCGAGAGCGGCCGCGGGTCGAGTCCTTCTCGTCGCGCGTCGCGAGGTAGGACGGGCACATCACGCCGCCGGCCGCGGTGTTGTCGGCGCGGCACTTGCCCACGCCCACGCAGCGGTGCACCGCAGTGGACAGGTCGCCGCCGTCGTGCGGGTAGGCGAAGCCGAGGTGCTTGCGCAGCGGTCGCGCGGCGGGGACGCGCAGGTCGGCGTCCACCGGCAGCGGGTCGACCAGCACGCCGGGATTGAACAGGTTGCCGGGGTCGAAGATCGACTTCACCGCGGCAAACGTCTCGATCGCCTCGGCCGAGTACATGTACGGCAGCAGCTCGCCGCGCGCGCGCCCGTCGCCGTGCTCGCCGGACATCGAGCCGCCGTGCCGGCCGACGAGCTGTGCGGCCGCGAGGACGAACTCGCGATAGCGCCCCGGTTCGGTGCTGAACGGGAAGTCGATGCGCACGTGCACGCAGCCGTCGCCGAAGTGCCCGTAGGTCAGCCCGTCGACGCGGTGCTCGTCCATGAGCGCGCGAAACTCGCGCAGGTACGCGCCGAGCTGCGCCGGCGGCACCGCGGCGTCCTCCCAGCCCGGCCACGCGGGCGCGCCGGCAGGGGTGCGGCCGCCGAGGCCCGCGCCGTCCTCGCGGATCCGCCACAGCGCGCGGGCGTCCGCGCCGGTGACGACGAGCGAGTCCAGGCAGCCGGCGTCGGCGATCAGCTTGTCGGCCGCGGCGCGCGCTTCGGCCTCGGTCTCCCCGGACGTCTCGACGAACAGCCAGCCCTCGCCGCGGGGCAGGTCCGGGACGGCGGCGGCGCCGCGGCGGTCGCGGAACACCTGCACGAGCTGCGCGTCCATGCCCTCGACCGCGACCGGCTGGTGCGGCAGCAGGCCGAGCACCGCGTCCGCCGCGCTGGGCATGTCCGGGTAGCCGAGAACGGCCAGGGCGACGGCCTTCGGCGACTCGACCAGGCGCACGGTCGCGCCGAGCAGCAGGCCCAGCGTGCCTTCGGTGCCGACCAGGAAGCGCGCGAGATCAGCTCCGTTCTCCGGCAGCAGGTGCTCGAGCGAGTAGCCGGACACCTGCCGGACGAACCGGCCGAACTCGGTGCGGATCATGGACAGCCGCGGGTCGATCAGCTGCTGCAGCGCGGACCCGATCGCGCCCGCTGCCGCCAGCCCGTCGCGTCCGAACCGGCGTGCGTCCAGCCGCTCGCCGGCGGCCGTCAGCACGTCGAGCGCGACGACGTTGTCGGACGTGCGCCCGTACCGCAGCGCGCGTGAACCGCACGCGTTGTTGCCGATCGAGCCACCGATGCTGGCGCGCGCGTGCGTGGACGGGTCGGGGCCGAACCGCAGCCCGTGCGCAGCCGCGGCCGCGGTGATGTGGTCCAGGATCGCGCCGGGCTGCACCGTCGCGGTGCGCGCCTCGACGTCGACGGACAGCACCCGGTTGAGGTGCCGCGAGAAGTCGAGCACGAGTCCGGTGCCGACCGAGTTGCCCGCGGTGGACGTCCCGCCGCCGCGGCTGGTGACCGGCACTCCCAACGCGCGCGCGGTGCTGACCGCCGCGATCGCCTCGTCGGTATGCCGCGGGAAGGCGACGACCTGCGGCACGACGCGGTAGTTGGACGCGTCGGTGGCGTACTCGGCGCGGCGCCGGTCGGAGTCGTCGACGTCGGTCAGCCCGGCCTGCCGCAACGCCGCGGCCAGCTCACGGTGCTGCGCGGCGGTCACGCCCGCCATTCTTCCGTACCGGCTACCGCCATTTCCGACGTGGTGCCCGCGCGTGG
>DASRSS010000161.1:0-16757 GCA_035656335.1 Jatrophihabitantaceae bacterium | reverse complement strand
GGCCGGTGAACTGGACAGCGACGTCGTGCGACGGCCGCTGCCCGGCCCGCTGGGCGAGATCGTGCACGCCTCCGTCGAGACGATCGTCGGCGCCATCCACGAGCGCGACGAGGCACAGTCCGACCTCGCCTACCGCGCGGCCCACGACCCGCTCACCGAACTGCCCAACCGCGCGCAGGCGATGGCGCTGATCGAGCAGTCGCTGCACCGCGCCCGCCGCAGCGGCGTGATGACCGGCCTCATGTTCGTGGACCTGGACCACTTCAAGAGCGTCAACGACACCCTGGGCCACGAGGCCGGCGACGGTGTCCTCGTGGCGTGCGCCGAGCGGATGACGTCGATCGTCCGCGGCGGCGACACCGTGGCCCGGCTCGGTGGCGACGAGTTCGTCATCCTGCTGGAGGACATCACCGACGAGACCGATGTCGTCCGCCTCGCCGAGCGCGTGGTGGCCGCGCTCGCCGAACCGGTGCAGGTCTTCCACCGGCAGGTGCGCATCGGCGCGAGCATCGGCGTCACCATCTGCAACGACGGGTACGTCGACGCCGGCCGGCTGCTCCGCGAGGCGGATGCCGCCGCCTACCGCGCGAAGAACGCCGGCCGTGGCCGGTACGACGTGTTCGACGACGCCTTGCGCGAGGAGCTGGCGCGGCGTGCCGAGCTGGACGTCGCGATCGCCGACGGGCTGCGGCGCGGCGAGTTCGTCCTGTACTACCAGCCGGTCGTCGACCTGAGCACCGGCCGTCCACGCGGCGTCGAGGCACTGATCCGCTGGAACCGGCCCGGCTGCGGACTGGTCTCGCCCGACGAGTTCATCCCGGCCGCCGAGCTGTCCACGCTGATCAACGACATCGGCCGCTGGACGCTGCACGAGGCCGCCGCGCAGCTCGCGCGGTGGGACGCCCAGCTCGGCCCCAAGGACCTCACCGTCGGCGTCAACATCTCCGGACGCTATCTGTGCAGCGACGACTTCGTCGACGACGTCCGCCACGCCGTCGAGACCTCCGGCATCGAGCCGAGCCGGCTTACCGTCGAGCTCACCGAGACCGTCCTCGTCGAGAACCTGACCGCCGCCACCACGATGGGCAAGCTGCGCGATCTCGGCGTGCAGGTCGCGATCGACGACTTCGGCACCGGCTTCACCTCGGTCAGCCAGCTGCTCGGCATGCCGATCGACACGCTCAAGATCGACCGCAGCTTCGTGGCGTCCTCGCACCCCACCAGCCGCGAGCTCGTGCACCTGATGACGCGAGCCGCGCACGCGTTCGGCCTGCGGGTCGTCGCCGAGGGTGTCGAGGAGGCCGGCCAGATCGCAAACCTCGCCGAGTGCGCGGTCGAGGCGGCCCAGGGCTACCACTTCGCCCGGCCGCAGAGCGCCGACGAGGCGCTGGCCCTGATCCGCATGCCCGTTCTTCCCGTCCGGCTGGCCGGCTGACGCGATGGCGACCATGTCCATGTCCAGGTCTGTGCGCCTGCGTCGACCCGGGCGGTTGCGCAACCGCTTGCTGGTGCTTGTCGTCGCACCCGCGCTCGGTGTCGGGGCGTTCGCGGGCTGGGAGATCCACTGGCGCGCGGAGAACGCCGCGACCGCGCTGCGCGTGGAGCGGTCGATCACCCGCGCGGCCGAGCTGTCAGCCGCGCGGCGCGCCATTGCGCAGGAACTCGTTCCCGCACTTGCCCGCGGGATGGTGCGCGTGTCCGCCGCCGCCGGCACGCCGGTGTCGCTGCACGACCTCGGCCTGACGGACGCGCAGATCACCGCGCTGCGCAACGCGACCGACGCCAGCATCGATGCCCTCGACGCGTCCGTGCTCGCGCACCCGGTCGCGCCGGCGGTGCGGACCGAGTTGCGCAAGCTGCGGCGCGACATCGACTCCGGGGCGTCGCCGACGGCCGGCTTCGACCTGGGCCTGCACGCCATCGACCTGCTCACCAAGAAGCAGGACGCCGTCATGGCCGGTGCGGTCGGGGCGGGAGTCGCCGGAGCCACGACCCGTTCGGCGCAGGACCTGCAGCGGGTGTCGCAGCTGGTCCAGTACGCGGACCTCGAGCTCGCCCGGCTGGCCGGGTACATCTTCCGTCCACCGACCGGCGCGGCCGGTGCGCTCACGCCGCGGCAGTCGTGGCTGCGCGTGTGGGGCGGTTACCTGTCCGCGTACCGCGACGTGCTCGACGAGGCATCGCCGCAGATCGTGCACGCGCTGACGGCAGCCGTCCGCACGCCCGCGGCGCGCGGGTTCGACATCGCCGCGGCCGCCGCGGCCACCGACCCGGACAGCGTCACCACCACCGAGCTGGTGCAGATGTTCCGGCTCAGCGAGATCCGCAGCGAGCGGCTCGGCAAGGTGCTCGACCTCGCCGCCGACCGCGCGGTGTCGGCGGCGTCGGCGCAGCGGCGGTCCGCGCAGCTCGCTCTGTGGGCGATCGTGGGCATGGTGCTCGTCCTGCTCGCCGGCTCGGTCCTCATCGGCTGGCGCGTGCTGCGCTCGGTCACCGCCCCGCTGCGCGACCTCGCCGAGAGCGCGCGCCGGGTCAGCCAGGGCGTGCTCGACGACGTCCCGGTGCACGGCCCGGAGGAGGTTCGCACCGCCGCCGACGGCCTCGCCTCCGCGGTGGCCAACCTGCGCAACATCGAGGCGCAGGCGAGCGCGATCTCGGCCGGCGACCTGGACAACGAGGTGCTGCGCAGCCCGCTGCCCGGCCCGCTCGGCCAGGTCGTGCACGGCTCGGTCGAGACGATCATCGCGGCGATCCACGACCGCGACGCCGCCCGGACCGACCTGGACTACCGGACGGCCCACGACCCGCTCACCGGACTGATCAACCGCGGGCAGGCGATGATCACCGCGGAACGATCACTGCACCGGGCGCAGCGGGCCGGCGCGATGACCGCGATCATGTTCGTCGACCTGGACCACTTCAAGGCGGTCAACGACGCGTTCGGGCACGAGGTCGGCGACTCCGTCCTGCTCGCGTGCGCCCGCCGGATGCAGGCGGTCGTCCGCGGCGGCGACATGGTCGCGCGTATCGGCGGCGACGAGTTCCTGATCCTGCTCGAGGACGTCGCCGGCAGCGCGGACGCGGTCACGCTGGCCGAGCGCGTGGTCGCCGTCCTCGCCGAGTCGATCCCCACGCCCGACCGCGAGGTGCACGTCGGCGCGAGCGTCGGCCTGGCCGTCTGCGCGGACGGCTGCATCGACGCCGAGCGGCTGCTGGGCGAGGCGGAGGCTGCCGCGGCTCGCGCGAAGCAGGCCGGACGCGGCCGCGTCGGCATCTTCGACGACACGCTGCGCACCGAACTGGCCGAGCAAGCGGCACTGGACGAGGCGATCTGGCAGGGCCTGCGGAACGACGAATTCGAGCTGTACTACCAGCCGATCGTGCGCCTGCCGGCCGGGCGGATCTACGGCTTCGAGGCGCTGATCCGCTGGCACCGTCCCGGTCAGGGACTGGTCATGCCGGACGCGTTCATCCCGTCCGCCGAGCAGTCCCGGCGCATCAACGACATCGGCCGGTGGACGCTGCACGAGGCGCTCGCGCAGCTGGCGCGCTGGCACGTCGAGACCGGGAACACCGAGCTGACCGTCGGCGTGAACATCTCCGGCCGGCACCTGGCCAGCCCCGAGTTCCTGCCCGACGTCCGCTCCGCGCTCGCCGCCGCGGGCGTGCCGGCGAAGCTCCTGGTCGTCGAGATCACCGAGACGGTGCTGGTCAGCGACCCCGTCGCGATGATGAACCTGAACGGGCTGCGCGACATGGGCGTGTGCGTCGCGCTGGACGACTTCGGCACCGGCTTCACGTCCATCCGCCAGCTGCGCTACCTGCCGGTCGACTGCATCAAGATCGACCGCAGCTTCGTGATCTCTACCGACCCGGGCGAGCGCAAGCTGGTGGAGCTGATGTCCAGCGCGGCGATCGCGTTCGGGCTGGTGGTGGTGGTCGAAGGCGTCGAGTGCGTCGAGCACCTGGCCACCCCGCTCGCATGCCACGTGATCGGTGCCCAGGGCTACTTCTACTCGCGACCGGTTCCGGCGGCCGCGGCCACCGACCTGATCCGCGCCGAGATACTGCCGGTAATGCCCACCCGAGTGGCGCGCTAGCCCACCGAGTGGCGCGCTATATCGCGCCACTCGCGGGTACATCGCGCCACTCGCGTGGGCAGTCAGCCGGCGAGTGCGGAGACCTGCACGCCCAGCTCGGCCAGCCGGGCCCGCCCCCCGTCGGGTGCCGTCAGCACCCAGGGACCGTCGTCCAGGATCGCGACCGTGTGCTCCCAGTGCGCCGACCAGGACCCGTCGACCGTGCTGACCGTCCAGCCGTCGTCGTGCTCGCGGGTGGCGCGCGAACCGAGCGTGATCATCGGCTCGATCGCGACGGCCATGCCCGGGACCAACCGGCTGCCCTTGCCCGGGCGGCCGTAGTTGAGGATGTGCGGGTCCATGTGCATGGCCGACCCGATGCCGTGCCCGCCGTACCCGGCCACGATGCCGTAGCTGCCGGCCGCGCGCACCGAGCTCTCGACCGCGTGCGAGATGTCACCGATCCGGGCGCCGGCGCGCGCCTGCGCCAACCCCGCCCACAGCGCCCGCTCGCACGCCTCGGACAGCGCGCGCGCCTCGTCCGACACCGCGCCGACGAGCACGGTCACCGCCGCGTCGCCGTGCCAGCCGTCCACGATCGCGCCGAAGTCCAGCGAGATGATGTCGCCGTCGGCCAGCTTCTCGCGGCGCGACGGGATGCCGTGCACGACGCGGTCGTTGACGGACGCGCAGATCACCGCCGGGTACGGCCCCGAGCCGATGTCGTAGTTCAGGAACGAGGACGTGGCCCCGGCGCGGCGCAGCACGTCGCGCGCCACCTGGTCCAGGTCGGAGGTCGAAACGCCCGGAGCCGCGGCCGCGGCCATCGCCTGCAGTGCCTCGGCCACGACCAGGCCGGCCCGGCGCATCGCCTGGATCTGCTCGGCGGACTTCAGCTCGATCCGCTCGGGACGTCGGCGCATCGTCGGACGGGACCGCCTGTCAGCCCGCGAACGGGGTCAGCGCGCCGATCGCCCGCTCGGTGACGTCCTCGACGGTGCCGAGCGCGTCGATCGAGACGACCTGGCCGCGCGCGCCGTAGAACTCGATCAGCGGCGCGGTTTGCGCGGCGTACACCTCGAGCCGGTGCCGCACGGTCTCCGGGTAGTCGTCGTCGCGGTGGTACAGCTCGCCGCCACACTTGTCGCAGACGTCCGGACGCGACGGCGGGTCGAACTCGATGTGCCAGACGTGCCCGCACTTCTTGCAGGTGCGCCGGCCGGAGAGGCGGCGCACCACCTCGTCGGGCTCGACCTCCAGGTCGAGGACGACGGTGAGCTTGGAGTCGAGCGCGGCCAGGATGCCGTCCAGCTCCCCCGCCTGTGCCACGTTGCGCGGGAAGCCGTCCAGCAGGAAGCCGTCCCGGGCGTCGTCCTGCCCGAGCCGGTCGCGGACCATGGCGTTGGTGACCTCGTCCGGCACCAGGTCCCCGGCGTCCATGTACTTCTTGGCCAGCTGCCCCAGCTCGGTGCCGCCGGAGACGTTGGCGCGGAAGATGTCGCCCGTGGAGATCTTGGGAATCGCGAAGTGCTCGGCGATGAACTCCGCCTGGGTGCCCTTACCGGCACCCGGCGGCCCGACGAGAACCAACCTCATGAGCCCTCCGTCCCGATCTAGCGCAGGAAGCCTTCGTAGTTGCGCTGCATGAGCTGGCTTTCGATCTGCTTCACCGTATCGAGGCCCACGCCGACCATGATCAGCACAGCGGTACCGCCGAACGGGAAGTTCTGCGCGTTGCTGCTGGTGATCGAGAAGAAGAAGTTCGGCAGGACGGCGATGATGCCGAGGTACAGCGAGCCCGGCAGGGTGATGCGGGACAGGACGAACTGCAGGTACTCGGCGGTCGGACGCCCAGGGCGGATGCCCGGGATGAACCCGCCGTACTTCTTCATGTCGTCGGCGCGCTCGACCGGGTCGAACGTGATGCCGACGTAGAAGTACGTGAAGAAGATGATCAATGCGAAGTAGATGACGATGTACACCCACGACGACTGGTTGATCAGGTTGTTGTTCACCCAGCGCTCGAACGAGGACGTGCTCGTGCCGTTACTGGTGAGCTGACTGATCAGCTGCGGGATGTACAGCAGCGAGGACGCGAAGATGACCGGGATGACACCGGCCTGGTTCACCTTCAGCGGCAGATAGGTGGACGTGCCGCCGTACTGCCGCCGTCCGACCATTCGCTTGGCGTACTGGACGGGGATGCGCCGCTGCGCCTGCTCGACGAACACCACCGCGATGATGATCGCCAGGCCGAGCGCGCAGATCAGGGTGAAGACGAAGCCGCCCGCGTTCTGCAGGATCGTCTGGCCCTCGTTCGGGATGCGCGCCGCGATCGAGGTGAACATCAGGATGCTCATGCCGTTGCCGACGCCGCGGTCCGTGATCAGCTCGCCCAGCCACATGATGACGCCGGTGCCGGCCGTCATGCAGAGGACCATCGTGGACAGCGTCCACATGTCCTCCTTGTAGAGGATCGAGCCCTGGCAGCTGGGGAACAGCTGGCCGGAGCGCGCCAGCGCGATGAAGCCGGTCGACTGCAGGATGCCCAGGCCGATGGTCAGGTACCGGCTGTACTGGGTCAGCTTGTTCTGCCCGGACTGGCCCTCCTGCTTCAACTGCTCGAAGCGGGGGATCACGACGACGAGCAACTGAATGATGATGCTCGCGGTGATGTAGGGCATGATGCCGAGCGCGAACGCCGACAGCCGCAGCAGCGCCCCGCCGGAGAACAGGTTGATCAGCGAGTAGATGTTCGCGTTCGATCCCTGGCTGGCCTGCTTGATGCAGCCGTTGATCGCCGAGGTGTTCGTGTTCGGGGTCGGGATGGACGCGCCGAGCCGGTACAGCACCAGCATGGCCAGCGTGAACAGCAGCTTCTTGCGCAGATCCGGCGTCTTGAACGCCGATGCGAATGCGCTGAACACGGGTCCTCCAACTGCGGAACTTGTCCGGGTCGATCTTGTCGTTCGTCCGGCCGCGCGCGGCCGCCGGTGGTGGTGCTCCGACCGGGCTCGATCAGGCTAACAGCCCGGTGCTGAGCCCCGCCGTACGCGTCGGCGGGACCGGGCGCCGCTCGCTCCCGTTATCGGGGCGACACAGCGTCCGATCCCGCCGCTACGTCCTGGTTTTTACCGCTGGTTCGCCGAACCACCGGCGGCGACGATCTTCTCGCGCGCGGTGTCCGAGAACTTGTCGGCGGTGATGTCCAGCTTCACGCCGCCGAGGTCCCCGTTGCCGAGGACCTTCACCGGCTCGCCCTTGCGGACGGCGCCGGCGGCGACCAGCTCGTCGATGCCGACCGTCCCGCCGTTGGGGAACAGCTCGGCCAGCTTGGCCACGTTGACGACCTGGTACTCGACCCGGAAGTGGTTCGTGAAGCCCTTGAGCTTCGGCAGCCGCATGTGGATCGGCATCTGGCCGCCCTCGAAGCCGGCCGGAACCTGGTACCGGGCCTTGGTGCCCTTGGTGCCGCGGCCGGCGGTCTTGCCCTTGGAGCCCTCACCACGACCGACACGGGTCTTCTTGGTGTGGGATCCGGCAGCGGGGCGCAGGTGGTGGACCTTGAGAGTCATGCCTTACTCGACCTCCTCGACCGACACGAGGTGCGTGACGGTCGCGATCATGCCCCGGAACTCCGGGCGGTCTTCCTTGACGACCACGTCGTGCATCCGCTTGAGGCCCAGCGAGCGCAGCGTCTCACGCTGGTTGCGCTGGTAGCCGATGCCCGACTTGGTCTGCGTGATTTTCAGTCTGGTCATGGCGGTCAGACCCCCTGCCCAGCACGCGCACGGAGCATGCCCGCGGGCGCGATGTCCTCCAGCGGCAGGCCACGACGCGACGCGACCTCCTCCGGGCGGACGAGCTCCTTCAGGGCAGCCACGGTGGCGTGCACGATGTTGATCGGGTTGTCCGAGCCGAGCGACTTGGACAGCACGTCGTGGATGCCGGCGCACTCGAGGACGGCGCGCACCGGACCACCGGCGATGACACCGGTACCGGGGCTGGCCGGCTTGAGCAGCACGACACCGGCCGCCTTCTCGCCCTGCACCGGGTGCGGGATCGTCTGCTGGATGCGCGGCACCTTGAAGAAGTTCTTCTTGGCCTCCTCGACACCCTTGGCGATGGCGGCGGGAACTTCCTTCGCCTTGCCGTAGCCGACGCCGACCATGCCGTCGCCGTCACCGACCACGACGAGCGCGGTGAAGCTGAACCGGCGGCCACCCTTGACCACCTTAGCGACGCGGTTGATCTTCACCACGCGCTCGAGGTACGTGCTCTTCTCGGCACCGGCGCCGGAGCCGCGACCGCCGTCGCGCCGGTCCCGGCGCTGGCCCTCGCGCTCGTTGCCCCCGGTACGGGGTCCGCGCTGCGGTCCTGGCATGTCAGAACTCCAATCCGGCTTCGCGGGCCGCGTCGGCGAACGCCGCGAGCCGTCCCGTGTACGTGTTGCCGCCCCGGTCGAAGACGACCTTGCTGACGCCGGCGGCCTTGGCCGCGTCCGCCAGCTGGGCACCGGCCTGCTTGGCCTGCGCGGTCTTGTCGCCGTCCGTCAACTTGAACGTCGACACCGAGGCGAGCGTGATGCCCTTGCTGTCGTCGACGATCTGCGCGAACAGGTGCCGCGACGAACGGGTGACGACCAGGCGCGGCCGCTCGGCGGTGCCGGCGACCTTCTTGCGCAGCCGGAAGTGGCGGCGCGACTTGGCGACCCGGCGGGTGGCCGAGATGCCGGCCGACCGGCGGGCCTTCTTGGCGATCGTGGATGCGCCCATTACTTCTTACCTGCCTTACCGGCCTTACGACGGATGACCTCACCCTGGTAGCGCACGCCCTTGCCCTTGTACGGGTCGGGCTTGCGCAGCTTGCGGATGTTGGCGGCCACCTCGCCGACCTTCTGCTTGTCGATGCCCTCGACCACGAAGCGGGTCGGGGACTCGACACGGAACGAGATGCCGTCCGGCGCGGCGACCGGGACGGGGTGCGAGAAGCCCAGAGCGAACTCCAGGTCGCTGCCCTTGGCGGTCACGCGGTAACCGGTGCCGACGATCTCCAGCGTCTTGGCGTAGCCCTCGGTCACGCCGGTCACCATGTTGGCGATCAGCGTGCGCGACAGGCCGTGCAGCGACTTGGACACGCGCTCGTCGTCCGGGCGCACGACGGCGATCGTGCCGTCGTCCTGCCGGGAGACGGTGATCGGCTCGGCGACCGTGTGGGACAGGGTGCCCTTCGGGCCCTTCACCACGACGCTCTGGCCGTCGATCGTCACGTCCACGCCGGACGGGACCGGGACGGGGAGCTTTCCGATTCGAGACATGTTCGACCCCTTACCAGACGTAAGCGAGGACTTCGCCGCCCACGCCCCGCTTGGCGGCCTGCTTGTCGGTCAGCAGGCCGGACGACGTCGAGATGATTGCGGTGCCCAGGCCGCCGAGCACGCGCGGCATGCCGGTCGACTTGGCGTACACCCGCAGGCCCGGCTTGGACACCCGGCGCACGCCGGCGATGCTGCGCTCACGGTTCGGCCCGTACTTCAGGTTCATCGTGAGCACGCGGCCCGGCTTGCCGTCGGGGGCGTCGGCCACGTGGTAGTCCGCGATGTATCCCTGCTCCTTGAGGATGGCCGCGATGTGCCCCTTCAGCTTGGAGTGGGGCATCGAGACCTCGTCGTGGAACGCCGAGTTCGCGTTGCGCAGACGCGTCAGCATGTCTGCGATGGGATCGGTCATCGTCATGAGCGGACCTCCGAAGGGAGCATCGTAGGGCCGCCCGCGGCCCGAGGAGCGGACCGGAGGAGGTCTGCGGGGTGCTTTGTCATAGTTGTGCTTCTTTCTCACCGCGGTTCCCCGAGGGGCCTACGGCGAAGTGGGTTCTACCAGGAAGACTTGGTGACGCCGGGGAGTTCGCCCGCGTGCGCCATCTCGCGCAGGCAGACGCGGCACAGACCGAACTTGCGGTACACCGAGTGCGGGCGCCCGCAGCGCTGGCAGCGGGTGTAGCCGCGGACGGCGAACTTCGGCTTCTTGGCCGCCTTGTTCTTCAGCGCGGTCTTGGCCATATCAGCTGTTCTCCTTGAACGGGAAGCCGAGCGCCCGCAGCAGGGCGCGTCCCTCGTCGTCGTTCGTCGCGGTGGTGACCACGGTGATGTCCATGCCGCGAGGGCGGTCGATCGAGTCGGGGTCGATCTCGTGGAACATCGACTGCTCGGTCAGGCCGAACGTGTAGTTGCCATTGCCGTCGAACTGCTGGTCCGACAGGCCGCGGAAGTCACGGATGCGCGGCAGCGCCAGCGACAGCAGCCGGTCCAGGAACTCCCACATCCGGTCGCCGCGCAGGGTGACCTTCGCGCCGATCGGCATGCCCTCGCGCAGCTTGAACTGCGCGATGGACTTGCGGGCCTTCTGCACGAGCGGCTTCTGGCCGGTGATCAGCGTCAGGTCGCGGACGGCGCCGTCCATGAGCTTGCTGTCCTTGGCCGCCTGGCCGACACCCATGTTGACGACGATCTTGACCAGACCGGGGATCTGCATCGGGTTGCCGTAGGAGAACTGCTCCTTCAGCGCCGGCGCGATCTCCTCGCGGTAGCGGGTCTTGAGCCGCGGCACCGGGTACTCGGTGGTCGGGGCGCTCATGAGATTTCCTTTCCGGAACGGCGCGAGACGCGCACGTTCTTGCCGCTCTCCTCGTTCCGCCGGTAACCGACGCGCGTGGGCTTGCCGTCCTCGAGCACCATCACGTTGCTGGCGCTGATGGCCGCCTCGATGGTCTCGATGCCGCCGGCCTTCGCGCCACGGTTCGTGGTCGACAGCCGGGTGTGCTTCTTGACGCGGTTCACGCCCTCGACGATCACCTTGTTGGTGATCGGGTCGGCCGAGATGACCTTGCCCTTGACACCGCGGTCCTTGCCGGCGATGACGAGGACCTCGTCGCCCTTCTTAACCTTCATGACTTAAAGCACCTCGGGTGCGAGAGAGATGATCTTCATGAACTTCTTGTCACGCAGCTCGCGGCCGACCGGGCCGAAGATGCGCGTGCCGCGCGGCTCGCCGTCGGCCTTGATGAGCACGGCGGCGTTCTCGTCGAACCGGATGTAACTGCCGTCCGGCCGACGGCGCTCCTTGACGGTGCGGACGATGACCGCCTTGACGACGTCACCCTTCTTCACACCGGCGCCCGGCAGCGCGTCCTTCACCGTCGCGACGATGACATCGCCGATGCCCGCGTAGCGCCGACCCGAGCCGCCCATCACCCGGATGCACAGGATCTCCTTGGCACCGGTGTTGTCGGCGACGCGCAGTCGCGACTCCTGCTGAATCACTTCGACTCCAGATCTTTCGAACTAACTCGTGGCTTGGGACGCCCCGTCAGCGGGCCTTCTCGAGGACCTCGACCACGCGCCAGCGCTTCGACGCCGACAGCGGACGGGTCTCCATGATCAGCACCCGGTCGCCGACGCCGACCTGGTTGCTCTCGTCGTGCGCCTTGAGCTTGTTGGTGCGGCGCATGACCTTGCCGTAGAGGGCGTGCTTGACGCGGTCCTCGACGGCGACCACGACGGTCTTGTCCATCTTGTCGCTGACCACCAGGCCCTCACGGACCTTGCGCGCCGACGTGCGCGGCGTAGCGGTTGACTCGCTCATGCGGTGACACCTTCACTGACGTGCTCGGGAGCGACGGACAGGCCGAGCTCACGCTCGTGCAGGATCGTGTAGATCCGCGCGATGTCGTGGCGCACGGTGCGCAGTCGCCGGTTGTTGTCCAGCTGGCCGGTGGCCATCTGGAAGCGGAGGTTGAACAGCTCCTCCTTGGCCTCACGCAGCCGCGTCACGAGTTCGTCGTCGTTCAGCTCGCGCAGCTCGGCGTTGATCGCGTTCGCCATCAGATATCACCTGCTTCACGCTTGACGATGCGGCACTTCATCGGCAGCTTGTGGATCGCGCGGGTCAGCGCGGCCCGGGCCACCGCCTCGTTCGGGTAGGTGAGCTCGAAGAGCACCCGGCCCGGCTTGACGTTCGCGATCCACCACTCCGGCGAGCCCTTACCGGAACCCATGCGGGTCTCGGCCGGCTTCTTGGTGAGCGGACGGTCCGGGTAGATGTTGATCCACACCTTGCCGCCACGGCGGATGTGCCGGTTGATCGCGATACGCGCCGACTCGATCTGCCGGTTCGTCACGTACGCCGGCTCGAGCGCCTGGATGCCGTACTCACCGAAGGCGACTCGCGTGCCTCCGGAAGCCGCACCCCGGCGGGTGGGGTGGTGCTGCTTGCGGTGCTTGACCCTGCGGGGGATAAGCATGTGTCAGCTCTCCGTGCTCTCGGGCGTGCTCTCGGGCGAGCCCTCTGTCTCGGTGGTGGCGCTCTCCTCGGGCTGGGTGACCGCGGACGGGGCCTCGGCGGCGATGTCCGCGTCCGCCTGCGCCTGGCTGGTCACCGGCGCGGTCTGCACCTCGTTCTCGACCGCTGCGGTCTCGGGGGCGACGACGTCGGCGACGCCGGCGTGCGGCGCCGCGACATCCGGCTCCTTGCCGGTCGGCACCGAGCCCTCACCGGACGCGGCGCGGCCGGCGTCGGTGCTGACACCGGTGGTCCCCTGCGAGCCGGAGCGGCGCGGACGGCTGGCCGGGCGCTCGCGGCGCTGGCGCATCGCCTCGGCGGCGACCGCGGCCTCACGCTCGGCGCGCGAACCGGTCGGCACCTCGCCCTTGTAGATCCAGACCTTCACGCCGATGCGGCCGAACGTCGTGCGGGCCTCGTAGAAGCCGTAGTCGATGTTCGCGCGCAGCGTGTGCAGCGGGACGCGTCCCTCGCGGTAGAACTCCGAGCGGCTCATCTCGGCGCCACCCAGGCGACCGGAGCACTGCACCCGGATGCCCTTGACGCCCGGAGCCTTCAGCGTCGACTGCATGCTCTTGCGCATGGCACGGCGGAAGCTGACCCGGTTGGACAGCTGCTCGGCGACACCCTGCGCGACCAGCTGCGCGTCACCCTCGGGGTTCTTGACCTCGAGGATGTTCAGCTGCACCTGCTTGCCGGTCAGCTTCTCCAGCTCGCCGCGGATGCGGTCGGCCTCGGCGCCGCGGCGGCCGATGACGATGCCCGGGCGCGCGGTGTGGATATCGACGCGGACGCGGTCACGCGTGCGCTCGATCTCGACCTTCGCGATGCCGGCGCACTCCATGCCCGTGGACATGAGACGGCGGATCGCGACGTCCTCCTTGACGTACTCCGCGTACTGCTTGTCGGCGAACCAGCGACTCTTCCAGTCGGTGGTGACGCCGAGGCGGAACCCGTTCGGGTTGACCTTCTGGCCCATTACCGGGTCCGTCCCTTCTTGCGCGCGGCCGAAACCTCGACGCTCTCGACCTCGATCGTGATGTGGCTGGTCCGCTTGCGGATGCGGTACGCGCGGCCCTGGGCCCGCGGCCGGAACCGCTTCAGCGTCGCGCCCTCGTCGACGTAGGCGCGGGAGATCACCAGCGTCTCCGGGTCGAGGGAGAAGTTGTGCTCGGCGTTGGCGATCGCGCTGGCCAGCACCTTGGCCACCGGCTCGGCCGCGGCCTGCGGGAAGAACTTCAGCTCCGCAAGGGCCTGCTGCGCCGGCTTGTTGCGGATCAGGTCGACGACGCGGCGCGCCTTCATCGGCGTGACGCGCACGTGCGTCGCCCGCGCGAACGCGGTGCGGACCTCGTCGGTCTCCGGGTTAGTCATCGTGTCTCTTCCTCACTCAGCCGCGCCGCGAGCGGCGGTCGTCCTTGACGTGACCCTTGAAGGTCCGCGTCGGGGCGAACTCGCCGAGCTTGTGCCCGACCATGCCTTCGGTGACGAACACCGGGACGTGCTTGCGCCCGTCGTGCACGGCGATCGTGTGCCCGAGCATGTCGGGGATGATCGTCGAGCGGCGCGACCACGTCTTGATCACGTTCTTGCTGCCCTTGTCGTTCTGCGCGTCGACCTTCTTCAGCAGGTGGTCGTCGACGAACGGGCCCTTCTTCAAACTGCGCGGCACTTGCTTACCTCTTCTTGTTCGTACGACGACGGCGGACGATCAGCTGGTCGCTTGCCTTGCGACGGCGGGTGCGGCCCTCGGGCTTGCCGTTCGGGTTCACCGGGTGGCGACCACCGGACGTCTTGCCCTCACCACCACCGTGCGGGTGGTCGACCGGGTTCATCGCGACACCGCGGACGGTCGGGCGCTTGCCCTTCCAGCGCATGCGGCCGGCCTTGCCCCAGTTGATGTTCGACTGCTCGGCGTTGCCGACCTCGCCGACGGTGGCGCGGCAGCGCACGTCGACGTTGCGGATCTCGCCGGACGGCATGCGCAGCTGCGCGTACGGGCCGTCCTTCGCGACGAGCTGGACGCTGGCGCCGGCCGAGCGGGCGATCTTCGCGCCGCCGCCGGGCCGCAGCTCGATGGCGTGCACGACGGTGCCGACCGGGATGTTCCGCAGCGGCAGCGCGTTGCCCGGCTTGATGTCGGCGCGCGGGCCGTTCTCGACCGTGTCGCCCTGCTTGAGCAGCCGCGGCGCGAGGATGTAGCGCTTCTCGCCGTCGGCGTAGTGCAGCAGCGCGATGCGGGCGGTGCGGTTCGGGTCGTACTCGATGTGCGCGACCTTGGCCGGAACGCCGTCCTTGTCGTGGCGCCGGAAGTCGATCACGCGGTAGGCGCGCTTGTGCCCGCCGCCCTGGTGCCGCGTGGTGATCTTGCCGGAGTTGTTGCGGCCGCCCTTGCTGTGCAGCGGACGGACCAGCGACTTCTCCGGGTGGTCACGCGTGACCTCGGCGAAGTCCGACACCGAGGCGCCGCGGCGGCCCGGGGTGGTCGGCTTGTACTTACGAATAGCCATCGATCAGCCAATCTGTCCGAACACATCGATGCGGTCGCCGTCGCGCAGCGTCACGATGGCGCGCTTGACGCTGCGGCGCTGGCCGTAACCGAACCGGGTGCGCTTGCGCTTGCCCTGCCGGTTGAGCGTGTTCACGTCGAGGACCTTGACGTCGAACACCTTCTCGACCGCGATCTTGATCTGGGTCTTGTTGGCCAGCGGGTGGACGTCGAACGTGTACTTGTTCTCGTCCAGCAGGCCGTAGCTCTTCTCCGAGATCACCGGAGCGAGCAGCACGTCGCGCGGGTCGTCAAACATCAGGCCTCCTCGCCTTCGGTGCTGGCGGCCTCGGTGCTCGTGGCGCTGGCCTTGGCCGACTTGCCCTTGACCGGGCCGGCCAGGAACGCCTCGAGCGCGCCCTGCGTGAACACCACGTCGTCGCTGACGAGCACGTCGTAGGTGTTCAGCTGCCCGGGCTCCAGCAGGTGCACGGACGGCACGTTGCGCAGGCTCTTCCAGGTGAGCTCGTCGTTGCGCTCGGCCACGACCAGCACGTGCTTGGCACCGCTGATCTTCGCCAGCATCGCGGACGCGGACTTGGTGGACGGGACGTCGCCCTCGACCAGCGCGGAGACCACGAACACGCGGTCGTTGCGGGCCCGGTCGGACAGCGCGCCGCGCAGGGCGGCCGCCTTCATCTTCTTGGGCGTGCGCTGCTCGTAGCTGCGCGGCTGCGGGCCGTGGACGGTGCCACCGCCGGTGAACTGCGGCGCGCGGATCGAGCCCTGGCGGGCGCGGCCGGTGCCCTTCTGCCGGTACGGCTTGACGCCACCGCCGCGGACCTCGCCGCGGGTCTTGGTCGCGTGCGTGCCCTGGCGGGCCGCGGCCAGCTGGGCCACGACGACCTGGTGCAGCAGCGCCACGTTGGTGTCGACGTCGAAGATCTCCGCGGGCAGCTCGACCTTCTTGGTGCTCTTGGCGTCCGAGGCCGGGTTCTGCACGGTGAGCGAGCGGGTCATGATCAGGCTCCCTTCACCGCGGTGCGGACGAGGACGAGGCCGCCCTTGGGGCCGGGGATCGCGCCCTTGATCAGGATCAGGCCGCGCTCGGCGTCGACCTTGTGCACGACCAGGCTCTGCGTCGTCTGGCGTTCGTGGCCCATGCGGCCGGCCATCCGCAGGCCCTTGAACACGCGGCCCGGCGTGGCGCAGGCGCCGATCGAGCCGGGCTTGCGGTGGTTGCGGTGCGCACCGTGCGAGGCGGAGACACCGGCGAAGCCGTGGCGCTTCATGACACCGGCGGTGCCCTTGCCCTTGGTGGTGCCGGTGACATCGACGCGCACGCCGGCCTCGAACACGTCCGCGGTCAGCTCCTGACCGAGCGTGTAGTCGGCGATCGCGTCGGTGCGCAGCTCGACGAGGTGCCGGCGCGGCGTGACCTCGGCGGCCTTGAAGTGGCCGGCCACCGGCTTGGTGACCTTGCGCGGGTCGATCTGCCCGTAGGCGAGCTGGACGGCGGTGTAGCCGTCCTTCTCCTGCGTCCGGATCTGGGTCACGACGCACGGCCCGGCCTTGACGACGGTCACCGGCACGATCCGGTTGTTCTCGTCGAAGACCTGGGTCATGCCGAGCTTCTCGCCCAGAATGCCCGTGGTGTTCTTAGCCATTGGTGTTCAGATCTCCGCTTACTGGATGTTCACGTCGACGCTGGCCGGAAGATCGATGCGCATGAGCGCGTCGACCGTCTTCGGCGTCGGGTCGAGAATGTCGATGAGCCGCTTGTGCGTCCGCATCTCGAAGTGCTCGCGGCTGTCCTTGTACTTGTGCGGCGAACGGATCACGCAGTAGATGTTC
>DASRSS010000160.1:0-32416 GCA_035656335.1 Jatrophihabitantaceae bacterium | reverse complement strand
CCGAGCCGCGGCGTCACGTGCGCGAGCACCGGCGACAGCACCAGCTCGTGCCGCGCGAACAGCTGGGCGTACGCGTGCTTGATGCCGCGCAGCCGGTGCAGCGCCGCCGGCGTGTGCCGCAGGTTGCGGCGGTGGTGCGCGCGCAATCCCTGGGTGAGACCGTCCAGCTTGGACGCGTCGAACGAGCGGTCGAAGGTGAGCTTGCCGGTGCGCGCGGCGAGCGTCGCGAGTAGCCCCCAGTACTGCAGGAAGTCGTCGGCGAACTGGCGCGTGACGGGCAGCGCCACCGGCTCGACCACGTGGCCGGCCTCCTCGAGCAGCGCGGCGGTGCGCTCCACGGCCGCGCGCGTCTGCTCGTCCACCTGCGTGTCGATCACGGACTCGAGCACCAGCCCGACGCGCAGCCGACGTTGCGACGGCCCGGTCACCAGGCCGACCGGCGGCAGCGCCGGATTGCGGTAGAAGTCCTCGCACGCGGCGAAGAACGCGGCCGTGTCCCGGACGGTCCTGGTCAGCACGCCTTCGGAGATCATGTTGATCGGCAGGTGGCGCGCCTGCTCGCCGTCGACGTGCCGCCCGCGCGTCGGCTTCAACCCGACCAGCCCGGCGCACGCGGCCGGGATGCGGATCGAGCCGCCGCCGTCGTTCGCGTGCGCGATCGGGACGGCGCCGGCGGCCACGAGCGCCGCGGAGCCGCCCGACGACGCGCCGACCGAGTACTCCGGCTGCCACGGGTTGTGCACCGGCTCCTGCGTCATGAACTCGGTGCTCGCGCTGAAGCCGAACTCCGGCAGGCGCGTCTTGCCGAGCACGGTCAGCCCGGTGCTCAGGTACTGCCGCGTGTAGGCGCCGTCGCTCTTCGCGGGCTGCGCGCGGAATGCATCGGTGCCGTGATTGGTCGGCATCCCCTGCACGTCGGTGTTGTCCTTGACGAACGTGGGGACGCCGAACAGCGCGCTGCCCGGACGGCCCGAGAACCGTGGCCGGTCGTAGCTGCGGTGGCACGTCGCGAACAGCACCGGGTCGACCGCCTCGGTGCGGGCGATGGCCGCCTCGGCGAGTTCGGCGGGACTGCGGTCGCCGGACGCGACCAGCTCGGCCAGTGCGACCGCGTCCAGGTCGCCGAGTGCGTCGTCACGGAAGGCGTGGACCCGATGTTCGCTCACGACAGCCGAACCTACTGGGCGCGGCGAGATCGGCAACCCGTGGTCAGCGCGGCGGGCCGTCGGACTCCACGCGCTCCAGGATCTCGACCTCGTCGCCGACGTTGATCGTCGCACCCGGGTTGTCCGGGACGAGGTTCATAGCGAACCACGCGCGGCCGTCCCAGCGGCGGTGTTTCGCCAGCGAGGCAAGGGGTTCCTTGCCGAGCTGGGCGGTGTCGGGGTCGGTCGTGGTGATCACGCAGCGGTCGCAGCCCTTGACCGCGCGGAACGTCGCCGCGCCGATCCGCAGCCGCCGCCAGTGGTCCTCGTCCCACGCGCGCGCGCCCGCGACGACGACGCTCGGACGGAACCGGCGCATCGGCACCGGGCCCTGCTCGGGGTACTTGCCCGCCGCGATCAGGTCGTTGAGCGCCGCGAGCGACTCCTCGGCCGCGAGCAGCAGCGGGTAACCATCCGCGAACGACACGCAGTCGCCCGGCGCCGTGCGCTCCGGGTTCGTCGCGCGCCGCCGCGGATCGTCCTGGTACACCAGGCGCGCGGGCTCGCCGACCAGCTTGCTGAACCAGGCGTGCGCCGCGTCGTCGGCCAGCCGCGCGGCGAACGGGGTGCCGCCGAACACGGTCACCTGGACGGACGGGCCGTCCGGAACGGGCACCACCAGGTCATCGACGTCCGGTCCAGTTAGCCGCATCCCGCCGTCGACGAGTTCGGGACGGATCAGCAGCATGCGCGGGTGCTCGCGCGCGGTGATGGTCTCGCCGGCCTCGTCCACGATCATCCAGCGCCGGTCGCCGGCCAGGCCCCAAGGCTCGACCAGGGCGGACGCCAGCGCCTCGCCGCGACAGGACTTGACGGGGTGCCGGTTGATGCCGGTCAGCGTGAGCGCCACCGCGCCAGGCTAGTCGCCCGTGCGGCTGGCGAGCAGGCGGCGGAACGCGGCCAATCGCTCGGGCGTGGCATGGCCGTCCGCGACCCAGGCGTCCAGCGTGCAGCCCGCCCCGGCCGACAGGTGCTCACACCCGGGCGGGCAACCCGTCGCGCCGTCCTCCAGGTCGGGGAAGGCCCAGAGCAGGTCGTCGGCCGTGACGTGCGCGAGCCCGAACGAGCGCACGCCGGGCGTGTCGATGACCCAGCCGCCCTCGGCCAGCGCGAGCGCGATCGCCGACGAGGACGTGTGCCGGCCCTTGCCGATCGCGCTCACCGCTCCCGTCGCGCGTGCGGCGTCCGGCACCAGCGCGTTGATCAGCGTGGACTTGCCGACGCCCGAGTGCCCGACCAGCACGGACATCTGGTCGCGCAGCCGGTCGCGCAGCTCGTCCAGCGAGCCGCCGCGATGCGTGACCACCGCGGGGACGGACAGCGCCTCGTAGCGCTGCAGCGTCGCGTCCGGTGGCGCGAGGTCGGACTTGGTCAGGCACAGCAGCGGTTCCATGCCGGCGGTGAGCGCGGCGACGATGCAGCGATCGATCAGCCCGAAGCTCGGTTCGGGATCCGCGAGCGCGGCCACGATCACCAGCTGATCGGCGTTCGCGACGATCACCCGCTCGAACGAATCGTCGTCGTCGGCCGTGCGCCGCAGCACCGTGGTCCGTTCGGCCAGCCGGACGATGCGGGCCAGCGCGTCCGCCCCCCCGGAGAGGTCGCCGACGACGCTTACCTGATCGCCGACCGCGATGCCCTTGCGGCCCAGCTCGCGCGCGCGCATCGCGGTCACGATCGTGTCGCCGACCAGCACCGCGTACCGGCCGCGGTCGACGGTCAGCACCATGCCGTCGGCGGCGTCCTCGTGCGCCGGCCGCTGCTTGGACCGCGGCCGGGTTCCGCGCGGGTTGGCCCGGACGCGGACGTCGTCCTCGTCCATGCGGTGGACGTCGTTGCGGCGCGCCATCGACCTCAGGCGCCGAGCATCCGGGCCCACAGGCCGGGGAAGTCGGGGAGCGTCTTGCCGGTGCACGCGATGTCGTCCACGCGCACGCCGTCGACCACCAGACCGAGGACGGCGCCCGCCGTCGCCATCCGGTGGTCGGCGTACGCGCGCCATTCACCGCCGTGCAGCGGGCGCGGCTCGATGATCAACTCGTCCGGCCCCTCGGTGACGTCACCGCCGAGCCGGCCGAGTTCGGTGGCGAGCGCGGCGAGCCGGTCGGTCTCGTGGCCGCGCAGGTGGCCGATGCCGCGCAGTCGCGACGGCGTGCCGGCGAGGGCGGCGAGCGCGGCAAGCGTCGGGGTCAGCTCGCCGACGTCGTGCAGGTCGGCGTCCAGCCCGCGCAGCTCGTCTCCGGCCGAGACGGTGAGGCCGTCGGCGGTCAGCGAGACCTTGGCGCCCATCGCGGCCAGCAGGTCGCGCAGCGCGTCGCCGGCCTGCGTGGTGACCGCCGGCCAGCGCGGGACCGTGACCGATCCGCCGGTGACCAGCGCCGCCGCCAGGAACGGCGCAGCGTTGGACAGGTCCGGCTCGACCACGCAGTCCCGCGCGGTGATCGGGCCGGGCGCGACCTGCCACTCGCCGGCGCCGGTGGCCTCGGCGCGGACGCCGGCGGCGCGCAGCACGTCCAGGGTCATCTCGATGTGCGGCGTGGACGGGACCGGTGCCGTGCCGGTGTGCACGACCGTGACGCCCTTGTCGAACCTGGCGCCCGCGAGCAGCAGCGCGGACACGAACTGCGACGACGCGGACGCGTCCACGTGCACCGGGCCACCGGGAACCGATCCGCTGCCCTGGACGGTGAACGGCAGCCGGCCGCGCCCCGCGTCGTCGACGGACGCGCCGATCTGCCGGAGCGCGTCGATCAGCGTGGCCATCGGGCGCTCACGCGCGTACGGGTCGCCGTCGAACGTCGTGAGCCCGTCGGCGAGCGCGGCCACCGGCGGCACGAAGCGCATCACCGTCCCGGCCAGGCCGGTGTCGACCGTCCCGCCGTGCAACGCACCCGGCGTGATCACCCAGTCCGGCCCGTCGTCGGCGATCCGCACGCCGAACGTGCGCAGCGCCGCGGCCATCAGCTCGGTATCGCGGGCGCGCAGCGGGGCGACCAGCCGGGACGGCCCGTCGGCGAGCGCGGCGAGCACCAGCAGCCGGTTGGTCAGCGACTTCGACCCGGGCAGCTCGACGGTCGCGCGGACCGGCCCACCGGCACGCGGCGCGGTCCACATCGTCTGCTCCGGCACAACCCAAGTCTGCCAGCTAGCAGACTCTCTCGATCAGCTCCGGGCCGTTGTTGCGCACGTTGCCCACCGCGGCCGAGACGACGTACGGCTCCAGGTGCGCCTCGGGGATCGCGGCGAGCAGGTCCTCGGCGGCGGCGACGTCCTCGCTGGAGCAGTCCAGCCAGCCGTCCCACAGCTCGGGCGGCACGACGACCGGGTTGCGGTCGTGGATCTCGCCGAGGACGTCGCTGGCCTGCTGGGTGATCACCGTGCAGGTGACCAGCCAGCGGTTCGGGTCGTCGTCGGCCAGCGAACGGTCGCGCCAGAGCTCGTACAGCCCCGCGAACGCCAGCAGGCCGCCGTCCGCGCCGTGCAGGAAGTACGGCACCTTGCCCGTGTCGGTCTGCTGCCATTCGTAGTAGCCGAGGGCCGGGAGCAGGCAGCGGCGCTTCGCGGCGGCGGTCTTGAACGCAGGCTTGCTGGTCACGGTCTCGATGCGCGCGTTGATCATCCGCGCGCCGCCCTTGCTGTCGCGCGACCAGCTGGGCACGAGTCCCCACCGGGCGGTCCGCAGCTGGCGGACTGCGGTGCTGGACTCCTTGGGCGTGCGGCGGACGATCATCCGCACCGGGTCGGTCGGCGCGACGTTCCAGGACGGCCCGGGCGCGTCGTCGACCACCTCGTCGACGTCGAACTCGGCCACCAGATCCGCGTCCGCCGCGACGCTCACGTACCTCCCGCACATGGTTCGAGTATCCGCCGACGCCCGTCAGCGCTTCGCCTGCACCTCAGTCCGGTTCGCCGTACTCGTCGAACCAGTGGGCGAGCGGACCCCGGCGGCTGACCGCCCGCAGCCGCCGCTCGGCCTGCTCCCGCCGCTTGCGCGTGGTCACGATCAGCAGCTCGTCCTCGGCGCGCAGTTGCGTGTCCGGTGTCGGCACGAAGCTGTGCCCGTCGCGGATGATCAGCGTGATCACGCTCGGGTCGGGCAGCCGCAGCTCGAGCACGGACACCGCGTTGAGCCTGGACGTCGCCGGCACCGTCATCGTCAGCAGCTCGGCGTCGAGCACGTCCAGCGGCGCCGACTCGACGAGGATCTGCCGGGTGGCCTCGCGGGGGACGAGCCGCAGGATCCGCGCGAGCGGCTGCAGGCTCGGCGCCTGGATGAGCGTGAACAGCGCGACGAGCACGAACACCAGGCTGAGCAGCCGCTGGCTGTGTGGCACGTGGTGCACGATCGGGAACGTCGCGAGCACGATCGGCACGGCGCCACGCAGTCCCGCCCACGACAGGAATGCCTGCTCGCGTAAGGGAATCCGGAACGGCAGCAGGCAGCACAGCACGGCAAGCGGCCGCGCGACGACGAGCAGCACCGCGCCGATGGCCAGCGCGGGCAGGATCTGGCCGGGCAGCTCGGACGGGTCGACCAGCAGACCGAGCAGCACGAACAGCCCGATCTGCGCCAGCCAGCCGATGCCCTCGGCGAACGAGCGGGTCGCCGCGCGGTGCGGCAGCTGGCCGTTCGCGAGCAGCAGCGCCGCGAGGTACGCGGCCAGGAAGCCGCTCGCGTGCGCCGCGCCGCCGGCCGCGAACGCGACGGTGGCCAGGCCGAACGTCGCGAGCGGGTAAAGACCGGAACCGGGCAGCGCCAGGCGGGGGAGCGCGACGCTCCCGAGCCAGCCGAGCACGAGGCCGATCGCGGCGCCGGCCGCCAGCTCGTACACCAGGGTGCCGGCGAAGGATGGCACGGACGTGTCCATCGGGGGCTTGCTGAACAGCACGACCAGGATCACCGCGGGCGCGTCGTTGAAGCCGGACTCCGCCTCCAGCAGGCCGACCACGCGACGCGGCAGCGGCAGCACGCGCAGGATCGCGAACACGGCAGCCGCGTCCGTCGAGGAGACGATCGCGCCGAACAGCAGCGAGAGCTGCCAGCCGAAACCGAGCAGGAAGTGCGCGCCCGCGGCGGTCACCACGGTGCTCACGCCGATGCCGACGGTCGCCAGCACGCCGGCCGGCCCGATCAGCGCGCGGATGTCCGACCAGCTGGTCGTCAGCCCGCCCTCGATCAGGATGACCGCGAGCGCGGCGATGCCGAGGTTCTGCGCGAGCTGCGCGTCGTCCAACCGCACACCGATGACGTCCTCGCCGAGCAGCACGCCCAACACCAGGTACAGCAGCAGGCTGGGCAGTCCCACCCGGGCCGCCACGCGGGTCGCCACCACGCTGACCAGGACGACCACACCACCCACCAGCAGCGTGAGGTACAGCTGCTGCAGGCTCATCACCCAGAGGTTAGGGGAGACTGTCCGTGCCGGCAGAGCTCGACACGAGAGGGGAGCAGTCACGTGCGGGTCGCCATCGCCGGAGCGGGCGCCGTGGGACGGTCCATCGCCCAGGCGCTGCTCGACGACGGGCACAAGGTGCTGCTCATCGAGCGCGAGCGCGCGAGCTACCGTCCGCACCTCGTCCCCGACGCCGACTGGATGCTCGCCGACGCGTGCGAGGCGGGGACGCTGCAGGCGGCCGGAATCTCGATGTGCGACGTCGTCATGGCCGCCACCGGCGACGACAAGGCGAACATGGTGTTCGCGCTGCTCGCCAAGACCGAGTGCCACGTGCCCCGGGTCGTGGCCCGCGTGAACAACGTTGGCAACCAGTGGCTTTTCACGCAGGCGTGGGGCGTCGACGTCGCGGTGTCGACGCCGAACGCGCTGGTGGCCGCGGTCGAGGAGGCCGTCACGGTCGGTGACATCGTGCGGCTGATGACGCTGCGCGAGGGCGGCAGCAACCTGATCGCGCTGACGCTGCCGGACGATTCCGCGCTGGTCGGCGCGTCCGTGGCCGACCTGCGACTGCCGGGGGACGCGGCGCTGCTGACGATCCTGCGCAACGGCACCGTCGTCACGCCGAACCCGCGCACGCCGCTGTTGGTCGGCGACGAGCTCGTGCTCGCGGTCGGGGAGAACTCCGAGGCCCAGGTGCGCCAGGCGTTGACCGGGCGGCAGGCATGAGCGAGATCGAGATCGCGACCGCCGCCGGGCCTGCCCGCGTCGCGCTCGACCGGCCGCGTGCGGGGCGAGCGCTGCTCGTCCTCACCCACGGCGCCGGCGCGGACGTCGGCACGGTCGACCTGCTCGCGGTGCGCGACGCGGCCGTCGCGGCCGGTCTCGCGGTCGCGCTGGTCAACCAGCCGTACCGCGTCGCCGGGCGCCGCACGCCACCGAAGCCGGAGCCGCAGGACGCCGCCTGGCTGGAGACCGTCGCCGCGCTGCGCAAGCGGCCCGGGCTGCGCGACCTGCCGCTCGTCGTCGGCGGACGGTCCAACGGCGCCCGCGTCGCGTGCCGCACCGCCCGCGCGTGCGGCGCCGTCGGTGTCGTCGCGCTCGCGTTCCCGCTGCATCCCCCTGGCAAACCGGAGAAGTCGCGGTTGGACGAGCTCGCCGGGGCGGGCGTCCCCGCGCTGGTGGTGCAGGGCGACCGCGACCCGTTCGGCCAACCGCCGCGCGGCCGTAACCGCAAAGTCGTCCTGATCCCCGGAGCTGGTCACGCGCTAAAGAAGGATCCGGCCGCCGTCGCCACGGCGGTGATCACCTTCGTGACAAGCCTTCTCGCCCGTGCCAGTGTCTGAAGGGTGACCAGTCCAACCGAACAGTTCCGCGCGGCCCGCGATTTCCTCGTCCAGCATCGCACCGACTACGACACCGCCTACGCACAGTTCCGGTGGCCCCGGCCGGAGAACTTCAACTTCGCGATCGACTGGTTCGACGCCGTGCTGGCTGCCGAACACCCGCAGCGGGTCGCGCTGCACCTGATCGAGGCCGACGGGAGCGAGGCGCGGTACACGTTCGAGCAGCTGTCCCACCGCTCCGACCAGGTGGCCGGCTGGCTGCGTTCGCACGGCGTCTCGCGCGGCATGCGCGTGCTCGTCCTGCTCGGCAACCAGGTCGAGCTGTGGGAGACGACGCTGGCTGCGATGAAGCTCGGCGTGGTGCTCATCCCCGCCACCACGCTGCTCGCTGAGGACGACCTGCGCGACCGCGTCGACCGCGGCAACGTCGGCGCGGTCATCGCGCGCTCGGACGTCGCGCCGCGCTTCGACGGCGTCCGCGGCTCGTACCTGCGCGTCGCCGTCGGCGAACCCGTCGAGGGCTGGCTGCGCTACGCGGACTCGGTCGAATCGATCGCGCCGTTCAGCCCCGAGCAGCCGACCGCGGCGGACGATCCGCTGCTGCTGTACTTCACGTCCGGGACGACCGCGCTGCCGAAGCTGGTCGAGCACACGCACGCCAGCTACCCGATCGGGCACCTGTCCACGATGTACTGGATCGGGCTGCAGCCCGGCGACGTCCACCTGAACGTGTCCAGTCCCGGATGGGCCAAGCACGCCTGGTCGTGCGTGTTCGCGCCGTGGATCGCGGGGGCGACCATCTGCCTGTTCAACTACGAGCGCTTCGACGCCGCCGCGATGCTCGACGTGCTGCGCGACGCGAAGGTGACCACGTTCTGCGCGCCGCCGACCGTGTGGCGGATGCTGATCCAGCAGGACCTGGCCGCGTGGAAGGACGGGCTGTCGCTGCGCGAACTGGTGGGCGCGGGCGAGCCGCTGAACCCCGAGGTGATCGAGTCCGTGCAGCGCGCCTGGGGCCTGACCATCCGGGACGGATTCGGCCAGACCGAGACGACGCTGCAGGTCGGCAACCCGCCGGGGCAGCCGCTCAAGCTCGGTTCGATGGGACGTCCCATGCCGGGCTTCGCGATCGACCTGGTCGACCCGGTGAGCGGCGAGGTCGGCGCGTCCGCCGAGGCGGAGGGCGAGATCTGCGTGCGCTGCGAGCCGGAGCGCCCGGTTGGTCTGATGGTCGGCTACGCCGGCGACGACGACCGCAACGCGGCCGCGTTCGACGGCGGCAGGTACCACACCGGTGACGTCGCGGTCCGGGACGCGGACGGCTACATCACCTACGTCGGGCGCAGCGACGACGTGTTCAAGGCCAGCGACTACCGGATCAGCCCGTTCGAGCTGGAGAGCGTGCTGATCGAGCACCCGGCGGTCGCCGAGGCCGCGGTCGTCCCCGCGCCGGACGAGCTGCGGCTGGCGGTCCCGAAGGCGTACGTCGTGCTGGCCGGCGGGCGCGAACCGAGCGCGGAGCTGGCGGGCGACATCCTGCGCTTCTGCCGCGAGCGGCTCGCGCCGTACAAGCGCATCCGCCGCATCGAGTTCGCCGAGCTGCCGAAGACGATCAGCGGCAAGATCCGGCGCGTCGAGCTGCGCACCGCGGAGGCCGCCAACGCGGGAAGCCGCCCGGCCGGCGAGTACCGCGAGGAGGACTTCGCCTGATCAGCCGGCCGTGCTGATCGCGGCCAGCCGGGCGTTCGTCAGCCGGATCAGGTCGGCGGGCGCGAGCTGCACCTGCAGGCCGCGGCGCCCGGCCGAGACGTACACGGTCTCGAACGCCGCGGCCGATCCGTCCACGACCACGGGGAGCCGGGACTTCTGGCCGAGCGGGGAGATGCCGCCAACGACATAGCCGGTCGCACGCGCGGCGGCCGCGGGATCGGCGAGCTCGGCCTTCTTGCCGCCGAGCGCGGCCGCGAAGGCCTTGAGGTCGAGCCGGCCGGCGACGGGAACGACGGCGCAGCCGAGCTTGCCGTCGACGCTTGCGATCAGCGTCTTGAAGATCCGCTCGGGCGGGACGCCCAGCGCGGCCGCGGCCTCGTCGCCGTAGGCCTCGGCGCGCGCGTCGTGCTCGTACGGGTGCAGCGTGAACGCGACCTTCGCCTTCGTGAGCAGGGCGGTCGCTGGGGTTCCGGTGGCCACCCGCGCACGATAGCCGGAATGCCTGGGCCGTCCGAACCGTTCCAGCACAGGCAGACGAGGAAGGAGCCGGTCCGGATGAGCAGGTGCGTGCGCGAGCGCAGCGGGTCCGTCACCGACGCGATCCTCCCGCTACCACCGGGCGCGATACGCTCCGAGGACAGGATCGACGAGCGAGGGAGCGCGGTGGCGGAGGAGACGGTCGAGCAGCGGCGGGCACGGTTCGAGCGGGACGCGCTGCCCTTCGTCGACCAGCTGTACGCCGCCGCGATGCGCATGACGCGCAATCCGGCGGACGCCGAGGACCTCGTCCAGGAGACGTACGTCAAGGCGTTCGCGGCGTTCCACCAGTTCACCGAGGGCACGAACCTCAAGGCGTGGCTCTACCGCATCCTGACGAACACGTTCATCAACACGTACCGCAAGAAGCAGCGCCAGCCGCAGGAGTCCAACAGCGAGAGCGTCGAGGACTGGCAGCTGGCGCGCGCCGAGTCGCACACCTCCACCGGCCTGCGGTCGGCCGAGATGGAGGCGCTGGACCACCTGCCCGACTCCGACGTCAAGGACGCGCTGCAGGCGCTGCCCGAGGACTTCCGCCTCGCGGTTTACCTCGCCGACGTCGAGGGCTTCGCGTACAAGGAGATCGCCGAGATCATGGGCACCCCGATCGGCACGGTGATGTCGCGGCTGCACCGCGGCCGCAAGCAGCTGCAGGGCCTGCTGGCCGACTACGCCCGCGAGCGAGGTCTGATCTCCACCGCTGCAGGAGGCGAACGATGAGTGGATTCGGCTTCGGCCCGGGCAACATCGACTGCGACGACGTGCTCAAGGACATCTACCTGTATCTGGACGACGAGTCCGACGAGAACCTGAAGAACCGCATCCGCCAGCACCTGGACGGCTGTGCCCCGTGTCTGAAGCAGTACGGCCTCGAGCAGGACGTGCGCGCGCTGGTCGCCCGTTGCTGCGGCGGCGACCAGGCACCCCCGACGCTCCACGAGCGCATCCGGGTCCGGATCACCGAGATCACGATCGAGTCGGCCCACCTCGAGTACCGCCCCGAATAGGGGCCGTTCAAGATCGAGGCACTGGCCCGGTGGCGGCATCCGGTCCACGGCCCATCAGCCTGTGGTCGGTGCCGCTGGACGAGGCGGCCGCCGCCTGCGATTACGTCCTGAAGGGGCCAGGCAGGCAGGCGCGAGGGTGACCTCGTCTCCGGAAGCCGGCGGGGCGGGTTAGCCGGGTCAGTCGTGCGTCCATCGCGGGACGGCATCCCGCCGCCCGCCAGTTGACTGGTGACGTCAGGCCGCGGGTTCGTCCGGGGGAGTCAACGCAGCACCCGGTTCGCTAGCTGGCGCGCGGCGGTCAGCCCGGCGGTCACCAGGTTGTGGCCCGGCTGCCCGAGCACCACGCCGATAAGCTCCAGCGACTTGCCGTCCACGCGGCGGATAACGCGGAACATGAAGCAGCCGCCGGCGGCATCGTCCGAACCGGTCTTCATGCCCACGAAACCACCCGAGCCGAGCAGCGTGTCGGTGTTGTGCACTGTGCCTGCAACCGGCAGCTGGTAGCTCTGCGTCGCCATCATCCGGGCCAGCACCGGCACGTCGGCGGCCTTCTCGGCGAGGATCAGCTGATCGGTCGCGGTGGAGACCGTCGTCGCGTCGAAGCCGCTCGGGTCGGTGTACGTCGTTGCGTCCATGCCTAGCCGGTCGGCGGTCCGGTTCATCTGGGCGACGAACGCCGGGACGCTGCCCGCCACGTGCTTGGCGATCATGACTGCGACGTTGTTCGCTGAGGGCAGCAGCATCGCCATCAGCGCCTGCCGCTCGCTGAGGCGTTCGCCCGCGGCCACGTCGACCAGGGACTCGTCGCGTTGCCGGCGCTGCTCGGTGTCGGCGACGTCATGCGCGGTCACGGTGAACGTGAAACCGTCCGACCCGTCGCGAAGGGGATGCTCGGCGAGCACCACGTACGCCGTCATCACCTTGGCCAGGCTGGCGATCGGCACCGGCTGCTCGTTCGGGCTGGCCGCCGGGTCGCTGTCGCCGATCCGGTACGCGCCCTGGCCGAGCGTCGGCCAGCCATTGCTGGACAGGTACAGCCGCCGGGAGTCGTCGTTCAGCCAGTGCACTGTGGCGATGCCCACCAGACACAGCACCGCGACCACCGCGACCATCGCCGCGCCCAGCAGCCACAGCCCGTGGTTTCGTCTGCCGTAGAGCGTGGGCTTGGAGTAGGCCGGACGGGACGTGCGTGGTGGAGAGGTCTGCGTCATGGTCACGCAGCCTGATCACTGCCCGCTATCGTCGCGGTAAGCGCATCCCTTATGGCGCGCTTATATCCCGGCCGTCATGATCGACGCCGCATCGAACATCCGGAGATCGAAATCGTGCGCGTGCTGCTTGCCGACGACGAGCGCCTGCTCGCCGACACCGTTGCCGACGGTTTGCGCAAGCGGGCCATGGCCGTCGACGTCTGCTACGACGGCGACGCCGCGCTGGAGCGGCTCGCCGTCAACAGCTACGACGTGGCGGTGCTCGATCGCGACATGCCCAAGCGCAGCGGCGACGAGGTGTGCCGGTGGATCGTCGGCACGGGTCTTGGCACTCGGATCCTGATTCTGACCGCGGCCGGCGGCATCCGCGACCGCGTGGACGGCCTCGGCCTCGGTGCGGACGACTACCTGACCAAGCCGTTCGCGTTCGCCGAGTTGGTGGCGCGGGTGCAGGCGCTCGCCCGGCGGCCTGCCGAGCGCATCGCGCCGGTGATCGAGCACGCGGGCGTGGAGCTGGACGTGCCGCGGCACCGGGCGTTCCGCGAGGGAGCGCTGCTCGATCTGACGCCGAAGGAGTTCGCGGTGCTGACGGTGCTGATGCAGCGCGCCGGCGAGGTCGTCAGCGCCGAGACGCTGCTGGAACAGGCGTGGGACGAGCACGCCGACCCGTTCACGAACGCGGTGCGGGTGGCCGTGATGACGCTGCGCAAGAAGCTGGGCGACCCGCCCGTGGTGCACACAGTGCCCAAGGTCGGCTACCGGTTCGGGGACGGCTGATGCGCCTGACCCCGCGGTGGCGCATCGTGCTGCTGCTGGCGCTCGCATGCGTGGTCGGCTTCTGGTACTTCACCTGGGCGCTGCACACCGGCCGCAACGTGGTGCGCCAGGCCCGCTTCGGCGTGGTGATCTGCTCGAACTCGTTCTGGCAGGACTTCGGCAACGGCGAGTGCGGCTCGAGCCTGTTCGGCACCGGCTACAGCCCGGTGGAGGGGGTGCTCGAGCTCGTCGTGGTGTCGATTGTGCTGATCGTGCTGGGCTGGCTGCTGGCGCGCTGGGCGCTGCGGCCGGTGCGCGCGATGACCGACACCGTCAGCCGCTTCGGGCCGACCAGCCTGGGCCTGCGGCTGAACGCGTCCGGCCCGCGGGACGAGACCCGTCGGCTGGCCGACGCGATCGACGCGATGCTCGCGCGCGTGGCCGAGGGCTACGAGGCGCAGCGCCGGTTCGCCTCGAACGCCTCCCACGAGCTGCGCACACCCCTGGCCACGCAGCGCGCGCTGATCGAGGTGAGCCTCGCCGGCGGCGCCCTGACCGACGAGCAGCTGGAACTGCTGACCCGTCAGCTGCTCGCGACGAACGAGCGGAACGAGAAGCTGGTCGAGGGCCTGCTGGTGCTCGCCGAGACCGAGCGCGGCATGGCGTCCTCCGGGCCACAACGGCTGGACGAGCTCGTGAGCGACGCGGCCGAGCAGCTGCGCAACGCCGCCGAACGAAACCAGGTCGCGCTGACCCTGGACACGCAGCCGGTGACCGTGGTGGGCGAGGAACCGTTGCTGGAGCGGCTGGCCGTCAACCTGATCAGCAACGCGATCAAGTACAACGCGCCGGACGGCTGGGTGCGGGTGTCCACGCAGGAGCCAGGCTCGCTGACGGTGGTCAACACCGGGCCGGTGGTCGACCCGGACCAGGTCCCGTCGCTGTTCGAACCGTTCCGCCGGCAGGCCGGCGACCGGCTCGACCACGGCGGCGGTGTGGGACTCGGGCTGACGATCGTGCGCTCGATCGTCGCGGCACACGGCGGATCCGTGCAGGCGCAGGCGAACCCGGACGGCGGGCTGACCGTCGAGGTGCGCCTGCGCCCGGCGACGTGAGCCGGCGAACGATCAGGTCGCCGCGGACTCCGCGCCGGTCTGCACCTCCGCCGCCGCGGAGGAGACGGACGGCGACGCGGCGTCGGAGTAGTAATCGCCCGGCGCCGTCTCGTCCGCACCCGCGGGGACCCGTCCGATCCGGAACAGCGCGGTGAGGACGACCGACACGATCACGTTGACCAGCAACGCGGTCACCGCGATGTAGATCTTGGTATCGGTGCCGGGGAACTTCGCGAGCGAGCTGCCGAAGTGCGAGGTCGTGGGCGAGGACTGCTGGTACGCCGCCCACGTGCCATACGCCATCGCGGCGGCCCAGCCGATCAGCAGCGCCCAGCGGTGCAACCAGCGCGTGTACAACCCGGCCACGATCGACAGGATCGTCTGCAGGATCCACACGCCGCCGAGCAACTGGAAGTTGATCGCGTTCTGCCGGTCCATGCCGAGGACGAACACGAGCGCGCCGAACTTGACGACCAGCGACACGATCTTGGAAACTGCGGCTTCGTGCGCGGGGGACGCGTCCGGCACGAAGAGCTCGCGGTAGACGTTACGCGTGAACAGGTTCGCGGCCGCAATGGACATGATCGCCGCCGGCACCAGAGCGCCGATCGCGATCGCGGCGAATGCGACGCCCGCGAACCAGGACGGGAAGATCTGGTCGAAGAAGTGCGGCACGACCAGCTGGCCGTTCGGCTTGCCGTCCAGGCCGACGACCGACGTCTTCTCGTAGATCGCGGCGAAGCCGAGCAGGGCCAGCATGCCCAGCATCAGCGAGTAGGTCGGCAGCACCGCCGCGTTGCGCCTGATCACGTTCCGGTTCTTCGCCGACAGAACGCCGGTGACCGAGTGCGGGTACATGAACAGCGCGAGCGCCGAGCCGAACGCGAGCGTGCCGTACGCCCAGAACGTCTGGCTGCTCGGGATGAACGAACCGTTCGGCGTCGACTTCATCTGCGCCTGCGCGGCGTCGAACATGTCGCCGAAGCCGATGTTGATCGCCACCCACACGATCGCCACGACGATTACCACGTAGATCAGCGTGTCCTTGACGAACGCGATCAGCGCCGGGGCCCGTAGCCCGGAGGAGTACGTGTACGCGGCGAGCACCGCGAACGCGATGATCAGCGGGAGATCGCGGAGGAACCAGTTGCCGGACCCGCCCAGGCCCATCGTGTCGAGCACCGCCTGGATGCCGACGAGCTGCAGCGCGATGTACGGCATGGTCGCGACGATGCCGGTGATCGCCACCGCGAGCGCGAGCGTCCGGCTGCCGTAGCGGCCGCGGACGAAGTCGGCCGGCGTCACGTACCCGTTGCGGTGCGAGACGCTCCACAAGCGCGGCATGAAGATGAAGATCAACGGATAGACGACGATCGTGTACGGCACCGCGAAGAACCCGCTGACCGCTCCGGTCGCGAACATCGCCGCCGGTACCGCGACGAACGTGTACGCGGTGTAGAGGTCGCCGCCGAGCAGGAACCAGGTGATCACCGAGCCGAAGCCGCGGCCGCCCAGGCCCCACTCGTCCAAGGACTTCATGGACTCGCCGCGCCGCCAGCGCACCGCGACGAAGCCGCCGAACGTGACGACCAGGAAGAAGAAGATCACAACGCCGAGTTCCACACCGTGCACGCCGGTGTTCGGACCGGCGGCCAGCGGCGTCACTGCTGCCCCCGGCGCGCGTGCAGGATCACCCGGTGCGCCCCGTAGGTGAAGCCGGACGCGAGGAACACCCAGAGGAACTGGTACCAGTAGAAGAACGGGAAGCCCCACAGCCGCGGGCCGTCCGTCGCGTAGACCGGCACGATCGCGAGGGCGACCAGCGGGACCAGCAGCAACAGGCCGGCGATGGCCGTCGCCGAGCGGGGCAGCGGGCGGACGGCCGCGGGGGCGGGCTGAACCGGATCGGACGACATGACGCCTCCTGACTTGCGCGAGTGCATCGCCACCACGATCGGCGAAACGCCTGTAAGCGGACCATAGCGCCGAAACGGGCGGTTCGCCGTGCGCGGGCGGTGCTGGGTCCGCCGTGTCCCGCCGTCGGGTCGCGGTTTGGCCGGACGCCCGGCGTGGCAGGCTAAGCGCGTGTCGGCCCTGTCGGATGTCCTGCAGCTGCGAACCAACTTGTCCGAGAAGCAGGTGCAGCACCTGCAGCGGCTGGTCGGGGAGTGGCAGCTGCTGTCCGACCTGGCGTTCGCCGACCTGCTGCTGTGGGTTCCGGTCGCGATGCCGGACGGCGAGACCGGCAGCGTCCCGGGCTTTCTGTGCGTGGCGCAGTGCCGTCCGACCACCGGCCCGACCGCCTACGTGCACGACCAGGTGGGTGCGCACATCTACGGCGAGCGCGCGCTGCCGCTGCGGACGGCGTTTACCGAGGGCCGGCTGTTCCGTGAGGTCGAACCGGACTGGGAGGGTGATCTGCCCATCCGCCGCGAGGCGATCCCGATCCGCGCACCGCAGGGCGGCGAGGTGATCGCGGTGCTCGGCAAGGACGCCAACCTCGCCAGCGTGCGCACGCCCAGCCAGTTGGAGCTGGTCTACCTGCAGACCGCCGCCGACCTGGGGGCGATGGTCGCGGACGGAACGTTCCCCGGCCCCGACGAGGGCGTCGAGGAGGGCGGCGGCCCGCGCGTCGGCGACGGCGTGATGCGGCTCGAACCGGACGGCACGATCATCTACGCGAGCCCCAACGCGCTGTCCGCGTTCACCCGGCTCGGCGTGACCGGCAGCGTGCTCAGCGAGCCGATCGACATGCTCACCAGCTCGATCGCTGACGACCCGTTCGACGCCAGCGATCTCGCCGACGCCGTGGCGGCCGCGATCGACGGCGGTCAGCCGGCCAGCATCGAGGTCGAGGGTGGCGGCGCCACCGTCCTGTTCCGCGCGATCCCACTACGGCCGCGCGGGGAGATGCTCGGCGCGCTCGTGCTCATCCAGGACGTCACCGAGCTGCGGCGCCGGGACCGTCAGATCATGAGCAAGGACGCGACGATCCGCGAGATCCACCACCGTGTGAAGAACAACCTGCAGACCGTCGCCGCGCTGCTGCGGCTGCAGTCGCGTCGGGTGCCGGGCGCGGAGGCGCGGCTGGCGCTGGAGGAGTCGATGCGCCGGGTCGCGTCCATCGCGCTGGTGCACGAGACGCTGTCGTCCTCGATCGACGAGGAGGTCGACTTCGACGACATCGTGGACCGGCTGCTCGTCATGCTGTCGGACGTCATGGGCTCCTCGGCCCGGGTGCGGCTCGCGCGGGCGGGGACGTTCGGCGACGTCCCCGTCGAGCGGGCGACCGCGCTGGTTTTGGTACTGACCGAACTGGTGCAGAACGCTCTTGAGCACGGCTTTCCCGACGGTCGCGGCGGCAGCGTCACGGTCTCGGCCCGCCGCGAACGCGGCGAGCTGCAGGTGATCGTCGAGGACGACGGGGTGGGATTGCCCGCCGGCGGCGCGGAGAACACCGACCGGCTGGGCATGCAGATCGTGCGCACGCTGGTCTCCGCCGAGCTGGGCGGGACGGTGGAGTTCAACGGCCGCGCGGACGGCCAGACCGGCGCGCAGGCCGTGGTCACGATGCCAACCGGGCGCCGCCCGCGGGTCGGCGGCTGACGGGCGCCGGAGCTAGCAGGGTGCCGGAGCTGACCCGGCGTTAAGCGAGTCTGCCGACCACAATCGTGGTCGGCAGATCGATTGCTGAAAACGGTGCTGCGATCGCTGTCCGGTCAGGCCAGCCGAGCGCGCGCCCGGGCGTTGCGGCGCTTGAGTGCGCGCCGTTCGTCCTCGGACAGGCCACCCCAGACGCCCGCGTCCTGGCCGCTTTCCAGCGCCCAGGCGAGGCACTCCTGGATAACGGGGCACCGTCGGCAGACCGCCTTGGCCTGCTCGATCTGAAGCAACGCAGGGCCCGTGTTCCCGATCGGGAAGAAAAGTTCCGGGTCCTCGTCACGGCAGATCGCGCGGTGACGCCAATCCATGTGCTTGCTCTCCTCACTGTTACGCAGTGCTGCGGTCAGACGTCTTGTGGTGTCCGAGCCGCTTGTGAATCCTTTCACGAGCGGGCCCGCGATTCAAGGTTTACGGCATGCACTGCAAGGCACGTCACGCCTGCCTCACAGCATTGCGATGTGGCGGCCGGCGATAGTCCGGCCGGGGCCGATCCTGCTGTAGCCCTTCTCCGTGGCGACGCTACGCGGTGTTCCCGGCGGAGTCGAGCAGCTAACGCCGATTAAGGCGATGAATTGGACCAATCACCTCAAACGATGACATCGAGCGCGTCGGCCGCGGTGGTGAAGCTGAGCTTGTCCCGGGTGCCGAGGTACTCGCCGTCCACCTGGACGGGCAGCGGCTCGTCCGCGCGCACGGTGAGGCCGGTCAGGTCCTGCACGAGGTGCGCGCCACGGCGGCCGACGCGCGAGGTCGACCCGGACAGCCGGGCCATGCTGAACAGCAGCCCGGCGGCGCTCATCCGGCGCCGGGCATACAAGCCGAGCCCGGTGTCGAAGTCGGTCTGCGGCGTGGGGCGCAGCGGCCGGTTGCCCGCGTACGTCCACGGATCGGTGTTCGTGACGATCGCGAAGTAGACGTCGTCGAACGTGGTCCCGTCCGGCAGCTCGACGTGCACCTTCGGATGGCGCCGGTCCGAGCGGACGAACTCGGCCAGCCCGACGCGCGCGTACAGCAGGTGCGTGGACTTGCGGCCCCGGCGGCGCTGCGCCTCGACGCCGCCGACGATGGCGCCGTCGAAGCCGATGCCCGCGGCGAACACGAACCAGCGGTCGTCGACTCGGCCCATGCTGACCGGGCGTCGCGATCCGGAGCGCAGCCCGTCCAGCAGCGCGCCGGTCGCCTCGATCGGGTCGTTCGGCAGGCCGAGCGCCCGTGCGAACACGTTCGTCGAGCCCGCCGGGACCACGCCCAGCGCCGGGACGCCGTCGTGCACGCCGTCGGTGAGCAGCCCGTTGACGACCTCGTTCACGGTGCCGTCGCCGCCGAGTGCCACGACCGCGTCCGCGCCGCTGCGCATGGCCCGGCAGGCGAGGGCCGCGGCGTGGCCCCGGTTCTCGGTCTCGACGATGTCCAGTTCGCCGCTGCCGGCGCAGCTGCCGAGCGCATGGGCGAGCACGTCGCGCTCACGGGCGGACGTGGCGGTCGCGTGCGGGTTGGCGACGACGAGGATGCGCACGGCGGGCACGCTACCCGCAGGTACCCTGAACGGCGTGACCCAGGACGTCGGCCCGCAGCGCGACCGGACCCGGGAGGGTGCTGCGGCGCACGCTCCCGGCCAGGTGCGCGCCGCGTCGGCGATCATCGGGCTGGAGGCGCTCGCGCTGCTCGCCGCGGCGGCCCTGCTGACCTTCAAGACCGTGTTCGGCGACCCGGACAGCGTCGGCCGCGCGATGTCCGACGCCGGCTTCGCCCTGCTCGGCGCGGTGCTGCTGCTGTTCGCCGCCCGCGGGCTGATGCGGCTGAGCCCGTCCGCGCGCACGCCGGTGCTGGTGCTGCAGCTGCTGGCGCTCCCGGTGTCGTACAGCCTCGCGTTCCAGGCGCACCGGGTCGCCTACGGCGGGCCGATCCTGGTCGCGGCGCTCGTCGTGCTGTACCTGCTATTCACCCCGCCGGCGCGCGAAGCGCTGGACCGGGACGTCCAGCGCTGACGATCAGGCCTCCGGCGGGGGAGCGCCCAGGCTCGCGCGCAACCGCTTGAGCCCGCGCGCGACCAGCCGCGACACCTGCATCTGGGAGACGCCGATCATGCCGGCGATCTCGGTCTGCGTCTTGTTCGCGACGAAGCGCAGCAACAGCACCTCGCGTTCGGTCTCGGGCAGCTCGGAGATCACTTCGCGCAGCACCGCGCGCTGCTCCACCTGCTCGAAGCCCTCGTCGATCATGCCGAGTACCGGGTGTTCCGGCGCGGTCTCGCCGGGCGGGGTGAGGATCTCCAGCGGCACGCCGGCATAGGCCCGCGCGGCGTCCAGCGCCTCGAGCACGGCGTCCTCGTCCACGTCGATGCGGGCCGAGATCTCCGCGACCGTCGGCGGACGGCCCAGCTCCTGGCTCAGCTCGGCGCGCGCGGTGTTCAGCGTGGTCTGCAGTTCCTGCGCGCGGCGCGGCACGTGGATCAGCCAGCCGGTGTCGCGGAAGTGCCGCTTGATCTCGCCGAGGATCGTCGGCGTCGCGAACGTGGAGAACTCCAGCTTGCGCTCGGGATCGAACCGGTCGATCGCCTTGATCAGGCCGATCGCCCCGACCTGGATCAGGTCGCTCAGCGGCTCGCTGCGCCCGGAGAACCGCTTGGCCAGGTAGATCACCAGCGGCATGTGCTGCTCGACGAGTTGATCACGCAGCCGGGCTCGTTCCGGACTGTCCTCGGGCAGCGAGTGCAGCTCGAGGAGCAACGCCAGTGCTCGGGGCCGTGGGTCGAGCTCGTCGTCGGCGTCGTCGTTCTTCGGCGGAACCGGCGTCACGAAAGTGCTGCCTCGCGCCGCTTGGTGATCGTGATGCCGAGCTGGTCCGCCTCGGACTCGATGCTCAGATCGCTCGCCAGCGCGCCGAGGACCGTCCAGGCGAAGCCGGTCTGGTCGATCGCGGCGCCGTCGACCGCGTGCACGTAGGTCTGCACGCGCAGTTCGCCGGGGTGCAGCGTGAAGACCGCGTCGAGGTTCGCGCCGTCGTCCTTGGCCCGCCCGGCGTGCGGCAGGAGCAGGGAGCAGGCCTCGTCGACGGCGAGGCGCAGGTCCTCGATGTCGTCGACGGTCAGGTCGCAGCGCGCGGCGAGGCTCGCCGCGCACATGCGCAACGTCGCCACGTAGACGCCGTCGGCAGGTATGCGGATGTCGATGCGGTCACCGTCCGGCAGCACGCTGTCCGATGTCACGGGCAATCCCTTCACGCCTAGCAGGGTTGGGCAAATTCCAGTGTGCAATGACCGGCTCGCCGTACTGCGTACTGAGCAGCGACGGCGCGGCGGTGCCGAGCAGCAGGTTCGCACCGGCGGCGGCGGGAAGGCCGATCCACCGCGCGCCGATCACGCGACTGATGTGTCCGTGGGCAAAGAGTACGACAGGACCGCTTGCCAGCGCGCGGCATGCGCGGACGAGCACGCGGTCGGCGCGGGCGCTGACCTGCTCGATCGTCTCCCCGCCGTCACCGACCGGCACGCCGTCGCGCCACAGCGACCAGCCCGGGCGTTCGGCCCGGATCTCCTGACTGGTGCGCCCCTCGTACGGGCCGTAGTCCCACTCGGCCAGGTCGTCGTCGACCGCGTCGACCTGCAGGCCGGCGAGCTCGGCCGTGTGCAATGCGCGGTGGCGCGGGCTGGAGAGCACCAGCGCCGGGCTGAGGTCCGAGAGCATCGGCAGGAGTGCCCGCGCCTGCTGCTCGCCGGCGGCGGTGAGTGGCAGATCGGTGCGCCCGGTGTGCCGGCCGGACGCGCTCCACTCGGTCTCGCCGTGGCGCACCAGCCACAGCGCGACGTCGTCGGGCAACCGCTCGGCAGCCGCGAAGGCCGGCCCCGCTGCGGAGCCGGCCTTCGCGGTCTCGTCGGACATCGCCGCGTCCTCAGGCGTTCTTGGTCTCCCAGAAGATCTTGTCGATCTCGGCGATGAGGTCGAGCAGCTTCTGCCCCTCGGCCGGGTCGACCGCGCCCTTGCCGCCCGCGGCGCCGGCGGCCTTGGTGGCCCGGTTGAACAGGTCGTGCAGCTGCGGGTACTTCTCGAAGTGCGGCGGCTTGAAGTAGTCGGTCCACAGCACCCACAGGTGGTGCTTGACGAGCTCGGCTCGCTGCTCCTTGATGATCAGCGCCCGGGTGCGGAACACCGGGTCGTCGTTGCTCTGGTACTTCTCCATGATCGCCTTGACCGACTCGGCCTCGATACGGGCCTGGGCCGGGTCGTACACGCCGCACGGCAGGTCGCAGTGCGCGTGCGCGGTGATGCTCGGACGGAACAGTCGCATAGGGTCTGACCTCCTGATTGGGACAATCGGCGGTGCGCATTTTCGACCCTACTACCGGGTTCGTACCGCGGTTGCGGCAGCATTGCCGTCGTGTTCGCGAGCGTGCGGGAGGCAGTGCTGCCGTGGCAGTTCGTGCGCGTGAGCGGCCCGTCGATGGTGCCCACGCTGCGCGACGGTGACGGGGTGATCGTCCGTCACGGCGCGCCGATCCGTCCCGGTGACGTCGTGCTCGCGCGCTACCGCTCGATGCCGGATCGCTTCGTGCTCAAGCGCGCGGTGTGCGAGGTGGACGGCGGCTGGTGGCTGTCCTCGGACAACGCGGCGGCCGGCGGCGACAGCGCGGTGCACGGCGTCGCGGACGTGCTCGCGCGCGCGGTGCTGCGGCTGCGTCGCGGATCGCTGCCGCGGCGGCTGGTGTGACCTGATCCGTTCCGGTACCGCTTACGGCTCGGGGCGTGACAGACTGAACACCGCCGGGCGAACCCCGAGCAGCGCAGATCTCACGGCCGTAACCTCGGCGGGATTCGTCGGAACGAGAGAAGTGAACGGGGCGTAGCGGCAGTGGGGTTCGATCCGCACAGCGAGGTCTTTCGTGTGCACGAGGGCGGTAAGTTGGCCGTCCGCAGCCTGCTGCCACTCGTAGATCGCGAGTCGCTCTCCCTCGCCTACACGCCCGGTGTCGCCGACGTCTGCACCGCGATCGCCGATGACCCGTCGCTCGCGCGCGACTACACCTGGCGATCACGGTTGGTCGCGGTGGTCAGCGACGGCACGGCCGTGCTCGGCCTGGGCAACATCGGTCCGGCCGCCGCGCTGCCGGTGATGGAGGGCAAGGTCGCGCTGTTCAGCGAGTTCGCCGGACTGAACGCGGTGCCGATCGTGCTGGACACGACGGACTGCGACCAGATCGTGGACACCGTCGCGGCCATCGCGCCGTCCTTCGGCGGCATCAACCTCGAGGACATCTCCGCGCCGCGCTGCTTCGAGATCGAGGACCGGCTGCGCGAGCGCCTTTCCATCCCGGTGTTCCACGACGACCAGCACGGCACCGCGATCGTCGTGCTGGCCGCGCTCCGCAACGCCGCTCGCGTGACCGGCCGCTCGCTGGACGAGTTGCGCGTGGTCGTCTCCGGCGCGGGCGCCGCGGGCGTCGCGTGCACGAAGATCCTGTTGGCGGCGGGCATCGGCGACATCGCGGTGTCCGACTCGCGCGGCATCCTGCACCCGGGACGGGACGGGCTCACGTCCGTCAAGGCCGAGCTCGCGGCGTCGACCAACAAGGCCGGGCTGACCGGATCGATGGCCGACGCGATGGCCGGCGCCGACGTGTTCCTCGGGCTCAGCGCGGGCGCGGTGGACGAGGACACGGTCGCGACGATGGCGCCGCACTCGATCATCTTCGCGCTGGCGAACCCGAACCCCGAGGTGCATCCGGACGTCGCGCACCGGCACGCGGACGTGGTCGCGACCGGGCGCAGCGACTACGCGAACCAGATCAACAACGTGCTCGCGTTCCCGGGCGTGTTCGCCGGCGCGTTCGACGCGGGTGCTACCGCGATCACCGAGAACATGAAGCTGGCCGCGGCGGCCGCGATCGGTGACGTCGTGGGCGACGCGCTCACGCCCGAGTACATCGTCCCGACGCCGTTCGACTCGCGCGTCGCACCGGCCGTGGCCGAGGCCGTCGCCAGGCAGGCCCGCGAGGACGGCGTCGCGACCGCCTAGGGACACGCGACCTCAGACTGTTTCCACTCGTACGTCGTACGCACCGAAATCGCGGTCCCGGGTCATCACGGTCAAGCCCTCGACCAACGCCTGGCCGATCAGCATTCGGTCGAACGGATCGCGGTGGTGCAACGGCAGCGCGGTGGCGGCGATCGCGTGATCGGCGGAGATCGGAAGCATCGCGAAACCCGAGTCCCGGACATGTTCAGCCAGGCTTCCCTCGGCGGTCAGCTTGCCGAGTGCCTGCTTGATGCCGACCTCCCACACCGTGGCCGAACTGACGAAGATCTCGGCGTCGACGTCGAGTCGATCCCTGGTAGCGGAACCGAGCCTGTCGTCGTCCGCGAGCCACCACAACACCACGTGTGTGTCGAGCAGCAGTGCCATTACGCGATGCCGAAGTCGTGTGCGATCGCCTCGTTCGTCTCCGGCGCATCCCAGTCGTCGGCGAAGATGAGGTTGCCGCGCAGCGAACCACGCTTCGACCGCCGGACCGACGAATCAAGGCGGACGACCTTAGCCACCGGATGGCCGCCGCGGCTGATGACGATTTCTTCGCCGGCCTCGACCCGCGAGACGATCCGCGACAGCTGGGTTTTCGCCTCATGGATGTTGAATTGTTCCGGCGCTCCCGCCATCATCCGCTCCTTAGCTAAGGGCTTAGTCCTGTCAGGATAGCCCCCGAAATCTCAGGCGACGACGAGTTGGCGGGGGCCGATGTTGCCGGAGCGGTCCAGCTGGGACCAGACGGCGGCGAGGCGGCGCACCGCCTCGTCCAGCTGCGCCACCGGCAGCGAGTAGGGCAGCCGCAGGAAGCGTTCCAGCGTGCCGTCGACACCGAAGCGCGAGCCGGGCACGAGCACGACCCCCGCGGGCAGGGCCATCAGCGTCAGCGGCGTCGACAGCGGCGCGTCCAGCTCGACCCACAGCGACAGGCCGCCGCTCGGCACCGTCGTGCGCCATTGCGGCAGCTCGCCGGCGAGCGCGTCGAGCAGGGCGTCGCGCTGCGGACGCAGCTGCGCCAGGCGCGCGGCGATGATCGTGTCGAGATCGTCGAACAGCTCGGCCGCGACCAGTTGGTCGAGCACCGGGCCGCCCAGGTCGATGGAGGCGCGCAGCGCGGCGAGGCGTGAGATCGTGTCGGCGGACGCGCGCACCCAGCCGATGCGCAGACCGCCCCATACCGGCTTGGACAGCGAGCCGACGCTGATCACGGAGGGGTCAATGGCGGCGCAAGGACGCTCGTCCGGCCCGAAGCCGAAGCCGACGAACGACTCGTCGACGATCACAGTGGTGCCGGTCTGCCGCGCCGTGCGCAGGACGGCGCGCCGGGCGGCCTCGTCCACGAGCGCGCCCGTCGGGTTGTGAAAGTCGGGCGTCAGGCAGGCCAGCCGCGGCGCCGTCTGGCGCAGCGTCGCCTGCATCTGGTCGACCTGCCAGCTCCCGTCGGGCGCCACCGGCACCGGAACGATGCGGGCGCCGACGGAGCGAGGAGCGTCGAGCGCGCCGGGATAGGTGGGCAGCTCGGTGAGCACGCGGTCGCCCGGCCCGGCGAGCAGGCGCAGGATCAGGTCCAGACCGTGCAGCGCGCCGCTCGTGATCAACACCTGCTCCGGCGACGTGGGGACACCGCGCGCGCAGTAGCGGGCCGCGACGGCCGAGCGCAGCACGGCGAGTCCGGCCGGGTCGTAGCCGTCGCCGTAGGCGTACTGCGCGAGCTTGGTCGCGGCACGTTCGACGGCAGGGCCGAGCACGCCGGCGGGAGCGGGCAGGGTGGCGCAGGACAGGTCGATGACGTCTTCGGGTGCGGCCGCGGTCGGCGACCAGCGGGCCAGCGACTGACGTGGCCGCGAGCCCGGCGGCACGGTGACATAGCTGCCCGACCCTGTCCGGCTGGTCAGGTAACCGCCCGCGCGGAGGGCGTCGTACGCGGCGGTGACGGTTGCTCGGCTCAGGCGTAACGCGTCGGCCAGCTCACGCTCGGACGGCAAACGCGTCTCGGTCGCGATCCGGCCGTCGAGCACGAGCGCGGTGATGGCATCGCCGAGCGCGGAGTAGATCGGTCCGGGCAGTGCGTTCAGGTCGGGCAGCAGCGCCGCCAGGGCGCGTCCGCCGATCCGGGAGACGGGAGCCATGCCGCTCATTCTGGCACGCAATGGCCTGGAATGGCCCCGCCAATTTCGGGTGATTGGACGGAGAAATCCGCTGGGGGTGCCTGGCAGGCTGGATCCGTGACCCGCAATGGACTCGTGCGACGCCTGCTGCAGCTCTACATTGGCCTGGCCTGCTACGGGCTGGCCGGCGCACTGCAGGTCCGGTCGGGGCTCGGGCTGGACCCCTGGGACGTCTTCCACCAGGGCCTGTCCCGGCATATCGGGCTCGCGATCGGGACGGTCGTGATCGTGGTCGGGGCGGCCGTCCTGCTGCTGTGGATCCCGCTGCGGCAGCTGCCCGGGCTCGGCACGCTCAGCAACGTGGTGCTGATCGGCGTGTCGATGAACCTGAGCCTCGAGTGGCTGCCGCACGTGCACGCGATGGCGTGGCGGATCGCGGACATGGCCGCCGGCATCGTGCTGTGCGGCATGGCGACCGGCATGTACATCGGTGCCCACTTCGGGCCCGGGCCGCGGGACGGGTTGATGACCGGCCTCGCGCGCCGGACCGGACGGTCGATCCGGCTGACGCGCACCTGCCTGGAGCTGACCGTGCTGGCCGTCGGCTGGCTGCTCGGCGGCACCGTCGGCGTGGGTACGGTGGCGTTCGCCGTCGCGATCGGGCCGCTGGCTCAGCTGTTCATGCGCCTGTTCGACGTCGAACCGGTCAGTCGAGGTCCTCGTCCAGGTCGTCGTCCAGGCGGGCCAGCCAGGTGGCGAGCCGGTCGATGGGCGTCTCGAACTCCGGATGCAGGTCCACGAACGCCTGCAGGCGCAGTGCCACCCACTCCAGGCTGACCTGTTCCTCGCCGCGACGTTCGGTCAGCTCCTCGATGCCGCGATCGGTGAAGTACATCGCGGGCCCGCTCAGGCGAACGCGCCGGCGATGATCTCGCGCTGCTGTGCCTCGTGCCGGCTCAGCGAGCCGACCGCGGGGGAGGCGGAGGCCTTGCGGGACACGCGCAGCAGCGGCCGGTTGTCGCCGGCGGCCTGCAGTTGTTCGGGCAGGTTCAGCGCGACGAACGGCCAGGCGCCCTGGTTCGCCGGCTCCTCCTGCACCCACACCAGCTCCGCGCCGGGGTAGCGGCCGAGCTCGGCCACCAGCTCGCTCGCGGGCAGCGGGTACAGCTGCTCGAGCCGCACGATGGCGACGTCGGACCGGCCCTGCTCCTCGCGCGCGTGGGCCAGGTCGTAGTAGACCTTGCCCGAGCACAGCAGGACGCGCTTCACGCTCGCCGGGTCGGCCGCCGGGTCGCCGAGCACCGGCGAGAAGGTGCCGCTGGTGAACTCGTCGAGCTGGCTGACCGCCGCCTTCAGGCGGAGGAGCGACTTGGGCGTGAACGCGATCAGCGGGCGCCGCACCCAGTTCAGGCCCTGCCGGCGCAGCAGGTGGAAGTAGTTGGCCGGCGACGAGCACATCGCGATCGTCATGTTGTTCTCGGCGGCCAGCTGCAGGAACCGCTCCGGGCGGCCGGACGAGTGGTCCGGGCCCTGGCCCTCGTAGCCGTGCGGCAGCAGCAGCGACACCGCCGAGCGCTGTCCCCACTTGGCCTCGCCGGAGGAGATGAACTCGTCGATGATCGTCTGCGCGCCGTCGGCGAAGTCACCGAACTGCGCCTCCCAGCAGACCAGCGCGTCGTCGCGGACGACCGAGTAGCCGTACTCGAAGCCCATCGCCGCGTACTCGCTGAGCAGCGAGTCGTAGACCCAGAACGGCGCCTGGTCGTCGGTCAGCGCGCGCAGCGGGGTGTACTCCTCGCCGGTGTTCCGGTCGATCAGCGTGGCGTGCCGCTGCGTGAACGTGCCGCGGCGCGAGTCCTGGCCGGCCAGCCGAACGGCGCGTCCCTCCATGACCAGCGCGCCGAACGCGAACAGCTCGGCGGTGGCCCAGTCGACGTCGCCGTTGCTGGCCATCGCCACGCGGCGGTCGATCTGCGGCTTGAGCCGCGGGTGCAGCGTGAAACCGGCGGGCGGGTTCGCGTACGCGTCCGCGATCCGCTTGAGCACGTCCAGGCTGACCGCGGTCGTGACCTGCTGCGACGGCGTGACCCGCTCGATGTCCTGCTCGGGCGCGGCGGTGCCGGTGGTGTTGCGCGTCTCGACGAATACCTTCTCCAGCTGCGCCTGGAAGTCCTTGAGCGCGGCTTCGGCGTCCTCGATGGTGATGTCGCCGCGGCCGACGAGGGCTTCGGTGTAGAGCTTCCGGACGCTGCGCTTGCCGTCGATGATGTCGTACATCTGCGGCTGCGTGAACGACGGGTTGTCGGCCTCGTTGTGGCCGCGGCGCCGGTAGCAGACCATGTCGATCACGACGTCCTTGCGGAACTCGCGGCGGTACTCGACGGCCAGCTTGGCGACCCGCACGCAGGCCTCGGGGTCGTCACCGTTCACGTGGAAGATCGGCGCCGCGATCATGCGCGCGATGTCCGTGCAGTACAGCGAGGAGCGCGACGCGGACGGCGAGGTGGTGAAGCCGACCTGGTTGTTCACGACCACGTGCACGGTGCCGCCGGTGCGGTAGCCGCGCAGCTGCGACAGGTTCAGCGTCTCGGCCACCACGCCCTGGCCCGCGAACGCCGCGTCGCCGTGCAACAGGACCGGGAGCACGGTGTAGCCGTCTTCGCCCTTGTTCAGCAGGTCCTGCTTGGCGCGGACGATGCCCTCGAGCACCGGGTCGACGGCCTCCAGGTGGGACGGGTTCGCGGTGAGCGACACGGCGATCTCGCCGCCGTCGGGCGCGTGGAACGTCCCGTCCGCGCCGAGGTGGTACTTCACGTCGCCGGAGCCCTGGGCGGTGCCCGGGTCGATGTTGCCCTCGAACTCGTTGAAGATCTTGGCGTACGGCTTGCCGACGATGTTGGCGAGCACGTTGAGTCGGCCGCGGTGCGGCATGCCGATGACGACCTCGTCCAGGTCCTCGCGGGTCGCCTCGGTGAGCACGGCGTCCAGCAGGGCGATGACGGTCTCGCCGCCCTCCAGGCTGAACCGCTTCTGACCGACGTACTTGGTCTGCAGGAACGTCTCGAACGCCTCGGCCACGTTGAGCCGGCCGAGGATGTGCAGCTGCTCCTCGCGGGTCGGCTGGCCGTGCTTGACCTCGACCCGCTCCTGCAGCCAGCGGCGCTGCTCCGGGTCGGTGATGTGCATGTACTCGACGCCGACGCGCCGGCAGTACGCGTCGCGCAGCACGCCCAGGATGTCGCGCAGCTTCATCAGCTTCTCGCCGGCGAAGCCGTCAACGGGGAACTCGCGGTCGAGGTCCCAGAGGGTCAGCCCGTGGCGGGTGATGTCGAGGTCCGGGTGCGTGCGGACGGTGAACTCGAGCGGGTCGGTGTCGGCCATCAGGTGGCCGTTGCTGCGGTAGGCGTTGATCAGCTCGATCACGCGGGCGTTCTTGTCGATCTGGCCCTCGTGGTGCGTGTCCCGGTCGACCAGCCAGCGCACCGGCTCGTACGGGATCCGGAGCGCGGCGAAGATCTCGTCGTAGAACTCGTCGGCAAGCAGCAGCTCGTGCACGCGGCGCAGAAACTCGCCGGACTGCGCGCCCTGGATGATGCGGTGGTCATAGGTGGACGTCAGCGTGATGATCTTGCTGATCGCGCGCGCGGTGAGCATCTCGTCGCTCATGCCGCTGAACTCGGCCGGGTACTCCATCGCGCCCACGCCGATGATCGCGCCCTGGCCGGCCATCAGCCGGGGGACGGAGTGGTTGGTGCCGATGGTGCCCGGGTTCGTCAGCGTGATCGTCGTGCCGGCGAAGTCGTCCGTGGTCAGCTTGCCGGCGCGGGCGCGGCGGATGATGTCCTCGTACGCGTTCCAGAACGCGGCGAAGTCCATGGTCTCGGCGGCCTTGATCGAGGCCACGACCAGCGAGCGGGAGCCGTCCTTGCCGGGCAGGTCGATCGCCAGGCCGAAGTTGACGTGCTCGGGCGAGATCAGCGTCGGCTTGCCGTCCACCTCGGCGAAGTGGTTATTCATCTCGGGGAAGTCGCGGACGGCGCGCACTACCGCGTACCCGATCAGGTGGGTGAAGCTGACCTTGCCGCCGCGGGAGCGCCGCAGGTGGTTGTTCAGGACGACGCGGTTGTCGGCCAGCAGCTTGGCGGGCACGGCGCGGACGCTCGTCGCGGTGGGCAGCGCGAGCGAGGCCTGCATGTTCGCGACGACCCGGGAAGCCGCGCCGCGCAGTGGCGTGGCGGTCTCGGCCATGGCGTCCGCGGGCGGGGCCGGGGGCGTCGGCTGCTCGGTCTTCGGCGCGGCCGGCTTGTCGGCGGGCTTGGGCGTCGCGGCCGCCGGGGACACGGTCGCGGGCTTCGCGCCGTTCGTCTGGACGGGCGTGGCGACGGGGGACGCCTGCGGGTCGGTGCCGGGCGTGGCCGGGGGCTTACCGGTGTCACCGGTGGGCGTGGCCGCCTCGGGTGTCATGTCCGAGCGGGTGGCCGCGGGTGCGGCCTGGGCGGTCCGGGCGGGGGAGCCGCCGGCGCTCATCGGCCGGTAGTCGGCGAGGAAGTCGTGCCAGGCCTCGTCCACGCTGTCCGGATCGGTCTTGAACCGCTCGTACAACTCCTCGACGAGCCACTCGTTGGCACCGAAGTCGCCGGGGGTGAGGGAGGGGTCGCTTCCTGTCGACTGTTCAGTCGTCGCCACTGTGCTCGGCCATTCTCGTGTCAGTGTTGTCGGCGGTCGTTCGTGCCAACAGCCAAGGTTACGCGGCGCGACACGCCGAGGCATGCGCACCGCGCCGCACTGTGGGCGATCAGACGCCGGCGAGCTCGGGGACGACCTGGCTCGCGAACAGCTCGGCGCTGCTCCGGTCGTACGCGAGATCGATGAAGTTGGCGATGGCGTAGCTCAAGCCCATGTCCGCGGCGGCTCGGAGCCGCTCGACGATGAGCTCGGGAGTGCCGACCAGCGGGCCGGACCGGTACATGTTCCGGTAGCGCTCGAGCTGGTCCGGCGGCACCAGCGGCTCGTAGTGCGCCTCCACCCAGCCGAGCTTGTCCTGCACGTCCTTCTCGGTCTCGCCGATGATCACGTTGTAGTTGCCGCTGCGGACGATCTCGCCGAAGTCGCGACCGACGTCCTTGCAGTGCTCGGCGAGGATCTCGGACTTGCGCCGGAACGTCTCGGGCGTCGCGTCGAAGTTGGTGTAGTCCGCGTACTTCGCGGCGATGCGGAGCGTCTTGCGCTCGCCGCCGCCGGCGATCCACAGCGGGATGCCGCCGGACTGCAATGGCAGCGGGCGGCAGATCGCGCCGTCCACCTGGTAGTGCTTGCCCTCGAGGCTGCTGACCCCCTGCGTCCACGCCTGGCGCATGATCTGCACGCCCTCGTCCAGCATGCCGAGGCGGTCGCCGGCGCTCGGGAAGCCGTAGCCGTAGGCGCGCCACTCGTGCTCGTACCAGCCGCCGCCGATGCCCATTTCCAGCCGTCCGGCGCTGATGTGATCGACGGTGGCGGCGACCTTGGCCAGGTAGGCGGGGTTGCGGTAGCCGATGCAGGTGCACATCTGGCCGAGCCGGATGCGCCGGGTGGTCGCGGCGAACGCCGACATCAGCGTCCACGCCTCGTGCGTCGCCTCCTGCGTCGGCACGGGGACGGTGTGGAAGTGGTCGAATACCCAGAGCGACTCCCAGGGGCCGGCGTCCGCCCACTGCGCGAGGTCGCGTATCACCTCCCAGTGCCGGTCGGGTTCGATGCCGACGAGATCGAGTCGCCAGCCCTGCGGGATGAACGTTCCGAAGCGCATGAACCCACCCTAGGGTGATGCGCGTGGAGGCGGCTGCGGCGCGGGAGCTGTTCGCGGCGGCGCGGGTCGCCCGGCTGGCCAGCGTCGGCCCGGACGGCCGCCCGCACCTGGTGCCGATCGTGTTCGCCGTCGCCGGGGACGTGATCGTCACCGCCGTCGACGACGTCAAGCCGAAGCGGACGCGTTCGCTCGCCCGGCTGAGGAACATCGCGGCGGAGCCTCGTGTCAGCGTGATCGCCGACCACTACGACGAGGACTGGACGCAGCTCTGGTGGGTGCGGGCCGACGGCCTCGCGACGGTCATCGAAGGTGACGCGTCCGCGATGGGGCTGCTCGCGGATCGGTATACGCAGTATTGGGAGCACCCGCCGCCCGGCCCGGTGATCAGGATCCAGGTCGAGCGCTGGACCGGCTGGGCCGCGGAGTAGCCGGCGCGGGGTGAATCGGTCAGCCCCAGACTTCTGCAGCGGTTTCCACGATCAGCGCGAGCTTGGCCTTCTCCTCGTCCACGGTCAGGTTGTTGCCTTCGACGGTCGAGGAGAAGCCGCATTGACCGGAC
>DASRSS010000159.1:0-5006 GCA_035656335.1 Jatrophihabitantaceae bacterium | reverse complement strand
GGACGCGTCGAAATCCACGGGCAGCGTGCCGACGGCCTGTACTGCGTCGGTGTGGATCGGGATGCCGTACTCGTGCGCGATGCCAGCCAGCTCGGTGATCGGCTGGATCGTCCCGACCTCGTTGTTCGCCCACATCACGGTCACCACGGCGACGGAGTCCGGGTCGGACGCGATCGCGTCGCGCAGCGTGCCGGGCGAGACCTGTGCGCTGCGGTCCACCGGCAGCCAGGTGACCTGCGCGCCCTCGTGCGCGGCCAGCCACTCGACGGCGTCCAGCACCGCGTGGTGCTCGACGGAACTCGCGATCACCCGGGTGCGGCGCGGGTCGGCGTTGCGGCGCGCCCAGTACAACCCCTTGAGCGCGAGGTTGTCGGACTCGGTGCCGCCTGCGGTGAACAGCACCTCGGACGGACGCGCGCCGAGGCACGCGGCCAGCAGCTCGCGCGACTCCTCGACCCGGCGACGGGCGCGGCGTCCCGCGCCGTGCAGCGACGACGGGTTGCCCAGCTCGCCCATTGCCTCACCGACGGCCGCGACGGCCTCCGGCAGCATGGGTGTCGTCGCTGCGTGGTCTAGGTACGGCATCGCGGATCCCAGCTTACGGCGCGTGCACTCGGCCCGCGGCCAGCGTGCCGACCGCCGCCACGCCGGCCATCGCCACCGCGAGCACGGTGAATCCGGTCGTGTACCCGATCGTGGCGCGTGCGGCCGCGGCGACCAGCACCCCCGCGACGCCCGTGGTCACTGCGCTGGACGTCGCGTCGGCCAGCTGCAGGGATGCGGAGTCGGCACCGCGGTCGGCGTCGTTTGTGTACTTGAGCAGCAGGACGCTGACGGTCGACATGGCCAGTCCGGCGCCGAGGCCGGCGATCCCCCACGCCGGGTACATCAGCCAGCCGGGCAGCCCAGGGTGCACCGCGACGCCGACGAGCACCGCAGCCGCGGTCAGCAGCCCCATGCCGGAACGCACCAGCGCGATGCGGTGCGCCTGCTCGTCGCCGGCGTGCTCGCGTCCCTGCCACCACGAGCCGACCGCCCAGGTGAGTCCCGAGCAGGCGAGCGGCAGCCCGGCCAGCGTCGCGCCGTAACCGTGCTGCGTGCTCAGCGACAGCGGGATGATCGACTCGATGCCGAAGAACGCGCCGGCGAGCAGGCCGCGCAGTGCGATCGGCGCGGGCACTCCCGGGCAGGCACGGAACGTGCCCGGTGGGAGCAGCGCGAGCAGCCCCCACAGCAGCGCGGCGAGGCCGACGACGGCGATCAGCACCGACACCGCGCTCGGATGCTGGCCGGCCTGCTCCAGCGCGGCGATGCCCGCGGCGACCGCGAGCGCGCGCAGCACCCGGCGGGGATCGGCCAGCCGGCTGGTGGAGCTGCCCACCGGGACGTGCAGGGTGCGCAGCACCGGCAGCATCAGCACCGATCCGAGGGCGACGAACGGCACTAGGCCGAGGAACACCCAGCGCCAGCTGGCGTGCTGGGCGAGTGCGCCGGACACGACCGGTCCGACCAGCGACGGCACGACCCAGGCCGACGAGATCACCCCGAATAGCTTCGGCCGCAACGACTCCGGATACGTCTGCCCGATGACGACGTAGACGGCGGTGATCAGCAGCCCACCGCCGAAGCCCTGCACGACACGGCCCGCTACCAGCTGCGCCATCCAGGGCGCGGACCCGGACAGGATCAGCCCGCCGAGGAACGCGATCAGGCCGGCGGACAGCGGCAGCCGCGGCCCGTGCACGTCGCTGATCTGGCCGGCGACCACCATGCCGACGACGTTCGCGACCAGGAATCCGGTGAACGCCCAGCCGTACGCGCCGAGCCCGTGCAGGTCGCGCGCGGCGGTCGGCAGCGCCGCGGACACGGCCATCGCCTCGAACGCGATCAGCGTGATCAGGATGACGATGCCCGTGCTCAGCGCGCGCAACGGGCCCCGGAACAGCGACGGTGCGGGAACAACGTCCACCGCACCGTCGAGATTCACGCCCGTCAAACGCTTGCCAGTGTCAACCTATTCCGCAACCCACTACGCGATGAGCGCTTGCGCGAAGAGCCCGCGCCCGCGCGAGCGCAGCGAGCTTGCGGTGCGGCCCTCGCGATCCACCCCGTTCTTTGGGGTGGTCACGAGGGCCGCGTTGCGCGGATCACGAACGGCGCTTGGTGATCTCCTCGGTGAGCTGCGGGGCCACCTGGAACAGGTCGCCCACGACGCCGAAGTCGGCGAGCTCGAAGATCGGGGCCTCGGGGTCCTTGTTGATCGCGACGATCGTCTTGGACGTCTGCATGCCCGCACGGTGCTGGATGGCGCCGGAGATGCCCACCGCGATGTACAGCTGCGGCGAGACGGTGACACCGGTCTGGCCGACCTGCATCGTGTGCGGCACCCAGCCGGCGTCGACGACCGCGCGCGACGCACCGACGGCCGCGCCGAGCGAGTCGGCCAGCTTCTCGATGATCGCGAAGTTGTCGGCGTTGCCGATGCCGCGGCCGCCGGAGACGACGACGGACGCGTCCGACAGCTGCGGACGCGAACCCTTCTCCTCGACGACCGTGTCGACGATCTTGGCGGCCTTCGCGGCGTCGGACACGGACACCGACACGGCGACCTCCTCGCCGGCACCGGCCGCGGCCTCGGGCGCGACCGAGTTCGGGCGCAGCGTGATGACCGGCGCGCCCTGGGTGACCTTCGACTGTACGGTGATCGCGCCACCGAAGATCGACTGGGTGGCGCCCTCGCCGTCCACGGCGACGGCGTCGGTGAGCACGCCGGAGCCGAGCTTGAACGCGGCCCGCGCGGCGATCTCCTTGTTCTCGGCCGTCGAGCTGACCAGGATCGCGGCGGGCGAGGCCTGCTGGGCCACGGCGGCGAGCGCCTCGGCCTTCGGGGCCACCGAGTACCCGGCGATGTCGTCGCTCTCCGCGACGTAGATCTTCGCGGCGCCGTACTCGGCCAGCGTCGACTTCAGCGCAGCGGCCGTGCCGGGGGCGCCGATGACGACCGCGGCCGGCTCACCCAGCGAGCGGGCGGCCGTCAGCAGCTCGAGCGTGGGCTTCTTGACGGTGCCGTCGACCGAGTCGACCAGAACCAGAACTTCTGCCATGACTATGTCTCCTGTATCCAGCGGCCGAGGTCAGACGAGCTTCTTCGAGGCGAGGAAGTCGGCGATCGCGACGCCGCCGTTGCCCTCGTCCTTCACGGTCTGGCCCGCGGCGCGCGGCGGCGCGTCCTCGAACGACACGACCTCGCTCCACGCGCCGGCCAGGCCGACCTCGCCGCTGTCGACGCCCAGGTCCGCGAGCGACTTGACGTCGATCGGCTTGCTCTTCGCGGCCATGATGCCCTTGAAGGACGGGTAGCGCGGGTCGTTGATCTTCTCGACGACGCTGATCACGGCCGGCGTGGACGCCTGCACCTTCTCGTAGCCGGTGTCGGTGACGCGCTCGATCGTGACGGTCGAACCGTCCACGTCCACCTTGCGCGCCTGGGTGAGCTGAGGGGCGCCGAGCGCCTCGGCCACCAGCGCGGGCACGATCGCCGAGCGCGAGTCGGTCGCCTCGGAGCCGGCGATCGCGACGTCCCACTCCAGGGTGCCGAGCGCCTTCGCGATCACCTTGGCGGTGGCGATGGCGTCCGAGCCGTGGATGGCCTCGTCGCTGATGTGGACGGCCTTGTCGGCGCCCATCGCGAGGGCCTTACGGATCGACTCGGTCGCGCGCTCGGGACCGACGGTGAGGATGGTGACCTCGCCGTCGTGCGCCTCCTTCAGGCGCAGACCCTCCTCGATCGCGAACTCGTCGATGTAGTTGATGACCGGGTCGACGGACGCCCGGTCGAGCGTCTTGTCGGACGGGTTGAGCTTGCGCTCGGCCTCGGTGTCGGGCACCTGCTTGACCAGCACCACGATATTCATGCTCGCTCCACAAGCTGTCGGGTTCCTACCCCGCTCACGGGGCTAGACGTACTGGTAACACTCTGCCTAAGTTACTCACCGGTAGCAATATGACGGTGATCTCGCTGGGTTCCAGCATCGCAAACCGTGATGCGGGCGCCCCATCCGGGTACGGGAGTTTCCCATGGCCAAGCCGCGCATCGATCCGGTCGTCTGGCAGCCACCGAAGGCACCGCCGCGCGCCCGGCAGAAGGCCAGCGGCAGCTTCGTCCTCGACGTGTTCGACATGCCCGGCGCCGGGCCGGAGGACGTCGTGCTCGCCGAGGACGGCCACGTGTTCGCCGGCCTTGCCGACGGCCGCATCCTGCGCATCTCCCCGGACGGCCGGCACGTCGAGACGGTGGTCGACACCGGCGGCCGGCCGCTCGGCATCGAGATCGATCCCGACGGTGACCTGCTCGTGTGCGACGCGCGCCTCGGCGTGCTGCGGGTCGACCCGCGCGCCAAGCGGGTCAGCACCCTGGTCGACCGCATCGGTGGCACGCCCATGGTGTTCTGCAACAACGGCGCGCTCGCCCCGGACGGCACCACCTATTTCACCGACAGCTCCACGCACTTCGGCATCGACCACTACAAGGGCGAGTTGCTGGCGCACTCGGGCACCGGCCGGCTGTTCCGGCGTGCACCGGACGGCGCGGTCGACCTGGTCGCGGACGGCTTCCAGTTCGCCAACGGCGTCGCGCTCGCAGCGGACCTGTCGTGGATCGCGGTCGCCGAGACCGGGGGCTACTGCCTGGACCGGATCTGGCTCACCGGCCCGCGCGAGGGTCAGCGCGAGACCCTCGTCGAGAACCTGCCCGCGTTCCCGGACAACATCTCCACCGGCTCGGACGGGCTGATCTGGGTCGCGCTGCCGAGCCCGCGCGACGTGATCCTGGACGTGCTCGCGCCGCGTGCCCCCGTCCTGCGCAAGATCGCGTGGGCGTTGCCGGAGGCGCTGCAGCCCAAGGAGGGCAAGACCGTCTGGGTGCAGGCGTACGACACCGACGGCGAGCTGGTGCACGACCTGCAGACGACGCACGAACGGTTCTACATGGCCACCGGTGTCCGCGA
>DASRSS010000158.1:0-4404 GCA_035656335.1 Jatrophihabitantaceae bacterium | reverse complement strand
GCTCCGGTGAGCGTTGCCGGGTCGTCGGCGTTCGCCGACGCCGTCGCGCCGTACGCGGGGGACGGGCCGCTGTACGTATCCGGCTGCGCGTTGGACCCGGTGCGCTGCTCCAGCAACTGGAACGTGGTCGGGTCGAAATACAGCGACTGGACCTCGCCCGGCCGGGTGTGCTGGTTGACGAAGTCGGCACGGATCGCGGGGCGGTCGAGGTAGTCCCTCACGTCCCGGTGCACGATCACGCCGGGCGTGCGGCTGAGGACTCCGACGAATGCGGCCCGCAGCCGCGGTGACGCCAGACCGTCCGTGGTGCTCAGGGCGTCGCCGACAGCTGTGAACACTGCCTCGTCGACCGATGACGAGCCCTGCACGTGCGCGCGCATGTAGCGGTTGAGCGCATCCACGTCCGTGGGAAGCGAGGCGAGGAACGACAGGTTCGCGTCGATGAATGTCGCCCGGCCCTGGAACGGGAAGGCGCTACAGCCTCTCTGGCTGCCGGTGCGCACGCTCATGATGTCACCGCCGGGAGAGACCCAATTGCGGTTGACCATCGCGTCCGGGCCGTTCGAGATGGGCTTGCCGGAGGCGTCGAGGTCGATCTGCCGAACCTCGCGGTAGGCGTACTGGTTCGGTCCTATCGCGGTGTCGGCGAGTCCGGGCGGCGGGTCGTAAGCGGGCCCGAGGCTGGCGGCAGCCAGCCTGCCACCGACGTCGCCGCCGCCCGAGCTGCCGGAAACGACGGCCGCGATGGTCCCAGCGACCGCCGCGAGGACCGCGAAGCTCGCGGCCAGGGAAAGCTGCCTCGAACGCCGGCGGCCCGGTGAGGTCGCGTGGGTAGGCAGGAACTGCAACCGGATCTCGGACTGCGACGCGCCGCCCGTCGCGTCGAGCGTGGGCGCCCCGTTCCCGATGATCGCGGCGAGGGTCTCGGACTGCCGTTCGGCGTTCCACTCCGCGGCGATGCTCGCCGCGCTCGGCCGGCATGCGGCAACGGCCGTCATGACGTCCGGCGAATTGGACTCGCCGGTCTTGTTCATACGGAACTTGTTCATACGGACCTCCGGAGTGCGGTACCGACCTGCTCGACCCGGTAGGAGCCGGCAGATCGCGCGGATAACGAGGTGGGGCCGGTCATGGCTCGGGCCAACCGCGCACGGGCGCGCGAGAGCCTGACCTCGAACGCTCGGACCGAGCAGCCGCAGACGCGGGCGGCGTCCCGGTTGCTCAGACCGTCCCAGGCGACGAGCAGCAGCGCCTCACGCTCCAGATCGGTGAGATCGGAGAGCGCCGCGAGGACGGTCTCCCGCTCGATCAGGTTTGTGTCGGCCGGGAGCGCGTGGCCTACCAGTTGCTCGAAGGATGCGACTGCTTCGGCGAGCCGGTACTGCCGCTGATCATGTCGCTGTCGATTGGCGATGGTGTTCCGGGCGACGACGAACAGCCACGGCAGCGCGGCCTCCGGTACCTCCGACCAGCGGCGCCAGGCCACCAGGAACGTGTCCGATACGACGTCCTGCGCGGTCGTGGGGTCGCAGTGACGCCGGACGTACGCGAACACTCGCGGTGACAGCTCGGCGAACATGGCAGCGAACTGCAGTCGATCGGTCTCGGTTTGTGACACATCTGGAAATGTCCGGCCGCGGCCGGATCTCACCTCGCGCCGCAAAAAAAGTCTCGCCGCCGATTCAGCCGGCGACGTTCGGGCCGGCACGGTCGATGGCGAACCTGATCAGGCAGCGCCGGTCACGCACCATCGCGGCGCGGTAGTCGTTCCAGTCCGGGTGCTCGCCGGCCGCGGCCCGGTAGTAGTCGACAAGTCCGTCCATCGCCTCGGGCAGCGAGACGATCTCGGCCGTGCCCTCGACCTGCACCCAGTCGCCGTAGAAGCGGTCGGTGAACACGACCAGTGACACGCGCCGGTCGCGGCGGATGTTGCGCACCTTCATCGCCGGCTCGCGCGTGCTGATCACCACCCGGCCGTCCGCGTCGAGCGCCGCCGCGACCGGCGACAGCTGCGGACGGCCGTCCGCCCGGAACGTCGACAGCACACCGCGATGGTTCGTGCGCAGGAAGTCCCGCGCGCCGGCCGCGTCCATCAGCGCTGGAACGTGCCGACGATCTGGGCGCGGGCCAGCGTGTGGAAGACGAGGTTGAACGACACGACCGCGGGGCTGGCGTCGTCGTCGACACCGAGCGACTCGACGTCCACGGCGTGGACCACGAAGTAGTAGCGGTGCGGACGGTCGCCGTCGGGCGGGTAGCAGCCGCCGTAGTCCTTGCTGCCCCAGTCGTTGCGCACGTGGAACGCCGCGCCCGGCAGGCCCACGCCGGCGGCACCGGCCCCCTGCGCGAGCGACGTCGTGGACACCGGCAGGTCGACCAGCACCCAGTGCCAGAACCCCGACGGCGTCGGCGCGTCTGGGTCGTAGCACGTGACCACGAAGCTCTTGGTGCCGTCCGGAGCGCCGCCCCAGGTCAGCTGCGGCGACCGGTTCTGCGCGCCCTCGGCCGATCCCTCGTATCCGAACGTGGTCGGCAGCGGCTGCCCGTCGGCGAAGTCCTCGCTCGTCACGGTGAACGAGCCGACCTTCGGCAGCTTCTGGTACGGGTCCTGGGCTTCGGGACGGTCAAGGCTCATCGGTCCTCGCTCCTCCTCCGGTGATCGGTGGTCTACCTGTCGACCCTAGAGTGAAGCGTGACGGCGAGGTAGGGGAGATGCGCATGACCGACGGACCGCAGGACCGCGCGCTGGTCGTCGGCATCGGCGGTTCCCCGGGCCCGGAGTCGGTCACCGGTCGGCTGCTGCGCGACTGCCTCACGCTGCTGGAGAAGGCCGGCGCGCGCACCGAACTGTTCGACGGCGACCGGCTGGCGGAGCTTCCGATCTTCACCACTCACGGCATCGCCCCGAACCCGACGTCCGACGCGCTGGTCGACGCGGTCCGGCGCGCGGACGCCGTGGTGATCGCGACGCCGGGCTATCACGGCGCGATGTCCGGGCTGGTGAAGAACGCGCTGGACCACCTGGAGTCGTTGCGTGGGGACGAGCGGCCCTACCTGGACGGGCGCGCGGTCGGCGCGATCGTGTGCTCGGCGGGCTGGCAGGCGTGCGGCACCGCGCTGGTGTCCGTCCGCTCCGCCGTGCATGCGCTGCGCGGTTGGCCGACCCCGTTCGGCGTGACCGTGAACTCGGCCGAGCAGCAGCCGGACGACCCGCGTGTCGTGGGCGGATTACAGATCCTGGCCGATCAGCTGATGCAGTTCACCGATTGGCAGCGGGCGCGCTGATTCCCAGGCGGCGCTGCTCGATGATCAGGCAGCGGTCCTCGACGTAGAGCAGGCCGGCGTCCTCGGCGATGCGCCGCGCCTCGTTCGACGCGATGCCCAGTTGCAGCCACAGGGCGGTCGCCCCGGCCGCGACGGCTTGCCGCGCGACGTCCGGGGTGTGTTCGGACGGACGGAACACGTCGACCAGGCCGACCTGCTCCGGCACGTCGGCCAGCGAGCGGTACACGCGCTCGCCGAGGATCTCGTCCTCGTGCGGGTTGATCGGGATGATGCGCCAGCCGTGGTCCTGCATGTGCGCAGGCACGTAGTGCGCCGGCTTGCTCGCCGTGTTGCTGGCACCCACGACCGTGATCGTGTCGTAAGTGCTCAGAATCTGCTCGACTGTGCGGTCTGTCCCGTCCATGCCTCCCACACTAGGCTGCGATCATGATTGGGCGGGTGGCATGAGCGGACCGGGAACATTGCAGTGGCGCGGCGACTACGCCGACCTAGCTGCCGAGCCGGTCGCGTCCGCGCTGGACGAGTTCGGCCTGTCTGTGCTCGCCGCGCCGATCGATCCGGAACTCGCCGACACTGCTGCCTTTTGCGAGCGCTACGGCGTGCTTATGGAGGACTCGGCGAACTGCGTGATCATCGCCGGACGCCGCGGCGACACCGTCAGCTACGCCGCGTGCATGGTGCTCGCGACGACCCGCGCGGACGTCAACGGCGTCGTGCGCAAGCGACTGGACGCGCGCAAGGCCTCGTTCGCCCCGATGGACGACGCCGTCACGCTCACCGGCATGGAGTACGGCGGGATCACGCCGATCGGGCTGCCGTCGTCGTGGCCGGTGTTGGTGGACGCGGCCGTGCTGCAGCGGGACGTCGTCGTGATCGGCAGCGGGCTGCGCCGCTCGAAGCTGGCCGTGCCGTCCAAGTTGCTCGCCGACCTGCCGACCGCCGAGGTGATCGAGGGCCTCGCCCGCTGACCCGCGCGGCTGGCCGAGCTGGACGTCCACCCGCGAGTGGCCACTTTCGCGTCGAGTGGCCGGTTACGCGTCGAGTGGCCAGTTAGCCCGCGGCTGGACCTGTCCGCCGGGGCTCCTTCCGCGAGTGGCCACTTTCGCGTCGAGTGGCCGG
>DASRSS010000157.1:0-8104 GCA_035656335.1 Jatrophihabitantaceae bacterium | reverse complement strand
TGATCCGCCCGGCGCGCACGTCGTGACCGTCGACCGTCGCGGTGACGCCGTTGCCCGCGTGGTTCGCGAAGCCGACGACGTCCGGCAGCGGCCCGAACCGCTCGCGCGCGGCCGCGGCGATCGCGGCGGCGATCGGGTGCTCGCTCGCCGACTCGATCGCGCCCGCGATCCGCAGCAGCTCGCCGGCGTCCACACCGGCGGCGGGATGGACGGCGTCCACCGCCATCCGGCCGCTGGTCACCGTCCCGGTCTTGTCCAGGACGATCGTGTCGGCGCGCCGAGTGTTCTCCAGCACCTCCGGGCCCTTGATCAAAACCCCGAGCTGGGCGCCGCGGCCGGTGCCGACGAGCAGCGCGGTGGGCGTGGCGAGACCGAGCGCGCACGGGCACGCGACGATCAGGACGGCGACGGCCGCGGTGAACGCGCGCACCGGATCGTGCGTCGCGGCAAGCGTGATCAGCAACGTGGCGACGGCGACCAGCAGCACGACGGGCACGAATACCGCGCTCACCCGGTCGGCCAGCCGCTGCACCGGCGCCTTGCCGGACTGCGCGTCGACCACGAGCTTGGCGATCTGCGCCAACCGGGTGTCCGCGCCGACGCGGGTCGCACGGACGACCAGCCGGCCGCCCGCGTTCACCGTCGCGCCGGTCACCGCGTCGCCGACCGCGACGTCCACCGGGACGGGCTCGCCGGTCAGCATGCTCTCGTCCACGGCGGAGGCGCCCTCGAGCACCACGCCGTCGGTGGCGATCTTCTCGCCCGGACGGACCACGAACACGTCGTCGACGCGCAACTGCTCGATCGGTACCCGCGCCTCGGTGCCGTCCCGCAGCACCGTGACATCCTTGGCACCCATCTCGAGCAGCGCAGTCAGCGCCGCACCGGAGCGACGCTTGGCTCGCGCCTCCAGGTAGCGGCCCGCGATCAGGAACACGATGACGACGGACGCGACTTCCAGATAGATGTCGCCGGATCCGTCGCCGCGCGAGGCGACCGGGTCGAAGTGCATGCGCATCCCGCGCGTGCCGGCCGTGCCGAAGACCAGCGCGTACAGCGACCAGCCGTACGCGGCGAGCGTGCCGAGCGAGACCAGCGTGTCCATCGTCGACGCGCCGTGGCGCAGGTTGGTCCACGTCGCGACGTGGAACGGCCAGGCGCCCCAGACGACCACCGGAGTGGCCAGCGCGAGCGAGACCCACTGCCAGTAGTCGAATTGCCAGGCCGGGACCATGGCCAGCACCAGGACGGGCAGCGCGAGCACGGCGGACACCGCGAGCCGGCGCAGCAGCCCGGCGGCGGCCGCGTCCTCCTCCGCGCCGCGCGGTGAGGGGAGCGCGGCCGTGTAGCCGGTGGCTTCCACCACCGCGATCAACTTCTCCGGCGTCGCGGCCTCTGGCAGGTACCGGACGCTCGCCTGCGCCGTCGCGAAGTTGACGCTGGCCTGCACGCCGTCGAGCCGGTTGAGCTTCTTCTCGATCCGCGCGGCGCACGAGGAGCAGGTCATGCCGCCGACGTCCAGGACCACGCTCTCGCTCTCGGCGACGCTCGCAGTGTCGGTCATGACGATCAGGCGTCCACCAGTTCGTAGCCGGCCTCGTCCACGGCCGCGCGGACGGCGTCGCCGCCGACATCGCCCGTGACGGTGACGGTCCCGGCCGTCAGGTCCACGTCGACCGCCTCGACGCCGGCGAGCTTGCCGACCTCCTCAGTCACGGCGTTCACGCAGTGCTGGCAGGTCATTCCGGCCACGGTGTAGGTCTTGGTCATCCGTCCACCCCTTCGTCGCTGTGTCCGTCCAATATACCCCCCCATGGTATATCGCAGAAACCGCGGTGGCACCGGAATGTTGCCCGGACCGCAATGCGTATTCGCAGGGATCAATCGCATCGCCGGCGCGCACTAGTGGGGTGTACGCGCCGACTTGTCGACACGATTGCGAGGGCCGGATGGCAGTTCGATGGCAACCGCGGGACGGGGACCCCGATGTGCTCGCGGCGGCGCGGGCGCGCGGCGAACAGCTCCTGCGCGACGGCCGGCGGCGGATCCGTCCCGCGCCGGCGCCACCGCGGACCCTGTTCGTGCTGGGTTGCCAGCGCTCGGGCACCACCATGCTCATGCAGGTGCTCGGCCAGAACCCGGACGTGAAGACGTTCGGCGAGTTCTCGCCGCTGAACAGGTTCGCGCCGGGACTGAACCGGCTGTGGCCGCAGAACACCCGCCGCTTCGACCAGCGCCTGCTGCCGCTGCCCGAGGTCGCGCGCCGGATCGCCCGCACGCGCTACCCGATGGTGGCCGCCAAGCCGCTGGCCGAGTCCCAGCACGCCGCCGAACTGCTGGACGCGGTGCCCGGCAGCACGGCCGTCTGGCTGTTCCGCCACTACAGCGACGTGGCGATGTCGAACGTTCGGAAGTTCGGGACGCACGCCGTCCGCGACAACATCGCCGCGCTGGCCGCCCGCGACGGATCCGACTGGCGCTCGGAGTTCGTGCCGGCGGACGTCGGCGAGCTGGTCGACGCCCACTACCGGCCGGAGCTGGATCCGTACGACGCCGCCGCGCTGTTCTGGTACGCGCGCACCCGCCTGTACTTCGACCTGTCCCTGCAGTCCGACCGCCGCGTGCTGCTAGTGAACTACGAGCAGCTGGTGCGGCAGCCGGACCGAACGCTGGCGGCGATCTACCGCCACGCCGGCGCATCACCGCCGGACGCGACCGCGACCGCGGGCGTGCACGACCGCTCGATCGGCCTGGGCGCCGACCTGCGTCTGGCCCCCACCATCGCGCCTCGCTGCGAGGAACTGTGGCAACGGCTGCTCGCCGCCTGGCGACGTCAGGACGGTTAACTCACCGCCACAGTTGAGCCCGGAGCGCGGCCACCGGGCTCACGGCGCCGTACGCCGTCCCACCGCCGTACAGCGGGTCGTGCCACGCCTCGATGGCGTTCACCACGTGTGCCGCGTCCGGACGGGCCGGGCCGCCGAGCAGCAGCGCCGCCTCGCCGGCGACGAGCGGTGCCGCCATCGACGTCCCCGACCAGGTCGCGTACCCGCCGCCGGGCACCGGACCGACCACGTCCTGGCCCGGGGCGGCGACGTCGACCCAGGAGCCGAAGTCGCTGAACCGGGCGAGGTTGTGGCCGCTGGCGTCCATCGCGGCGACACTCAGCACGCGTGGCAGCGCGGCGGGGTAATGCGGCGTGTCGTCCCCGTCGTTGCCCGCCGCCGCGACGACGAGCACGCCCGCGCGGGTGGCCTGACTGATCACGTCGGCCATGACGGGGGAGCTCAGCTGCTTGTCCGTCCCGAAGCTCAGGTTGATGACGTCGGCACCGGACGCGACCGCGTCCAGGATCGCCTGCGCCACGACGAACACGTCGCCGTTGCCCGCACCGTCCAAGACGCGCTCGGGAAGGATCCGCGCGCCGGGCGCGGCGAGCGCGACCAGGCCGGCGACGAACGTGCCGTGCCCGACCGCCTGGCTGCCCGGTGCGTCGGCCACGTCGTCGGTGTCCGAGTCGTCCTCGACGTAGTTCCACCCGGACGTGAGCCGGCCGGCGAGCGCGGGCTGGTTCGGGTCCACACCGGTGTCCAGGACCGCGACGGTGACACCGCGGCCGGTGCTGAACCGGTGCGCGAGGCCGAGCCGCAGGCGCGCGGCCGCGGGCTGGAACTCGTAGTCCGCCTCGCTGGCCGGTTGCGCCTTGCCGTGGCTCCATTCGCTGAAGCCGCTGGCCTTGAGCTCGACCGTGCTGTCCGGCTCGGCGTACGTGACGTCGGGGTCGTCGGCGAGGTCGGCGGTGAGCCGCTGTGCCGCCTGACCGCCGGCGCAGTCGGCCGGGTGGACGAGGTAGATCCCGCGCGAGGCGAGGACGGCGCTCGAGACGCCGAGCTGGTACTTGTCCTGCAGGGCGCCGATGTCCGCCCCGCTCGACGTGTCGAGCTTGACCACGACATCGGTCGACGCGACTTGGGCCGTATTCAGCGCCGACGGCCCGCTCTGCGCCGACGGCCCTGCGCACGTGCTGGGCGGCACGGGCGCGGCCGCCTGGGCTGCCCCGGTCTGGGCGAGGATCGCGGCCGGGACGGCGAGCAGGGCCAGGGCGGCGGTGACCAGGCGCCGGGTCGTGATCATGACGCCGCACCCTTGCGACCCACGGCGCCGGCCACGTAACCGAACGCCGCCCAGTAGTACGGATGTGGATGCGCCTGCGCGATGGTTGCCTGCGCCCGCTGCAGCGCGATCGCCGGACCGCAGCCGGACGCGATCTCCTCGTACAACCGGCGCATCAGCTCCGCGGTGATCCGGTCGTCGGCGGCCCAGCGACTGGTGATCACGCCGGAGGCGCCGGCCGCGAGGAACGCCCAGGTCAGGCCGGCCGGTTCGATCGTCGTCGCCGCCCGGCCGGACTCGCACGCGCTCAGTACGACCAGTGCGCCGTCCAGCTCCAGGCCAAGGATGTCGGCGGTGGTGAGCGACCGTTCGGCCAGGTGCAGCGAGGAGAACATCGGGTTGTCCGCGCGGAAGGTCGCGTGGCAGGCGAGGTGTACGACGTCCGGGCCGGGCAGCGAGCTGGCCAGTCGGTCGACGGTCGCGTCCGGCCCGATCACGACCTTGGCCGCGGGCATCGCCGTGGCGATCGCGGTGGCCTCGTCGCGCACGCTCGGTGCGTCCGGGTCGTCGGCGGCGAGGACGAGCAGCGAGCCCGGCGTGAGGTTCCGCGCCGGCGTCGCCGTGTCCGCCGAGTACGTGATCGAGTAGCGCTGCGCGAGCGTGCCGGACCCGTCGGACAGGGCGTCGAACGGCACGGAGTACAGCTCGCGGTGCGGGATGATCACCAGCTCGCTCGAGCAGCCGCCGTCCAGCAGCGGCTGGATCGGCCCGATCAGCAACGCGTGCAGCCGGCGCATGATGTCGTCGGTCGACGCGAGCAGCGCGTCGGCGTGTGTCTCGGTGAACGCACGGCCGAGCGCGAACCTGCTCCACTCGCCGCGCAGGCGCCGCAGCTGCGCATCGACCGCCTGCCTCGCGTTCGGCAGCCGCCGGACCTGGACACCGCGAGCGCTGAGCACGAACGCCAGCACGTCGTGGCCCGTGACGTGGTACTCGAGCACCAGCCCGGACTTCGGCAGCGAGCTGCGGTGCGGCGCCGGGCCGTTGCGCGGCGCGACGTACGTGTTCGCGCTGCGCCGGATCATCGCTGTGACGACGCGTCGCTCGATGGCGGCGGCCCGCTTGGTCAGCCGCTTGCGCAGCGCCTGGCCCCGTGCCGCGGCCAGCTCGCGGTACAGCACCGAGAGCCGGTGGTGGTGGTCCGTCGTGTGCACGCCGCTGGACGCGTCCGACCCGACCATCCGGATGGCGAGCTCGCGCATCGTCTCCGTCTTGATCCGGTGCGCACGCTGCCACGCCTCGCGCACCGAATCGTGCGTGCCGCGGTCGACCAGGACGTCGATCAACTCGTCCTGCGCGGCCGCGTTGTGTGCCCGGTACGCCATGCGCAGCAACGGGCCGGGCAGCTGGTGCGCGCCGTCCTCGAGCCCGGCGCAGGCGCTGCGGAGCTTCGCCTCGGCCTGCGCCGACCGCCCGGCCCGCAGGTGCCAGCGCGACGTCTGCAGGTCGTGCAGGGCGAACAGCTGCGGGATGCCGGCCTGTTCGACCAGCCGGCCGGCCTCGTGCAGCAGCTCGCCGGCCTTGCGGTCGTCGTCGATCAAGCCGCTCAGCTGCAGCAACCCGAAGATCAACGGCACCTGGGACCCGGTCGTCCGCAGTCCCGCCACCGCGTGCTCGGCGAGCATGCGCGCCTCGGCCCGGGAACCCTGCAGCTGTCGGATCTCGGCCTGGACGAGCCGGGCGTGCATCAGGTGCGGCGTGTCGCCCGTCATCCGGTAGCCGAGCATCGCCTCGGCGAGTTCGGCGGCCGCGGCCACCGGATCCCCGGCACCCAGCGAGGCGCACGATGCGGTGAACCTGGCGTGCGCCGCGTCGTGGGTGTACGCCAGCGCGGCGAGGCGCTCGGCCGCCGCGACCGATTCACCGTGCGCCTCCCGCCAGAGCCCGGCGGCGAGGTAGACACCTGCCGCGGCCAGCTGCAACCGCGCGCGTTCGGCGGGCGCGTCCAGCCGCCGCAATTCCTCCCGGGACCCCTCGAGGGTGCGCAGCGCGCCGGCCAGATCGCCCAGGGCCGTCTGCGCCCGCGCGATGGAGAGCCCGCACTTGGCTGCCCACAGCCGATCACCGGCGTCCGTGAACGAGGTCGCGGCGTCCCGCAGGACCTGCAGCGCCTCGTGCGCGTTGCCGCCCGCGAGCATTTCGATGCCTCGGTTCGCGGCGGCGTGCGAGTACTTGATGTCCTCGCCGAGCGACCGGTAGATGTTTCCGGCGGTGGTGTAGTGCCGCAGTGCCGTCTCGTGATCGCCGGTCTCGCCGTACGCGACACCGAGGTTGTTCGCGGTCATCGCGCGGATCAGCCGCGCCTGCTCCCGGTCCTCGGACATCAGGTCGAGCTCGTCCAGCCGGTCCATCAGCTCGCTGCCGACCGCGATCGACTCGCGATGGCGCCCCACCTCGTCGAAGATCGCCATCCGGCCAAGGCCGGTGCGCATTGCGTCCAAGTGGCAGCCGGCGTCCTCGAACAGCCGACGGGCGGTGTCGATCAACGTGAGCGCCTTGCCCGTGTCGGCACGCTCGGCCGCCAGCCTGGCCAGCAAGTAGGTGGCACGTGCCGCGATCCGGGGGTGTCGCTCGCGCACAGGTGCACTCGTGCATGCCTCGACGATCCGCGTTGCCCGCGCGGGATCGTCGTGGGCGCAGGCTTCCGCGATGTCGAGCTGCTCGGTCAGCTCGGCCGCCGCGGGAATCGGGCCCAGCGTCCGGAGTTCGTCCAGCTGAGTCCCGCGGGTCATGACGGTCACCGCTCGGCCCTCTTCCATGCTGTGCCGACGCCAGCTCGCACGCCGAATTCGGTCATGGCCTCGTCCTCCTTCCCTCTCCCGTCGGCGGACGGACGTAACCGCCGGCCGCTCGGCAATGCCGAGGGGGAATCCGCAAGCGCGCGATCGCCCCCGAAGCGAGCACCACCGGTTCGGCCTGCTGCGTGCGCGGTGCGCCGCGACTGCCGAACCCGGTTTCGGCGAGCACAAGCCCCGCCGTAGTGGTATTTAGCTCGCGGATCTATCTCCGCCCGACAGATTCGGCGTGTCAAGTTGACAATCGGCATTACGGAAATAACTGGCGAGTCTGGTGAAAAGCGGCTATATGCCATTCGGGCCGGGATCGCCCGATCGCCCGCTTCGTCTGGCGGTCCGGCCACGGGTGTGACCAGAATGTCGAGATCGCGAACGCGGGACGGTGCAGCGTGACTGACGAACAGTCCTTCGACGACGCAGCCAAGGATGTGCTGCGGCGGGCGATCTCGCGCGTCGAGCAGCTGCTGCGCCGCCTGGAGCTGCCCGGACCGCCGATCGTCATCCAGCCGCCCGAGGCAGCCGGTTCGGATCCCGCGGCGACCCGTCCCGGTGCCCCGCAGGTCGTTCCCGAGCCGCCCGTTCGTCGGCAGGCGCCGCCGGCGCGCGAGCGCGTCGTCGCGGAGCGCGACATGGCGGCGGTGCGCTCGGAGATTGCCTCGCTGCGTGCCGAGGCGATCGCGGACGCGAGCCTGCTGCTGGTCGACGCGCAGGTGATCGCCGCGTCCGTTCTCACGCAGGCGTGCGGTCTCGCCGAGCAAGCCCTCGACGGCGCCGAGTCGGCGCGCCTGCGGGCCGACGACCTGCTGACCGGGGCGGGAGCCGCCGCCGAGGACGCTCGCGGCGCGGTGGACGAACTCGTCGCGGCACTGGTCGCCGTGCGCGAGCGGCTGACCGAGCGGGTCGGCGAACTCAACGAACGGATCAGCGCCATCACGGCGGTCACCGGAGCGGATCGCTAACCGGGCACGCGTGATGGTCGGACAGGAGGATGTGATGGGCCGGTCGACTGTTCCTGGCGGACGCATCGAGGCACCCCTCGACTTCGCCGCGCGGGTGCGCGGGCGCGAACCGGTCGCGTTCCGGCACGGGCTCGCCGACGAACCCGAGCTGTCCTTCGAGGCCGTGACCCGGCTGGC
>DASRSS010000156.1:0-12955 GCA_035656335.1 Jatrophihabitantaceae bacterium | reverse complement strand
GCTCGTGTCCGGGTTCGTTGGCGTCCATCACAGCCTTCTCTCTTCCTCGGCGCGACGGGTCAGGCCGGGTCGCGGCTGACGGGGCAGGTCATGCAGCGCGGCCCGCCTCGGCCGCGCCCCAGTTCGCCGCCGGGAACGGTGACGACCTCGATGCCGTGCTTGCGAAGCATGGTGTTCGTGGCGACGTTGCGGTCGTAACCGAAGACGACGCCTGGTGCGACGGCGAGGTAGTTCGTGCCGTCGTCCCACTGCTCCCTCTCGGCAGCGCGGATGTCCTCGTCGACCGTCAGCACCGTGACCGTGTCGACGTGCAGCACCGTGGCGAGGGCATCCCAGAGGTTGTGGTTCTGCTCGATCGCGAATCGGCCGGGTTCACCGGCGGGCCGGATCGTCCAGGACCGCAGCTTGCGGTCGAGGTACGGGTACAGCACGAACGTGCCGCGGTCGACCATGGTCATCGCGGTGTCCAGGTGCATCATCGCGCGGGTGGCCGGCAGCTCGACAGCGACGACTGTGTGAGCCTGGCCGGACGCGAAGAGTGCCCGCGTCAGGTTCTCCACGCCCATCGGGGTCGTCCGCTCACCCATGCCGATCATGACTGCGCCGTCGCCGAGCACGTGTACGTCGCCGCCCTCGATCGAAGCGGGCAGGTGGTCCAGGTCGTCGCCGCCGTAGTAGACCTTGAAGCCGCTGTCGGCGAACAGCGGGTGGTAGTTGTAGATCGCCCTGCTGTGCAGCGTCTCGCGGCGGCGGGCGGCCTTGGCCATCGGGTTGATCGAGACGCCGCCGTAGATCCAGCACGAGTTGTCGCGTTGGAACAGGTGATTCGGCAGCGGTGGCAACAGGAAGTCGTCCGGCCGCAGCATCTCCCACTTCAAGGAGCGGGTCCGCAGCGGGTGCAGATCCGCCTTGAGCACGCCTCCGACGAGGTAGTCGGCAAGGCCCATACCGTCGAGGTCGTCGAACAGTTGGCGCAGCGGCCCTACGAGGGTCGGCCCGAGCGCGTCGGGCGTGCAGAGCCGGTCGAGCACGAACGACCGTCCCTGCGGCAGCTCCAGCGTCTCGGCGAGCAGTTGGCCGAAGTAGTGAACGTGCACGCCCTTCTCCCGCAGCGCCTCGGCGAAGACGTCGTGCTCCTCCTTTGCCTTGCGGGCCCACATCACGTCGTCGAAGAGCAGTTCGTCGACGTTGTGCGGCGTGAGGCGGGACAACTCGAGGCCGGGCCGGTGCAGGATCGCGGCGCGGAGCACGCCGACCTCCGAACCGACACCGAACGTGTTGCGGTCACTCGTGGTCGCTGTCATGCGATCGACGTTAAGGAACCGCAGCGGCGTGCCGACAGGGCCGTTGGTCCGTCCGTCGCGGGCCGTCGTGCGGGCCGTTTGCCCTTATCGGCTCGCGGTGTCCGGCCAGACGCTGGTGCCAGCGCGGGCCGTGTCGGTCCGCGGACAGACGAGGATTGGTGATCGAGATGTCACTCACTCCACTGCGTTCCGCGCGTCACCGGATCAGCGCGCACCGAACTGGAGGTTCCGCCCTGCTCGACAGCGCGGGTGCCGCCGGCACACCGACCGCTTCCGCGGAGCAGCGCTCGAAGGCGCTGGGTCTGCCGTCAGCGACGGCGCTGGTCATCGGCAGCATCATCGGGACCGGCGTGTTCAGCATGCCCGGTGTGATGGCCGGAGCCGGCACGAGTTCGATCATCGTGCTCGGGGTCGTCGCGGTCGGTGCGGTCTTGCTGGGACAGCTTTTCGGGCAGCTCACCAAGCGCGTCCCGACGAGCGACGGCGGCCTGTACGCCTACTCGCGGCACGAGTTCGGCGACTTCGCCGGTTACCTGACCGCATGGTGCTACTGGATCACCGCGTTCGCCGGCAACGCGGCGATCGTCTCGTCGTGGGTGCTCTACGTCGAGTCGTTGTTCTCGATCTCGAATCCGTCCGCGTGGACGAACTTCGGCATCGCGATGTGTGGACTGTGGATCCCGGCGGTGGTGAACCTGGTCGGCGTGAAGCAGATGGCCTGGTTCCAGAACGTGACGGTGATCCTGAAGTTCCTGCCGCTCCTGCTCATCGGGATTGTCGGCTGGTTCTTCGTCAAGAGTGCGAACTTCGGCCCGTTCAACGCCTCCGGTGGCAGCCTCTACAGCGCGATCGGGATTGCTGCCGGCGTGGCCCTGTTCTCGTTCATCGGCGTCGAGTGCGCGTCCATCGCGGCGGCCCGGGTGAAGGACCCGGCTCGCAACGTGGGCCGCGCGTCGGTGTTGGGCACCGCAGCCAGCGCGCTGCTGTACCTCGTCGTGACGGCCGTCGTCATGGGCCTCGTCGCGCACTCGGCACTCGACGGCAACGGCGCGCCGTTCGTCGACGCGTTCCAGACCGTCTTCGGCCACTCGGCATGGGTGGGCAAGGCGGTGGCAACGGTCGCGGTGATCTCCGGCATCGGTGCGCTCAACGGGTGGACCCTGGTCACGGCCGAGATGCCCTGGGCGGCCGCGAAGGACGGGTTGTTCCTGCCACAGTTCGCGAAGACTTACCGCGACGGGACGGCGTGGTTCGGGATCCTGGTGTCGACGATCGTCGCGTCCGTGTTGATGGCGTTCGCCTACAGCAGCAACACCGGATTGACGGTCTTCACCTACCTGGTCGACCTGTCCGTCGTGACGGTCGCGATCCCGTACTTCTTCTCGGCATGCGCGCAGCTGGCCTATCTGGTCTCACGGCGTCGCACGGTGGTGGGCTGGGCACTCGCACGGGATCTCTCGATCGCGGGTGCGAGCGTGCTGTTCTCGCTCTGGGTGACCATGACGGCCGGCTACCAGTCCGTCTACCAGGCACTGTTCCTGCTGCTCGTCGGCATCCCGATCTACGCCTTCCTCAAGGCGCGCCGGGAAGCACGTGGCGAGGTCGCCCAGCCGGTGGAAGGGTAGCGTCATGAGCACCCGCACCGCGCTTGTCCGGAGGCCCAGCCCGCGCCTGAGCGAGGGCATCGTCACCCACCGCCTGCGTGAGCACGTCGACTACGGGTTGGCCTGCTCGCAGTGGGACGGCTATGTGGCTGCGCTGCACGCGCACGGCTGGCGGACCGCCGAGGTTCCGCCGGCCGCCGACTGCCCGGACTCGGTGTTCGTCGAGGACACCATGGTCGTCTACAAGACGGTCGCCGTCATTGCGCGACCCGGCGCGGACAGCCGCAAGCCGGAGACGGCCGAAGCGGAGAAGGTGGTCGACGCGCTCGGCTACGCGATAGCGCACATCCGCGCACCGGGCACCCTGGACGGTGGCGACGTCCTCAAGGTCGGCGACACGATCTACGTCGGACGCGGCGGCCGCACGAACGCAGAAGGCGTGCGGCAACTGCGCTCGATCCTGACGCCGCTCGGTGCGACCGTGATCACGGTCCCCGTCACCAAGGTGCTGCACCTGAAGTCCGCCGTGACCGCACTGCCGGATGGCACGGTGATCGGCTATCCGCCGTTGGTAGACGACCCGTTGATCTTCGAGCGCTTCGTCCCGGTGCCCGAGGAATCGGGCGCGCACGTCGTGCTGCTGGAGGACGACCGGCTCCTGGTCTCGGCGGACTGCCCGAGCAGCATCGAGCTGTTCCGCAACCTCGGCTACGAGCCGGTGCCCGTCGACATCGGCGAGTACATCAAGCTGGAAGGCTGCGTGACCTGCCTGTCCGTGCGACTGCGCGACCTGCCACCGTCCGCGTAGCGGCGGCGCGATCAGCCACCGTCGTGGGCCGGCGACGGGTCGAGCGGGAACGCGATTGCGACCGTCAGCCCGCCACCTGGCGTCTCGGTCAGCGAGATCGTTCCGGCGTCGCTGCTGACCAGGCGGTTCACGACGTGCAGGCCGAGCCCGGTGCCGCCGTCGCCGGTCCGGTCGGTGACGAATCGGTCCAGGGTGCGGGTACGACGATCCGCGGCCATTCCGGGCCCGTTGTCGGCTATGGACAGGACGGCCTTCGAGTCGCGTCTGGAGGTGGCGACCGTGATCCGTCCCTGCGACGGCACGGCCGCGATTGCGTTGTCGAGCAGGTTGTCCAGGATCTGCTCGACGTGACCGGACGTGGCGAGGCCGACGGCCTGCTCGGTGTCGAGGCGGAGGACGACGCCGCGTTCGGCGGCGAGCGGCTGCCACGCAGCCACCCGCTCGGCCGCGATCGCGGCCAGGTCGACCGGCTCGGGCACCGACGGCGCGTTCTCCGCGCGAGCGACCGCGAGCAGTCCGTCGAGCAGGCGGGACAGCCGGTTCGTCTCCTCGATCAGCCCGGTCACCTCGGCCGCGTCGTCGCCGTGCAGGTCCGCGCCGAGCAGCTCCAGGCGCAGGCGCAGTGCGGCGAGCGGTGTCCGCAGCTGGTGGGATACCTCGGCGGTCATGCCCCGTTGGGTTTCGATCAAGGTGAGCACCTGGTCGGCCATCCGGTTGAACGCGGCGGCGACCAGGCGGACCTGCGGCGGCCCGCGGTCGGGCTCGGCGCGAGCGGCCGTGTCGCCGGATCCGAGGCGTCCTGCCACGCCGGCCAGCTGACGCAGCGGCCGCGCGATCCACCGGCTCAGCGCCCAGGCGACGACGGCACCCACGAGCAGCGCTGCTACCGCGGCGACGCCGAGCCACGTCCACAGGCTTTGCTGTCGGTCGGTGAGGGGATCGGTGTCGCGGGCGAGCACGACGACTCCGATCGGAGCGGCGTCGCCCACGGTCGCGGTCGTGACCATGCTGCCCGCGACCGGCGGGAGCGGCCGATTGGTCCTGGCGGCGACCAGGACGGCTGCGGGCAGCGGTGGCCCGGCGCGGCCGATCACGTTGCCGGCCGCGTCCAGGACGGCGATCCGTTCCCCGGCGGCTGCCAGCTTTGCCAGGGCAGTCGCGAGCGCCGCCGGCTGGTGATCGTCGAGTCGCTCCTCTGCGACGGCGGCCACCGCGCGTGCGGCGGTTCGCGTCGCGTCGCGGAAGTCGTCGCGTTGTTGGGTGCTGACCAGCAGGCCGAGCGGCACGACGATGGCCGCGAGCACGGCGACGAGAACGCCGAGAAAGCCGGCCAGGATGCGTCGCGTCATGTGGCGGTGGTTCCGCGATCGGCCTGGGGGTCGGCGAGGCGGAAGCCCCTGCCGTACACGGTCTCGATCAGGTTGGGGTCACCGAGTTTGCGCCGAAGCGCGGCCAGATGGACGTCCAAGACCTTCCGGGGCCCGTACCAGTGCTCGTCCCAGACGCGGTCGAAGATCTCGTCCCGGCTGACGACCCGGCCCGGCTCCAGGGCGAGGCAGGCCAGGATGTCGAACTCCTTGGCGGTCAGCGTGACCGGTTCGCCGGACAGTTGTACTCGGCGGGACGGCAGGTCGATCCGCAGCGGGCCGTGCACCAGCTCGCCGGTGTCGCCCCCGCTGCGGCGCAGCACTGCACGCATGCGGGCGGTCAGCTCCTCGAACCCGAACGGTTTGACGATGTAGTCGTCGGCGCCGGCATCCAGGGCCTCGACCCGATCCGCCTGCGCTCCACGAGCGGTGACCACGATGATCGGCACCCGGCTGCGCAGGCGGAGCTGGCGGCACAGCGCGACCCCGTCGATGTCGGGCAGCCCCAGATCGAGGAGCACCAGGCCGGCGACCGGACGGGCCAGCGCTTCGGCGCCGGTACGCACCACCTGCGGTGCACAGCCCAGCCGCGCGAGTCCCTTGGCGAGCTGGCCGCCGATCGCCCGGTCGTCTTCCACGATGAGCACGTTCAGGCCCGCGAGGACGACGTTGGCGGGGTTGCCGGTAGCGGTCACGGAATCACCGTAGGGCCGGGCGCTGGCACCGCGATGAGCGGTGAACGAGTTCTTAGGACAGCGCCGCAGAGGCTTGCGGACATGACGAGTCATCACGTGGGCGGCGCGGCGCCGGCGCAGGCCTGGACGCGGCGCCTGCACGAGCCCGGCGCCCTGCTGCTGCCGATGCGCGCGTTCCTGGGCGTCACCTTCGGCTTCGCGGGGCTGCAGAAGCTGGCGAACCCGAACTACCTCGATCCGCACAGCCCGATCTCGGTCGCCGCGCAGATGCGGACGCTGCAGCATTCCAGCCCGATCGGCCCGCTGCTCGGCCTGAGCACTCACGCTCCGACCGCGGTCGGATTGCTCATCGCGTTCGCCGAGCTCGCCGTCGGGATCGGCACGCTGGCGGGTCTGTATCCGCGCATCGCCGCAGCGGGCGGCGCGCTGCTGGCGCTGACGTTCTTCCTGACCGTCTCCTGGAACACGCGCCCGTACTACTACAGCGCGGACATCGTGTTCGTGTTCGCGTGGTTGACCATGCTCGGGTTCGGTGACTGCGGAGTGCTGAGCGTCGGCGCCTGGTTGCGTGGCCGGGCCCGCGGGCAGCTGCGGCTACCGCCGGAGCCGGCCGCCGTGTCGGCCAAGGCTCGCGCAGAGCTCGACCGCCGCACCGTGCTGGACACCGGCGTCGCGGCCGCGGTCGCCGCGTTCGGCGCGCTCGCACTTGGCGGCATCACCGCGGCTCTCGGCCGGGCCGCCGGAGGCACTCGGCGCGGCCAAACGTCCGCGCTGCAAGGGGTGACCCCGTCGGGTGTCACTGCACCGCCGAGCAGCCCTCCATCGCCGTCCGGACGGTCCACCACACGCGGCGGGTCCGCGCCGCGCGGTCGCTCTCAGCCGGGAACCGCGATCGGCCCTGTCTCCGCGGTTCCCGTCGGCCAGGCACGGAGCTTCACCGATCCGGCCAGCGGCCAACCCGCCTGGATCCTGCAGCCGTCCTCCGGCACGTTCGTCGCGTTCAGCGCCGTCTGCACACATGCCGGCTGCCCGGTTCAGTTCGATCAGTCCACGACGCAGTTCGTCTGCCCGTGCCACGGCGGCGTGTACGACGCACGCACCGGCAAGGTGCTCCAAGGACCACCGCCGAGCCCGTTGCCCCGGATCCCGGTGCACGTCGTGGCCGGCCAGCTGCGGGTCGACGCATGAACGCGACGTCGACAACCGAGCGCCCCGACACGGGCGTGGAGGGCAACAGCCGACTGACCGCGGTGAACGGCACGCTGCTGATCGTCCTGTTCGCAGTCGAAGGCGTCAGCATCTTGAACATCGGCCGACTCATCAGCCTGCACATCTTCCTCGGCGTGCTGCTCGTCGGACCGGTGCTGCTCAAGACGGCCACCACCGGTTATCGCTTCGTGCGCTACTACACGGGTGCGCGACCGTATCGGCGCAAGGGTCCACCGCACCCCGTGCTGCGGATGATCGGGCCGGTCGTCGTCGCCGCCAGCCTGGCCGTGCTGGGTACCGGCATCGGCCTTATCGCGACCGGGCCGGACCATCGCGGACCGCTGCTCACCCTGCACCAGGGCGCCTTCATCGTGTGGATCGTCGTGATGAGCCTGCATGTCCTCGGCCATCTGGTCGAGGCCGGTCGAAGCACCTGGCGGGAACTGCGTGAGCCGCGAACCGTTCCGGCCACGCGGCGACGTCCCGTCCGCATGGCGGTGCTGGTGCTCTGCCTGCTCGCCGGAACGGGACTGGCCACCGCTCTGATGCCGGCGGCCCACTCGTGGACCAGTCGCACGGCCCACGACTTCGGACAGCACGACGATCGCTGACTGCTCCGGGAAAGTTGAGCGCACCCAAGGGTCGGACGCCCCGTCTTGCGACGCTGGGTCAATCGCGGCGCGATGGCCGACACATCGTCATGTCCGCCCTTGGGTGCGGGTGCCGGCGAACCGGCACTACTGACTGTGCCTTGCGCGCGGGCCGGGCCACAGGGGCGAAGGCAGGCGATCCGCAAGCCGTTCGCCCCTGGTGCGCACAGGGCACGATATCTGCGCGGCACAGCGGTGCCGATGTCCCTACCGCGCTGGGACGTTCGGCCGTGTTCCCCCCGCCACGTCGTGGCGCACGCTGCATGCGAGAGCCAGCCGACGTGAAGAGGGGCAGCAGCCATGACCGCGTGCACGAGCGTCCGCCACCCAGGGTCCCTGCTGAAGGAGTTGGACCTCGACAAGGAGCGGTACCTGGGTCTGCTGGATCTCGCCGTCGAGCTGAAGGCGTCGCGCGCGGCGGGAGAACGTCCTCGCCGGCTGAGCGGACGGAACATCGCGCTCATCTTCGAGAAGAACTCGACCCGTACGCGCTGCGCGTTCGAAGTCGCCGCCCACGACGAGGGAGCCGATGTCACCTATCTGGGTCCCGACGGATCGCACATCGGACGCGACGAGTCGATCGCGGACACGGCGCGGGTCCTCGGCCGGCTGTACGACGGGATCGAGTTCCGCGGCTTCGCCCAGGACGCCGTCGAGGCGCTGGCCGACAACTCCGGCGTGCCCGTGTGGAACGGTCTCACCGACCAGTGGCACCCCACGCAAGCCATGGCCGACGTCATGACGATGCGCGAGCACCACGGCGGCCCGCTGGAGGAGATCGTCTTCTGCTTCTGCGGCGACGGGCGCAATAACGTCGCGCGCTCGCTGCTGATCACCGGCGCACTGCTCGGCATGGACGTCCGCATCGCGTCGCCCCGTGAGCTGCATCCGCCGGCGGACGTGCTGGACGCAGCGCACCGGCTCGCCGCGGACAGTGGCGCTCGGCTGCGCGTCACCGACGAGATCGGGACGGCCGTGGTCGGCGCGGACTTCGTCTACACCGACGTCTGGGTGAGCATGGGGGAGCCGATCGAGCAGTGGGAGTCTCGCGTACCGCTGCTCCAGCCGTATCGGGTGACCGAGCGGCTGCTCGCGAGCTCCGGAAGTCCCGACACCAAGTTCATGCACTGCCTGCCCGCGCTGCACGATCGCAACAGCGCACTGGGAGAGCGGCTGTACGAGCAGTTCGGCCTGGTCGGCGCCGAAGTGAGCGACGACGTGTTCACCTCGGCACGGTCGATCGTGTTCGACGAGGCCGAGAACCGGATGCACACCGCGAAGGCGGTCATGCTCTCGGCGCTGGACGGTTGACCATGCGGATCGTGGCCGCGCTCGGCGGCAACGCGCTCCTCGAACGCGGCGAAAGGCCGGACGCGGGTATTCAACAGCGCCACGTCAGGGCGGCGGCCAGGGCGTTGGCCCCGCTTGCCGCCGACCACGAGCTGATCGTCTGCCACGGCAACGGTCCCCAGGTCGGCCTGCTCGCCATGGAGAGCGAGGCGGACGGTTCCCTGACGCATCCGTACCCGTTGGACGCGCTGGGCGCGCAGACGCAGGGCTTGATCGGCTACTGGCTCGCCCAAGCCCTGCGGAACGCGGGCGTCCACAAGCCGGTCGTCACCGTGGTCACCCAGACCGTCGTCGACGCTGCCGACACCGCGTTCCTGCGGCCGGCCAAGTTCGTCGGCGCGGTTTACTCCCACTCGCAGGCTCTCGATCTCGCGGCCCGGCACGGATGGGAGATTGCGCGAGACGGCGACAAGTGGCGGCGCGTGGTCGCGTCGCCGGAACCGCTCAACGTGGTGGAACAGGGCAGCATCGCCGAACTGGTGGAGGCCGGCGCGGTGGTGATCTGCGGCGGTGGCGGCGGTGTTCCGGTCGTGGCGGGCAGCGACGGGTTGTCCGGGGTCGAGGCAGTGGTGGACAAGGACCTCACGGCGGCGCTGCTGGCCGTGCAGTTGCACGCCGATCGGCTGCTCGTACTCACCGACGTGCCCGCGGTGATGCGTGAGTTCGGAACGCCGCGCGCGCGTCCTGTTGCCCGGCTCGATATCGATGAGGCGACCGCGATGCACCTTCCCGCGGGGTCGATGGGTCCGAAGATCGCCGCCTGTGCGCGGTTCGTCGCCGCGACCGGGCAGCCCGCCACCATCGGTGCCCTCGCGGATGCGGGCGGTCTGCTGTCCGGCACCGCTGGAACGACGATCACCGTGCCTGAGCCGGCCAGGCCCGGCGATCTCCGTCCGGATTCCAGCCAGGTCAGCCGCTGAGGCGTTGAGTGGCGATGGTGCACGAAGCACTGGACACCATCGAGGTGACGGACCCACGCCGTCCACCGGCGGAGCTGTTCCGCAACCTGCGCACCTCCCCGAACGGCCTGTCCAGCCGAGAGGCAGCGCATCGGCTGGTCGTCTACGGTCCGAACGAACTCGCCCGCCGCAGCGGCCGGCGCTGGCCGCGGGAGCTGGCCGCGCAGTTCACCCAGCCGCTCGCGCTGTTGCTCGCCGCGGCTGCGGTGCTGGCCTGGATCGGCGGCACCCCGGCCCTGGCCGTCGCCGTAGCGGCGGTGATCGTGCTCAACGCGCTGTTCGCGTTCGCGCAGGAGATGCAGGCCGAACATGCCGTTGAGACGTTGGCCGCATTCCTGCCGGAGACCGCGGGCGTGATCCGCGACGGTGCGCGCACGGAGATCCCCGCGCGAGACCTCGTCCCCGGCGACATCCAGATCATCGCCGAGGGCGGCCGCGTGTGCGCCGACGCCAGGGTGATCGACGGCTCCGCGCTGCTCGACATGTCGGCGTTGACCGGGGAGTCGCTGCCGGTGCTGCGTTCGGCCGAGATCACGACGGAGGCGGGCACGCTGCTCGAGGCACGTGATCTGGTCTTCAGCGGCACGGTGTGCACGGGTGGCGAGGTGACCACGGTCGTCACGGGCACCGGGATGCACACTGAGCTCGGCCGGATCGCCGCGCTGTCCGAGCGGACCAAGTCCGATCCGAGCCCGCTGGAGCGGCAGGTACGGCGCGCAACCTGGGTGATCGCCGCGGTGGCCGTCGCCATTGGGATCGCGTTCCTGCCCGCGGGGCTCGCCGCCGGTCTGGGGTGGTCCGCGGCGATCAGCTTCTCCATCGGGCTGCTGGTCGCGAACGTGCCGGAAGGACTGCTTCCCACCATCACGCTCGCACTGGCCGTCGGTGTCCGGGAGCTGGCTCGCCGAGGCGCCGTGGTGAAACGGCTGGCCGCGGTCGAGACGCTGGGCTGCACGACCGTGGTGTGCACGGACAAGACCGGGACCCTCACCGAGAACCGAATGCAGGTCACCCGGCTGTGGCTGCCCGGCATGGAGTTGGACTGCGGCGAACGGCCTGAAGCCACTGATCAGCGCGTCCGGCTGCTCGTCGCCACCGCCGCGGCCTGCACGACCGCGTCCGCGCCGACGGTGAAGCAGCCGGGCGGCAGCGGCGATCCGACCGAACTCGCGCTGCTGCGGCTCGCGGCCGGCTACGGAGTCGTCGAGCGTGGCGCTCGGCGACGGCTGTTCGCCTTCGACCCGCAACTGAAGCGGATGACGACCCTCGACGAGGAGCCGGCCGGTGCGCGGGAGCCGAGCCGACCGGTGACGGCCGTGCACACGAAGGGGGCCCCCGAGAGCGTCCTACCGTGTTGCAGCGAGTGGCTGGACGCCGGCGGTGCGACGTGCCGTCTCGATGAAACCGCGTCCCAGCGGATCGGGCAGGCGATCGACGAGTACGCGGCCGCCGGGCTACGTGTGCTCGCGGTCGCCCGTCGCGTCCTCGACCCTGACGTCACAGACGTGCGCGACCGGCAGGACGCCGAGGCGCGGCTCACCTTTCTCGGGCTGGTCGCCATGCTCGACCCGCCCCGCCCCGGGGTGGCGGACGCGGTGGCCAGGGCGCACGGCGCGGGCATCCGCGTACACGTCATCACCGGCGACTACGGCCTGACCGCTGCGCACATCGCGGCACAGGTCGGGATCGGCTCGCGCAGTCGCCGCATCATCACCGGAGACGAGCTCGACCGATTGAGCGAGCCGGATCTCGATCGCTTGCTCGCCCGCGACGAGGAGGTCGTCTTCGCGCGCAGCTCGCCGGAGTCCAAGCTGCGGATCTGCGAGGCACTGCGTGCGTCGGGCGAGATCGTCGCGATGACCGGCGACGGCGTCAACGACGCGCCGGCGTTGCGGCATGCCGACATCGGCGTCGCCATGGGCCGGTCGGGTACTGACATGGCCCGCGAGGCGGCGACGCTGGTGCTGACCGACGACAACTTCGCCACGATCATCGCCGCGGTGGACGCAGGGCGCCGGGTGTTCGACAACGTGAAGAAGTTCGTCCTCTACATCTTCGCCCACGCCGTGCCCGAGGTCGTTCCGTTCCTCGTGTTCGCGCTGTCGGGCGGGCGAGTTCCGCTGCCGTTGACCGTGCTGCAGATCCTCGCCATCGATCTGGGCACGGAAACGCTGCCCGCGCTCGCCCTCGGCCGCGAACCGGCCGAGCCGGGGCTGATGCAGCGACCGCCACGTCCACGCAGCGCCGGAGTCATCGACCGCCGTCTTCTCCTCCGGGCCTGGGCGTTGCTCGGAGCCGTCTCGGCCGTCCTCGTGATGGCCGCCTTCTTCTGGGTGCTCTGGCGGGGCGGCTGGCGGCCGGGTGCCCCAACGGGCGCGGGGCAGCCGCTGCACCACCTGTATCGGCAGGCGACCACCCTGACCTTCGCCGGGATCGTCGCGTGTCAGATCGGGACGGCGTTCGCCGCTCGCACCGAGCATGCGTCGCTGTTCACCATCGGCCCGGGTAGCAACCCGATGTTGCTGTGGGGGATCGCCTTCGAGGTCGCGTTCACCGCTGCCCTCATCTACGTTCCGCCGCTGCAGAGCGTCTTCGGCACGGCCGCGCTGGCGCCGACGCAACTGATGCTGCTGCTCCCGTTCCCCGTCGTGGTGTGGGGTGTCGACGAGTTCGCCCGTAAGGTGCGCCGCCGGCGGTCATGGGTGAAACCGCTGTTGGGGTGAGTGACGGGGCTCGAACCCGCGACATCCTGGACCACAACCAGGTGCTCTACCAGCTGAGCTACACCCACCATGTTCGGTGGTGTCGCACCACCGAGCCGGGTCAGTCTACCCGGTCGCCGGGAGTGGTTCCGACCGCGCCCGACACGGCCTTGGCCGCGGCCTGCGCCTGCTCCAGCGTCGGGCCGGGCGGCGGGACGAACAGGGTGCTGCGGTAGTACTGCAGCTCCTGGACGCTCTCCTTGATGTCCGCCAGCGCGCGGTGGGCCAGGCCCTTCTCCGGCTGCGA
>DASRSS010000155.1:0-2512 GCA_035656335.1 Jatrophihabitantaceae bacterium | reverse complement strand
TGCAGCAGGCCGGCCGGCGTCAGGTCCGGGCCGGGCATCGCGAGCGACGCGCCGCCGAGGACCGCCGCGTACGGCAGGCCCCAGGCGTTGGCGTGGAACATCGGGACGACCGGCAGCACCGTGTCCGACTCGTTCAGGCTGAACACGGACGAGGTCAGGCACGCGTTCGAGTGCAGCCAGGTCGACCGGTGCGAGTAGAGCACGCCCTTCGGGTGACCGGTCGTGCCGCTGGTGTAGCAGATCGCCGCGGCCGTCTGCTCGTCCGTGACGCGCCCGCGCAGGTCGGCCTCGTCCGCGCCCGCGACCAGCTCGGCGTAGCTGACGACGCGCGGGTCGTCCGGCAGCTCGGCCGGCGCGCCGTCGTCCATGACGATCACGTGCTTGACGGTGTTCAGCTCGGGCAGGTACTTGCCGAACAGCGGCAGCAGCGACCGGTCGACGAACACCGCTTCGTCCTCGGCGTGCTCGAACGTGTACACGAGCTGCTCGGGGAAGTAGCGGATGTTGCCGGTGTGCATCACCCGTCCGGTGCCGGGGATCGCGAAGTACAGCGCGAGGTGGCGAGCTGTGTTCCACGCGAACGTGGCCACCCGGCCGTCCGCGGATATGCCGAGCGTGTCGAGCGCGGACGCGATGCGCCTGGTCTCGCGCGCGATGTCGGCGAACGTGGTGCGGTCGAGGCCGGTCGCGGTCTTGGTGACGACGGTCTTCGTGCCGTAGAAGCGCTCGCCGCGCTCGAGGATCCAGTTCGTGGTCAGCGGGACGTCCTGCATCAGTCCGTACATGTGCGAATCGTTGTTCATTCGCCCCGGTGCGGCAAGGTCTCAGCGCCTCTTGATCACGTACCGCTCGGTGCGGACGGAGTCGGCGTCCAGGTACTGCTCGGCGCCGGCGAGGTAGTAGTCGACGGCGGGCTCGCCGCTGTGCTCGGCCGCCTCGGCGACGGACTCGTACGCGTTGTCGAGGTGGTGGGCGGTGCCGAGGTCGTGCGAGGGGATGTCGGCGGTCACGGTCAGCACGTTGCGCGTGGCCGGGTTCGCCCGGCCGTCCAGGGTCGGGACGAGGTCCTCGGCGTTCTCCAGCGCGAGCACGTGCACCGACCGCGGCACCGAGCCGACCGTGTTGCCGACGGGCGAGCCTGCCGTCACCACGTTCGTGACTCGGAACCGCCCGGACCCCACCGCATCGCGCGCCACCTCGACCGCGACCATGCCGCCCAGGCTGTGCCCGACCAGCAGCACGTGATCGTCCGGACGTACTCCCGCGCGCTGCATCGCGTCCAGCACGCCTCGCTCGTAGGTCGTCGGCACGCCCTGGATGGCGCGCAGGTTGGACGCCAGATTGGTGACGTCGGGATCGAAGCCGCGCAGGCTCCAGTCCTTGGTGCCGGGGATGTCCACGATCACGCTGCGGGAGCCGTCCGCGTGGTGCAGGAACTTGACGTCGATCTCGCCGCCCGCCGTGACGCCCGCGGTGTCCTCCTCGTGCGCGTCGCGCCACAGCGCGCCGTCGACGAGATCGGTGAGGCTGCGCGGCGCGAGCGTGGCCGGGACGGCGGTGTCGGTTCCGGCCGGGGTCACGACCGGCCGGCCGTCGGCGAAGTAGTGCTGCAGCAGTTCGTCCACGCCGGCAAGCGCCGGCAGCAGCGTCGCGGACGCGAGCAGGGCCAGCGCGCCGCCGTCCAGGATCGTGTCGAGCAGTTGCGGGTCCGACGTGCTGAACGCGTCCACCGCCTCGAGCGGGCTGCCGGTGGCCAGGCCCACGGCCTCGCCGGTCACCAGCGCATCGGGGAGCTTGGTTAGCCCGTGCCAGCCCGGTCCGAACGCGCCGCCGAGCGCCGCGCCGAGGTGGGCGAACAGGCCGCCATCGAGCGCGTCGACCGCCTCGTACAGCCGCGCGGCGATCCGCAGTCGCCGGGCGATGACGCGCAGGTCGTCGGCGGCCTCGTCGAGCGTGCGCTGCACGGAGTCGAGCGCGTCCTGGGCCGAGCCCAGCGACGCTGCCCCGGCGTCCAGTGAGGCGACCGTCCACAGCGCCCAGTACGCCGTCGAGCTCTCGGCGCGGGACTCGTCGATCTCCGCGGCGGTCCGGTCCAGGACGGCTCCGGCCAGCCGGATCGCGTCCGGCTCCGCGCGCACCGCGTCCAGCCCGCCGGCGACCGTCACGCTCATCGCGGCAGGTCCGCGGCGTAGCGACGCAGCGCGTCCAGTGCGGCGTCCAGGGTGTCGGCGGCCGCGCGGAGCCGGACGGCGTCGGTGTGCACCCGGTCGCGGAACGCGGGGGCTCCTGCGGAGCGCCACAGCAGCGCGTCGGCGGCCGCGGCGGCACGGGTGGCCAGCGCCCGCAGCAGGTCGGGCTGCATGCCCAGCCGTGCCACCGTCCGCGCGACCTCGTCGGCTGCGGCGGCGCGAGCGGGTGCGGTCATGGCCACACGGTGCGCCCCGGTGCTCGCCGGCGAAAGAGCGCGGGTGAAGATGTGGATATCGAGCACCGTCATCCACAGCGTGCCGTT
>DASRSS010000154.1:0-10805 GCA_035656335.1 Jatrophihabitantaceae bacterium | reverse complement strand
TGTCGGGCTCGAGCGCGTTCCCGGGCTGGGTGGCGGTCGTCCCGACCCTCGGCGCCGTCGCCATGATCGCGTGCGGCTCCGGCGCCGCCCGGCTGGGCACCGCGCCGATCACCGCGTCCCGGCTGTTCGTGTTCGTCGGCGACATCTCGTACTCGCTGTACCTGTGGCACTGGCCGGTCATCGTGCTCTGGCTGGCGTACCACGGCGGCAAGATCGGTTACCTGGACGGGCCGGCGATCGTCGTCCTGTCGGTGCTGCTGTCGTGGCTCACGAAGATCCTGGTCGAGGACAAGGTGCGCCGCGCGAAGATCGTGGTGCGCAGCCCGGCGGTGTCGCTGGCCACCGCGTGCGCGGTGATCGTCCCGGCCGTGCTGGCGAGCCTGTTCATCGCCGGCGAGCCCGGTCCGTGGACCGGCAAGCTCGGTCCGGACCACCCCGGCGTCCGCGCGCTCGCGCAGCAATCGAGTAACCAGCAGGCGAACAACAACATTCCGGTGTCCAGCCTGGTTCCGCCGGTGGCCGAGGCGCACAACGACATCACCCTGCTCAACAAGAACGGCTGCGAGGTCGGCTACACGAAGTCGGCGCCCACGCCGTGCACCGTCTACGCGCCCGCGCACCCGAAGCTCACCGTCGCGCTGGTCGGAGATTCGCACGCGTCCATGTGGTCGAACGCGCTGATCACGATCGCCAAGCAGCACGACTGGAAGCTCGTCGGCGAGACCCACGCGAAGTGCCGCTGGACGTCGACGATGATGGTGTTAAAGGGCAAGCCCTACACCGCGTGCCACGACTGGGGCCAGGCGGTGCTGAACCAGATGCTGACGTCGATCAAGCCGGACGTCGTGATCGTCAGCGAACGCGCCGCCTCGGGCACCGTCAGCCACCCCACCCCGGACGCCGTCGGCCGCACCCTCGTCGGGCAGGGCATGGTGCCGTACTTCCACACCCTGCTGCAGCACGGCATCAAGGTGGTCGCGATCCACGAGACGCCCAATCTCGGCTTCGACGTCCCCGACTGCCTGGCCGGCCGCAAGGGCTCGGTCGAGAAGTGCAGCACGCCGATCGACGAAGCGCTGCAGCAGCACAAGACCTCGATCGACGCGGCAAAGGCCGCGATGGGCGACACCCTGCCGGTCGTGAACGTGAACGACCTGCTGTGCACGTCGACGGAGTGCCCGCCCGAGGTGGGCGGCGTGATCGCCTATCGCGACTCGAACCACCTGAGCCTGTCGATCACGCGCTCGCTCGAGCCGTACTTCGCCAAGCGGCTGCTGGCCACCGGCGCGTTCAGCGGTTCTGCCTGAGCCTGGGGCGCACGGCCGCTTCGCTCGCGGTTCGGCTCAGCCTTCCTGCATCGGGATCCGGACGCCGCGCTCGGCGGCAATCTCCGCGGCCCGGTCGTAGCCGGCGTCCACGTGCCGGATCACGCCCATCCCAGGATCGTTGGTGAGCACCCGCTCCAGCTTCTGCGCGGCGAGCTGCGTGCCGTCCGCGACGCTCACCTGGCCGGCGTGGATCGAGCGGCCCATGCCGACGCCGCCGCCGTGGTGGATCGAGACCCACGACGCGCCGCTGGCCACATTGACCATCGCGTTCAGCAAAGGCCAGTCGGCGATCGCGTCCGACCCGTCGAGCATGGATTCCGTTTCCCGATATGGGGATGCGACCGAGCCACAGTCCAGGTGGTCGCGCCCGATGACGATCGGCGCGCTGATCTCGCCGTTGCCGACGAGCGTGTTGAACTCCAGTCCGGCGCGGTCGCGCTCGCCGTAGCCGAGCCAGCAGATGCGCGCGGGCAGGCCCTGGAAGTGCACCCGCTCCTGGGCCATCGTGATCCACCGCGCGAGCGACTCGTTCTCCGGGAACAGGTCGAGAATTGCCTTGTCGGTACGGGCGATGTCCTTCGGGTCGCCGGACAGCGCGGCCCAGCGGAACGGGCCCTTGCCCTCGCAGAACAGTGGGCGGATGTAGGCCGGGACGAAGCCCGGGAAGTCGAACGCGCGGTTGAGGCCGGCCAGCTTCGCCTCGCCGCGGATCGAGTTGCCGTAGTCGAACACCTCGGCGCCCTTGTCCTGGAAACCGACCATCGCCTCGACATGCCTGGCCATGGACGCGCGGGCCCGTCCGGTGAACTCCTCGGGCTTGCGCCGCGCGTAGTCGTGCCAGTCCTCGAACTCGACACCGATCGGCAGGTAGCTGAGCGGGTCGTGCGCGGACGTCTGATCGGTGACGATGTCGATCGGCGCGTCGTTGGCGAGCAGCTGCGGGAACAGTGAAGCCGCATTGCCCAAAAGCCCTATGGACAAAGGCTTTCTGGCGTCGCGCGCCTCGACCGCGAGATCGAGCGCGTGCTGGACGCTGTCGGCGCGGACGTCGAGGTACCGGTGCTGGATCCGGCGTTCGATGCGGGACGCGTCCACGTCGATGCAGATCGCGACGCCGCCGTTCATCGTGACCGCCAGCGGTTGCGCACCACCCATCCCGCCGAGGCCCGCGGTCAGCGTGATCGTGCCGGCGAGCGTGTCGTTGAACCGCTTCGCGGCGACCGCGGAGAACGTCTCGTAGGTGCCCTGCAGGATGCCCTGCGTGCCGATGTATATCCACGAGCCGGCCGTCATCTGGCCGTACATGAGCAGGCCGAGCTGTTCGAGGCGGCGGAACTCGTCCCAGTTCGCCCAGTCGCCGACGAGGTTCGAGTTGGCGATCAGGACGCGCGGCGCCCACTCGTGCGTGCGCATGACGCCGACCGGCTTGCCGCTCTGCACGAGCAGCGTCTCGTCCAACTGCAGATCGGCCAGCGTGCGGGTGATGGCGTGGAAGCTCGGCCAGTCCCGCGCCGCCTTGCCGGTGCCGCCGTAGACGACCAGCTCGTCGGGATGCTCCGCCACCTCGGGGTCGAGGTTGTTCTGCAGCATGCGCAGGGGCGCCTCGGTCTGCCAGCCGCGCGCGGTGAGCTCGCTGCCGTGTGGAGCGCTGACCATCGAAGTTCCTTCCGCAGTTGGTACTCGCTTTCCACCTTTCAGCGGGACTTTTGGGCCTCGAAAGCCCCGCTGAAAGGTGGAAAGCGGTTAGGTGAGTGGGTGTGAGAGGGCGGAGTTCGCGGCGGCGACGGCGTGGCCGGATCGGACGAACTCCACTGCGGCCTCGATCTCCGGCGAGAGGTAGCGGTCCGGGCCGGGTCCGGGAACGGTCTCGCGCAGCGCCGTGACGACCGCGCCGGTCGCCGGGCCGGGACGCAACGGCGCGCGCAGTTCGAGCGCGCGTGCCGCGGTCAGCAGCTCGATCGCGAGGACGCGGCTGAGCGCGTCCACCGAGCGGCGCAGCTTGCGGGCAGCCGACCAGCCCATGCTCACGTGGTCCTCCTGCATCGCGCTGGACGGGATCGAGTCCACGCTCGCGGGCACCGCCAGCCGCTTGAGCTCGGACACCAGGGCGGCCTGCGTGTACTGCGCGATCATGTGCCCGGAGTCCACGCCCGGATCGTCCGCGAGGAAGGGCGGCAGGCCACGGCTGCGGGCCACGTCCAGCATCCGGTCGGTGCGCCGCTCGCTCATGCTGGCGACGTCCGCAGCCGGGATGGCCAGGAAGTCCAGCACGTACGCGACGGGCGCGCCATGAAAGTTGCCGTTCGACTCCACGCGCCCGTCCACCGTCAGCACGGGGTTGTCCACAGCCGCGGCCAGCTCGAACCCGGCGACCGAGCGCGCGTGTGCGAGCGTGTCCCGGGCGGCGCCGGCGACCTGCGGGGCGCAGCGCATCGAGTACGCGTCCTGCACGTACGGGCAGTCCTCGGGGTTCGCGTGCGAGGCGATGATCGGCGAGCCGGCCAGCAACGCGCGCATGTTGGTGGCGGCGACGGCTTGGCCCGGCTGCGGCCGTAACGCCTGCAGGTCCGCCGCGAACACCCGGTCGGTGCCGAGCAGAGCCTCGACGCTCATCGCCGCGGTCAGGTCGGCCGTGCGCAGCAGCAGGTCGAGGTCGTGACACGCGAGCAGCAACTGGCCGAGCATGCCGTCGGTGCCGTTGATCAGCGCCAGGCCCTCCTTCTCGGCGAGCGTGATCGGTTCCAGCCCGGCGGCCTTCAGCGCGTCCGCCGCCGGCATCAGCTCACCGGACGCGTCGCGCACCTCGCCCTCGCCGAGCAGGGCCAGCGCGACGTGCGCGAGCGGTGCCAGGTCGCCGGAGCAGCCGAGCGATCCGAATTCGCGCACGACCGGCGTGATCCCCTTGTCCAGCAAGGCGGTCAGCGCTTGTGCCGTCTGCGGACGGATCCCCGTGCGGCCGGTCGCGAGCGTCGACAGCCGCAGCAGCATCAGCGCGCGGGTGACCTCGCGTTCGACCTCCGGGCCGGACCCGGACGCGTGCGACCGGACGAGCGACTGCTGCAGTTGGGCACGCTGCTCGGCCGGGATGTGCTTGGTGGCGAGCGCGCCGAAGCCGGTGGAGATGCCGTAGTGCGGACGGACGTCGTCGGCCAGCGCGTCGACCAGGGCGCGCGCGCTCGCGATCGCGTCCACCGCCGCGGCGTCGAGCTCGACTCCGGCACCGCCGCGGGCCACGGCGACGACGTCGTCCTCGGTGAGCGGACCGGTCCCCACGGGAATGCGCTGCTGCATGTGGCTACTGTGCCCCGGGTGCCGTTACGGCGGCCACCGAGCGCGGGGCGTGTCTGGTATCCCAGACGCGTCCGAACCATGACAACCCCGGGATCAAGAGTCGATTCCGGCTACCGGGCGATCAGAACGCGCTGTTGACCAGGTGGCCGTTCGCGTGGGCGATACGGTCGGACGTATGCGCGCTGTCGTCATCACCGAACCGGGCGAACCCGAGGTACTGCAGGTGCGGGACGTTCCCGCTCCCGAACCCGCGCCCGACGAGGTTGTACTGAACGTGGCCGCCACGGCCGTCAACCGCGCGGACCTGCTGCAGCGGCAGGGCAACTACCCGCCGCCGCCCGGTGCCGCGCCGTACCCCGGCCTGGAGTGCTCGGGCACGATCGCCGCGCTCGGCGACGGCGTGACCGGCTGGCAGGTCGGCGACCGGGTGTGCGCGCTGCTGGCCGGCGGCGGTTACGCCGAGCAGGTCGCCGTCCCGGCCGGTCAGCTGATGCAGCTGCCGAAGAACCTCGACCTGGTCGAGGCCGCGGCACTGCCCGAGGTCAGTTGCACGGTCTGGTCGATGGTTTTCGGCTCCGACGCCGGGCGCCTGCAGCCCGGTGAGCGGTTCCTCGTCCACGGCGGCTCGAGCGGCATCGGGACGATGGCCATCCAGCTCGCCAAGCACCGTGGCGCGACCGTCTACGCGACGGCCGGCACCGCGCGCAAGCTGCAGTTCTGCCGCGAGCTCGGCGCCGAGGTGACGATCAACTACCGGCAGGAGCTGTTCGACGACCGGGTGCTGGCCGAGAGCGGTGGCGCGGGCGTCGACGTCATCCTGGACAACATCGGCGGCGCGTACCTGCAGCGGAACATGAAGGCGCTCGCCGTCGGCGGCCGGCTGATCGTGCTCGGGCTGCAGGGCGGACGCAAGGGCGAGCTCGATCTGGGTGCGCTGCTCGCCAAGCGGGCGACCGTGCACGCGGCGGGGTTGCGGGCGCGTCCGCTCGACCAGAAGGCTGCCATCGTGGCCGAGACGCAGCACGCGGTGTGGCCGCTGATCGAGGCCGGCGAGGTCCGTCCGATCATCGACCGGACGTTCGCCCTGGCCGACGCGGCGGACGCGCACCGGCTGGTGGAGTCCAGCGAGCACATCGGCAAAGTGCTGCTGCAGGTCTGACGACTAGTTTGGAAGCCATGACCGACGAGATGCATCCCGACGACGTGAACGCCGCGAACGCGCAGGCCGCCGAGCTGGTCGCTGCCGAGGACACCGCGGACGACCCGAGCAGCATGGTCGAGCAGCCGGCCAAGGTGATGCGGATCGGCACGATGATCAAGCAGCTGCTCGAGGAGGTCCGCGCGGCGCCGCTGGACGAGGCCGGGCGGCAGCGGCTGCGCGAGATCCACGAGTCGTCGATCCACGAGCTGGAGGACGGCCTGTCCCCCGAGCTGCGCGAGGAGCTGAACCGGCTCAGCCTGCCGTTCGGCTCGGAGACGCCGTCCGAGGCTGAGCTGCGGATCGCGCAGGCACAGCTCGTCGGGTGGCTCGAGGGGCTGTTCCACGGCATCCAGACGGCGCTGTTCGCGCAGCAGATGGCGGCCCGCGCGCAGCTGGAGCAGATGCGCGGGCGGGCCCTGCCGGCCGGCGGCGAGCGGCGCGTCATCGTCGGCCCGGGCGGCCAGATGATCGTGCCGCCGGGCGCCCAGTTCGGTCAGCCCGGTGAGGACGGCGAGGAGCGCGGCGGCACCGGCCAGTACCTGTGACCGACTTGGCCCCGCAGCAGGGTGACACCCCGTGGGAGCACCTGCACCGGGGCCAACGGTGGAACCCGGTGCGCGAGCTGGTCGCGTCCCGCCCGCCCGGCGACCGCGCGCTGATCACGCTCGCCCGTGACGGCGCGCGCCGGGAGTGGACGTTCGGCGAGCTGCTGGACGGGTCCGGCTCGCTGGCCGGGGCGCTGGTCGAGCGCGGGGTGCAGCGCGGCTCGGTCGTGCTCGCGCTGGTGGGCAACACCATCGAGTACCCGCTGCTCATGCTGGCGTGCCTGCGCATCGGCGCGGTGCTGCTGCCGTGCAGCGAGCAGCTGCGCGCGAAGGACATCGCGCTGCGCGTCGAGCGCGCCCGCCCGGTCTTGATCGTCTGCGACGAGCGCAACCGCGGTGTGGTCGACGCTGCTCGGACGCCGTGCCCGGTGCTCCCCGTACCGGACGCGTCCCTGCTCGACGGCCACGACGCGCCCCCGTTCGCCGAGCTGGCCGCGACCGATCCGGCGTTCGTGCTGTTCACGTCCGGGACGAGCGGCGAACCCAAGCTGGTCACGCACGGGCAGCGGTATCTCGCCGGGCAGCACCTGCAGGCGCACAACTGGCTCGCCGCCGAGCCGGGCGAGCTGGTCTGGTCGACGGCCGCACCCGGCTGGTCGAAGTCGACGCGCAACACGTTCCTCGCGCCGTGGCTGTGCGGGGCGGTCGCGCTGCTGCAGGACCGCCGCTTCGACCCCGCCGAGCGGCTGGCCACGATCCGCGCCGAGGGCGTGAACGTGCTGTGCATGGCGCCGACCGAGTACCGGCTGATCGCGACGCACGGACCGATCGGCGAGCTGCCGTCGCTGCGCCGCGCGGTCACCGCGGGCGAGGCGATGGGCGTGCCCGCGCACGAGGCGTGGCGCGCGCAGACCGGGTTGTCGATCGCCGACGGCTACGGGCAGACCGAGACCGGGCACCTTGCGGGAGTCCGTCCGGGCGAGCAGGCCCCGCCCGGCTCGATGGGACGTCCGCTGCCGGATGTGCGCGTGCGGATCGTCGACGGCGAGCTCTGCGTGGACGCGTCCACCGTGCCGACGTTCTTCCTCGGCTACACGCCGGCCGCCGAACCGTCGCCGGACGGCCTCTGGCACACCGGCGACCAGGTGCGCCAGGACGAGGACGGCTGGCTCTACTTCCAGGCGCGCGTGGACGACGTGATCGTGTCGGCCGGCTACCGGATCGGACCGGCCGAGGTCGAGTCGGTGCTGCTGGGCCACCCGGCGGTGCGCGAGTCCGCCGTGATCGGCGTGCCCGATCCCGACCGGGGCGAGGTCGTGGCCGCGGTAGTCGTGCTGCGCGACGGTTTCGCGCCCTCTGACGAGCTGGCGCGCGAGCTGCAGGATTTCGTCAAGGCCGAGACGGCGCCGTACAAGTACCCGCGGCTGGTCCGCTTCGCCGACGCGCTGCCGAAGACCAACAGCGGCAAGATCCACCGCGCGGCCCTGCGCTCAAGATCACCACGTTGACCCTGAGATGGCTGGAAATCGGTGCCGATCACGACCACTACAGGGTCAAAGTCGGTTCGTGAGCAGGGACTCGATCAGCGCGGCCACGGCGTCGTCGTCGTTGCTCGCGAGGATCTCGTCGGCGACCTCGCGCACCGCGGCGTGCGCGTTCGCGACGGCGTAGGCGCGCCCGGCCCAGTGCAGCATCGGCACGTCGTTGGGCATGTCGCCGACCGCGACGACCTCGTCCGCCGCGATGCCGTGCGAGGACGCCAGCTCGGCCAGGCCGCTCGCCTTCGTCACCCCGAACGCGCCGATCTCCAGCAGCCCGAACGAGGACGAGTGCGTCAGGCTGGCGATCGATCCCACCAGCGACTCGGCGCGCTGCAGGAACTCGTCCGCGTCCGCGCCGCGGTCCTTGGCGAGCAGCTTGACCGCCGGTTGCGCGATCACCTCGTCGAGCGGGCCGACCAGCGGCGGCGGCATCGGCTCGCCGCGCCGGTCGGTGCGCGGGTTGATCGCCCAGTCGTGGACGTAGCCCGGCTCGGCCGCGAACCGGTCGCCCCGCTCGGCCGCGAACTGCACGTCGGGGAACTCCGCGCGTAGCTCGGCGCAGATGTGTGCCATCGTGTCCGGCTGCACGTAGTGCGCCTGCAGGATCGTCTCGTCCGCCATGTCGTACAGGACGGCGCCGTTCGCACCGACGGCCACGCCGAGGTGACCGGTCGTCTCGATCACCTCGTCCAGCCAGCGCGGTGGCCGGCCCGTCACGAACGCGACGAGCAGGCCGGCGTCCGCCGCGGCCCGCAGCGTGGCCCGGGTCCGGTCGGACACCGTTCCGTCGCTGCGCAGCAGGGTGCCGTCCAGGTCGGTCGCGATCAGCCGCACCGTCACGGGGTGAGCAGCTCCCGGCCGCCGAGCCAGGGGCGGAGCGCGGCAGGGACGTACACCGATCCGTCCGGCTGCTGGTGGTGGTCGAGCAGGCACGCGATGGTGCGGGCGATCGCGCAGAGCGTCCCGTTCAGTGTGGCGACGGGCTCGTTGCCTGCCGAGGGGAGCTTGCGACCCGAGCCGTCAGGCGCAGCGCCCCGCGTGCGGATGTTTAGCCGGCGCGCCTGGAACGTCGTGCAGTTGGACGTGGACGTCAGCTCGCGGTAAGTGCCCTGCGACGGGAACCATGCCTCGCAGTCGTACTTGCGCGCGGCGGACGTACCGAGGTCGCCGGCGGCCACGTCGATCACCCGGTACGCGAGCTCGAGCTTGTCCAGGAACTCGCGCTCCCACGCCAGCAGTCGCTGGTGCTCGTCGCGCGCGTCCTCGGCCGGCACGTACGAGAACATCTCCACCTTGTCGAACCAGTGCACCCGGATTATGCCCTTGGTGTCCTTGCCGTACGAGCCGGCCTCGCGACGGAAGCACGAGGAGAATCCCGCGTACCGCAAAGGCAATTCCTCGCGATCGAGGATCTCGTCGGAGTGATAGCCCGCGAGCGCGACCTCGGACGTCCCGACCAGGTACAGGTCGTCGTCGGCGAGCCGGTACACCTCGGACGCGTGCGCGCCGAGAAACCCGGTTCCCTCCATCGTCTCGGGCTTCACCAGCGCGGGCGCGATCACCGGGACGAAGCCGGCGGCGCTCGCCTGCTCCATCGCCAGGTTCACCAGCGCCAGCTCCAGCTGCGCGCCGACGCCGGTGAGGAAGTAGAAGCGCGCGCCGGACACCTTCGCCCCGCGCGCGGTGTCGATGGCGCGCAACGCCTCGCCGATCTCGGTGTGGTCGCGCGGCGCGTCCACGGTCGGGACGGTGCCGACAGTCGCGAGCGTGACGAAGTCGTCCTCGCCGCCGGGCGGCACGCCGTCCTCGACGATGTTCGGGATGGCGAGCTGGGCCTCGCGCAGCGCCGCGTCCGCCGCGGCCTGCTCGGCCTCGGCGTCCTTCACCTGGGCGGACAGCTCCTTCGCCCGCGCGAGCACCGCCGGACGCTCGTCGGGGGACGCGGACGCGACGGACTTGCTGACCGCCTTCTGCTCGGCGCGCAGCGCGTCGGCGCGCGACACCGCGGTGCGCCGGGCGTCGTCGGCGGCGAGCAGCGCGTCGACCAGAGACGGGTCCGCACCGCGCAGGCGCTGGGACTCGCGCACTCGGTCGGGGTCGTCGCGCAGCAGCTTGAGATCGATCACGCAGTAAAGGCTATCGGCCGCAGGTCGTCGGTATGCGCGGCCGTGCGGCCGTGCGGCCCGCGCCTACTCGACGGCGTGAGGTTGGGACGGGCTCAGCGTGAGTTCGGCGCCGGACGACTTGGGGCTGGTGTCCGAGCGGGTGGCCTCGGCCAGCTCGGCGTCGGTGACGTTCAGCGGGTGGTGGCAGGCCGCCAGGTGCCCGTCCGGGAACTGCGCCAGCGGCGGCTCGATCTCGCGGCAGATGTCCGTGGCGAACCGGCACCGGGTGTGGAACCGGCAGCCGGGGGGCGGGTCGATCGGGTTGGGCAGCTCGCCGGGCGCGACCTTGCGCCGGTCGGTGCGCGCGTCCGGGTCCGGGATCGGAACGGCGTCGAGCAGGCTCACCGTGTACGGGTGTCTCGGCCGCGCGTACAGCGCCTCCGCCGGGGAGACCTCGACGATCTTGCCGAGATACATCACCGCGATGCGGTCGGAGACGTGCCGCACCACGCTCAGGTCGTGCGCCACGAAGATGTAGCTCAGACCGAGATCGTCCTGCAGGTCATCGAGCAGGTTGACGACCTGCGCCTGGACGGACACGTCCAGCGCGGACACCGGCTCGTCGAGCACGATCAACGTGGGGTCGGCCGCGAGCGCCCGGGCGATGCCGATGCGCTGGCGCTGGCCGCCGGAGAACTCGTGCGGGTAGCGGTTCGCGTGCTCGCGCTGCAGCCCGACCTGGGTGAGCAGCTCGTGGACGGTCGTGTTGCGGGCGTGCGGATCGCCCTTGCGCA
>DASRSS010000153.1:0-5293 GCA_035656335.1 Jatrophihabitantaceae bacterium | reverse complement strand
CTGCGCAATCGCCCGTGATCAACAGCGCCTTCTGGTCGCCGGGGCGGCCACAACCTGCCGTTGATCAGCGGGAGGAGTCGGCGCGCGGGCCGAGTAGGTCCCAGCGGTTGCCGACGATGTCCACGAAGACCGCGACCCGGCCGTACGGCTCGTCGCGGGGCTCGGTGACGAACTCGACGCCGGCCGCGCGGAGCCGCCGGTGCGCGCTGTCGAAGTCGTCCACGCGCAGGAAGAAGCCGACCCGCCCGGCCATCTGGTTACCGACGGCCGCCCGCTGGACGGGACCGGCCGCCTGCGCCAGCAACAGGCCCGTGGCCGCGCCCGGCGGGCGGACCACCACCCACCGCTTCGGACGCCCGTCGTTCGTGGTGGACGGCGAGTCCTCGACGAGTTCGAAGCCGAGCACGCCGACGAAGAACGAGATCGCGCGGTCGTAGTCGTCGACGATCAGCGCCACCAGCTCAAGGTGCATCCGGCGAGCCTAGGCGGTGCGGATGGGGATGCCGGCTGCGGACGCGAGGTGGGCGACGCCGAGCAACTCGCCGTCGACGGGCCCGAACCGCGCGAGCGCCTCGCGGTGGATGCGGGCAACGAGCGCGATCATTTCGGCCGGCAGCCCGAGCGAACCGGCCAGCCGCTCGAGCGAGTCCAGCTCCTCGACGCACCGGTCCAGACCGAAGGACGGAACATGGTCCCCGGCCAGCAGCCGGGGCAGGTAGGCGTCCAGAAACTCGCTCGCGACGGCGCTGCCCCGCAGCGCGCCGGCGAACCGCGCCAGGTCGAGGTCGGCGCCGCGCGCGATCAGCAGCGCCTCGCCGGTCGCGAGCGCCTGCCCGAACCACAGCGCGTTGATCAGCAGCTTGGTCAGCACGCCCGCGCCGTTCGGCCCGACGTGCTCGAGGCGCGCGGCGAACGCGCCGAGCAACGGACGCCACCGGTCCAGCTGCGCCGCGTCGCCGCCCACGTACAGCGCGGCGTTTCTGGCGCGCACGGCGTCGGGCCCGCCGCCCAGCGGGGCGTCCAGGTAACCCACCTGGCACTCGCGCGCGGCGGTGGCGAGTTCGGCCGCGAGGTCGGGAGCCGCGCTCGTCAGGTCGATCCACACCGTGCCGGGACGCAGCCGCGCGAGCAGGCCGTCCGCGAGCATCAGCGCGCGCAGTTCGGGACTGCCCGGCAGCACGGTCAGCACCGCGTCGGCGCCGCTGACCGCGTGCAGCGGATCGCCGACGAACTCGGCCCCAGCCGGCAGCTGCGCCGCGACCTCGGCGCGCACATCGCAGGCGCGCACCGGATGACCGGCCGCCACCAGCCGTTCCACCACCGCGAGCCCGACCCGGCCCACCCCGATCACCGCCACCACCGCCATATCAGCGGTATGCCCCACTAAGCGACAGAGTCACGCCAGGAGGTGTGCAGCTCGGCGAAGTGGCCGCCCGCGGTCGCGATCAGCTCGCTGGGAGTTCCGTCCTCGACCACGCGGCCGGCCTCGAGCACGAGCACCCGATCGGCGATCTCCACGGTCGAGAGCCGGTGCGCGATGATCAGCGCGGTCCGGGAGGCGAGCACGGTGCGCAGCGCGCGCTGCACGGCCCGCTCGGACGGCACGTCCAGCGACGAGGTGGCTTCGTCCAGGATCAGCACCGCGGGGTCGGCGAGGAACGCGCGGGCGAACGCGACCAGCTGCCGCTGCCCGGCCGACAGCCGCCCGCCGCGCTTGCGCACGTCGGTGTCGTAGCCGTCCGGCAGTGCGCTGATGAACCCGTGCGCGCCGACGGCCCGCGCGGCGGCCTCGATCTCGGCGCGGGACGCGTCCACCTTGCCGAAGCCGATGTTGTCGGCCACCGAACCGGAGAACAGGAAGCCGTCCTGCGTGATCATGACGACGGCGCGGCGCAGCTCGGGCTCGGCGATGTCGCGCAGGTCGACGCGGTCCAGTCGCACCGCGCCGGCGGTCGGGTCGTAGAACCGCGCGATCAGCTTGGCGATCGTGGTCTTGCCGGCGCCAGTCGCGCCGACGAGCGCGACGGTCTGGCCGGCCGGCACGTGCAGGTCCAGCGCCGGGAGCACCGGACGGTCCGCGAGGTAGCCGAACTCGACCTCGTCGAAGTCCACGGCACCGCGCACCGGAGCGGGCATCCGGACGGGCGTCACCGGCTCCGGGACGGACGGCCGCTCGGCGAGCACGGCCGCGATCTTCTCCAGCGCCGCCGTCGCCGACTGGAACGAGTTGTAGAAGACGGCGACGTCCTCCATCGGGTCGTAGAACTTCCAGAGGTAGAGCATGAACGCGGTCAGCACGCCGAGGTCGAGTCCGCCCTGAGCCACGCGGTAGCCGCCGACGAGGAGCACGACGACCTGCGCCAGGTTGCCGATCAACGTGGTGCCCGGGATGAACACGGCGTGCAGCTTGAAGGTGTTCTTGTTCGCGTCCCGGTAGTCCTCGTTGAGCGCCGCGAACGTGGCGTCGTTGCGGTCCTCGCGGCGGAACGCCTGCACCGCGCGGATCCCGTTGAACGTCTCGACGATGTTCACGATCAGCGCCGCGACGCTCTCGCGGGTGCGCCGGAACGCGACCTGCGCGCGCCCGGAGAACCAGCGGTACAGCAGCCACACCGGGATCAGCGAGGCGGTGGCGATGAGCGCGAGCGGGACGTCCAAGAAGTACAGCAGCACGCAGATCGCCACGATGTTGAAGACGGCCGTCAGCAACCCGTCCAGGCCGGAGTCGAGCAACTCGGTGAGCGTGTCGACGTCGGACGTCAGCCGCGAGATCACCCGGCCGGACGTGAACCGCTCATGGAACGAGACCGACAGCGCCTGGGTGTGATCGAAGGCGCGGCGGCGCAGGTCGAACAGCACGGCCTGGCCGATCGCGCCGCTGCGGATCACGAACACCGAGCGCAGCAGCCCGGACAGCGCCGCGGACACCGCGAGCGCGATCGTCACCGCGGCGAGCGAGCCGTAGTTGCCGCGCAGCGCGTGCGGCACCGACGTGTCGATCGCGATCCCGATCAACCACGGCTCGGCCATCGTCGCCGCCACCTGGACGAGCACGATGAGCAGCACGACGGCGATCGCCCGGCGGTGCGGACGGACCAGGTCGGCCAGCAGCGCCCGCGCCAACATCCTGCGCTCGCCGGTCTGCAGCTCCGGTTCCGGCGCGGTCATCCGGTGGCCTCCAGTTCGGGCGCGGCGGACATCAGCTCGCGGTACTCGGGCACGGTCGCGAGCAGTTCCTCGTGCGTGCCGACGGCCGTGATCGCGCCGTCCTCGAGCAGCGCGACCCGGTCGGCCAGCTGCACGGTGGACGGCCGGTGCGCGACCACGAGCGCAGTCGTCGTCGCCAGCACCCGGCGCAGCGCGTGCTCCACCTGCGTCTCGGTGTGCACGTCCAGGGCGGACAGCGGGTCGTCCAGCACGAGCACCTGCGGACGCCCCACCACGGCCCGGGCGAGCGCGAGCCGCTGCCGCTGCCCGCCGGACCGCGACAGTCCCTGCTCGCCGATGCGCGTCTCCAGCCCGTCGGGCAGGTCGTACACGAAGCCCGCCTGCGCGACGTCCAGCGCCTGCGCGACGTCCTCATCGGTGATCCCCGGACGGCCCAGCGTGAGGTTCTCGCGCACGCTGGCCGAGAACAGCGTCGAGTCCTCGAACGCGGTCGCGACCGTGCCGCGCAGCTCGTCCAGCGACAGCCGCCGCACGTCCACACCGCCGACCGACACCCGGCCCGCGGTCACGTCGTACAGCCGCGGGACGAGCGCGGTGACCGTGGTCTTGCCGCAGCCGACCGAGCCGACCAGCGCCATCGTCTCGCCGGCCCGGATGTGCAGCTGCAGGTCGCGCAGCACGTCCGTCGCGCTGCCGGGATAGCGGAACCGCACACCGTCGAAGCGGACGTCCGCCGGCGTGCCCGCGGTCATCGGGCGCGGCGCGTCCAGGATCGTCGGCTCGGTGTCGAGCACCTCGAACAGCCGGCCGGCCGCGGTCGCCGCCTCCTGCATCAGCGCCAGCAGCCAGCCGAGCGAGACGATCGGCCACACCAACCGCAGGTACAGCGTGAGGAACGCGACCAGCTGGCCGAGCGTCATCGCGTGGTGGGCGACCGCGACCACGCCACCCCACGCGACGCCGGCGAGGATCAGCTGCGGCAGGCCCTCGAGCACCGCCCAGAACCAGCCGAGCGTGCGCAGCTTGACCAGCTCGGCGCCGCGCAGCCGCTCGGCGTGCCCGGTGAACGACGCGAGCATCTGCGGTCGGCGGCCGAACGACTTGATCACCCGGATGCCGAGCGCGGATTCCTCGACCGCCGTCGCCAGGTCACCGGTGAGGTCCTGCGCGCGGCGCGAGTCGCGGCTGTAGCGCAGCTCGAAGCGGCGCGTGATCACCGCGAGCGGCGTCATCGCGACCAGCACGAACAGCCCCAGCCACACCTGGATGTGCACCAGCAGCACGAGGACGACGACCACCGTCGCCGAGTTGGCGATCAGGAACACGAAGCCGAAGCCGACGAACCGGCGCAGCGTGGACAGGTCCGTGGTCAGCCGCGAGAGCAGCTGCCCGGACGGCCACTGATCGTGGAACGCGACCTGCAGCCGCTGCACGTGCGCGAACACGTCGCGGCGCACGTCCGTCTCCAGGCTGGTCGCCGCGCTGGCCATCGCGTACCGGCGCGCGAAGAACAGCACGGCCTCGGCCACGCCCAGGGCGAGCGCGAGCAGGGACAGCCGCCACACGCCGGACGCGTCGTGGTGCCGGATCGGGCCATCGACCACGCGTCCGATCACGAGCGGCACCAGCGATTGCGCGATCATCGCGCCGCACGCGGTCAGCACCATGATCGTGATCGCCGCGCGGTGTGGACGGATCCACCGGCGCAGTCGGAGCAGGGACGTGGTCGAGCCGGCGGTCGAACCTTCGTGCGGCCGCCCGGACGGTTCGGGTTGAGCGGCCTGGGTCACGATGATCGACGGTACGTCGCACGTCGGACAACGGGCGAACGATTTTCGGTCAGCGGCCGAACCGGCCGGACTTCTTCCGCCTAATCACTCTTGCGGCGGACGCCCAGCATGATGTCGTCCCAGGTGGGGATGCGGGCGCGGGCCGCGCGCTGCTCGTCGGTCTCGCGGGGCAGCGGCTTGGTGAGCATCGGGTTGTGGTTGGCGTCCGCCGGCAGGTTCAGCGGCAGCGGCGGGGCGTCGAAGTCCGGACTCGTCGAGTTCGTGGCGCCGACGCCTGCGCTTGTGCTGGTGCTGGTGCTCTGGCTTTCGGCAAAGCGCGCGCTGTTGGTGCGCGG
>DASRSS010000152.1:0-6550 GCA_035656335.1 Jatrophihabitantaceae bacterium | reverse complement strand
ACCGCACGCACAGCTCCGGCCTGGACCGCGTCCACCCGGGCGGGCAGTACCTGGCGGTGACCGTGTCCGCCGCCGACGACATCGTGGACGTGCCGGCCAAGGAGCTGACCGACCGCTACGTCGCCGAACTGGCCCGGCTGCTTCCGGCCGCGGCGCGCGCCGAGGTGCGCGACGCGTTCGTCACCCGCGAGCGGCGCGCGACGTTCCGGCAGGCCGCCGGCCATGCGACCATGCGGCCGCCGGCGGACGCCGGACCGGACGGCGTGTGGCTGGCCGGCTCGTGGACGGCCACCGGCTGGCCGGACACGATGGAGAGCGCGGTGCGCAGCGGCGTGCGGGCCGCCGAGAGCGCGATGCGTACCTGTCCCCCCGAGAGCCTGAGGTTCGTGGCATGAGCGTGATGCAAGCGGTCCCCGCGTCCATCGGCCGGGCGCGCGAGCTGGTGCTGCCGGCGCTGCGGGCCGCGGTCGACGCGATCCCGGACGAGCGGATGCGGCTGGTCGCCGGGTACCAGCTCGGCTGGTGCGACGCCGACGGCACGGCGGTCGAAGGCGGCGGCGGCAAGATGATCCGTCCGACGCTGGCGGTGCTGTCCGCGGAGGCGGCGGGTGGCCCGTCCGCCGACGGTGTGCCGGGCGGTGTGGCGCTCGAGCTGGTGCACAACTTCTCGTTGCTGCACGACGACATCATGGACCGTGACACCGAGCGGCGGCACCGGCCGACCGGCTGGGTGGCGTTCGGCGAGGGCCAGGCGATCCTGGGCGGGAACGCGATGCTCACCGCCGCCGTTGAAGTGCTCATGGCCGATCCCGCCTGTGCGCCGCGCACGGTGCCGCACCTGCTGAGCACCGTGCAGCACCTGATCAGCGGCCAGTCGGCCGACCTGGCGCTGGAGCGGCGCCCGCAGGTCGCGCTCGATGAAGTGCTGGACATGGAGGTAGGCAAGACCGCGGCGCTGCTGTCGTGCGCGAGCTCGATCGGCGCGCTCGCGACCGGCGCCACGCCGCAGGTGGTCGACGCGCTGGGCCGCTACGGGCACCGGATGGGGCTGGCGTTCCAGCTCGTGGACGACGTCCTCGGCGTCACCGGCGACCCGAGCGTGACCGGCAAGTCGGCGTCCTCGGACGTGCGCGCCGGCAAGCGCAGCGCGGTGGTCGTGGCGGCGCTGCAGGCCGGCACCAGCGAGTCAGCGCGGCTGGCCGAACTGCTCGCCGCCGGGCCGCCGGAGGCGGAGGCGGACGTCGCCCGGGCGACCGCGCTGATCGTGGACGCCGGCGGTGTCGACTGGGCGCTCGCCGAGGCGGACCGGCTGCTGACCGAGGCACTCGGCTGCCTGGACGAGGTCGGCCCCGCGGATGATCCCGCGATCGCGGAGCTGGCGTCAGTTGCTCGTTACATCGTGGCCCGGGACAGGTAGACAGCGAGTGGAGACCTTGTGACCACAGGAAACAGAGCGCAGCTCGCCGATGACGTCGAGGCGTCCATCCGGCGTGCCCAGGCGCATCTGCTCTCACGCCAGGCTCCCGCGGGCTGGTGGAAGGGCGAGCTGCGCACCAATGTCACGATGGACGCCGAGGACCTGCTGCTGCGCCAGTTCCTCGGGATCCTGCGCACGGACGAGCTCGAGGCGAGCGCGCGGTGGATCCGCTCGCAGCAGCGCGCCGACGGCACCTGGGCGACGTTCGAGGGGGGCCCCGGCGAGCTGTCCACGACCATCGAGGCGTACACGGCGTTGCGGCTGGCCGGCGACGACGCCGACGACCCGCACCTGAAGTCCGCGCGCGAGTTCATCCTGGACAACGGCGGGCTGGAGGCCAGCCGGGTGTTCACCCGGATCTGGCTGGCGCTGTTCGGCGAATGGTCCTGGGACGAGCTGCCGTCCATGCCGCCGGAACTCGTGCTGCTGCCGAGCTGGTTCCCGCTCAACGTCTACGACTGGGGCTGCTGGGCGCGGCAGACCGTCGTGCCGATCACGGTCGTGGCCACGCTGCGCCCGGTCCGTCCGCTGCCGTTCACGCTGGACGAGCTGCGCACCGGCACGCGCCCGCCGGCCAAGAAGACCGGCCTGGTCGCGTCCGCCTTCAACGCGCTCGACCGCGGCCTGAAGCTGTACGACCGGCTCCCGGTCCAGCCCGCCCGCGGCATGGCGATGCGCCGCGCCGCCGAGTGGATCATCGCCCGGCAGGAGGACGACGGTGGCTGGGGCGGCATCCAGCCGCCGTGGGTTTATTCGATCCTCGCGCTGCACCTGCTCGGCTATCCGCTGGAGCACCCGGTGCTGGCCGCCGCGATCAAGGGCCTGGACGGGTTCCTCGTCCACGGCGATTCGCCCGAAGGACCGGTGCGCTGGCTGGAGGCCTGCCAGTCGCCGGTGTGGGACGCCTGTCTGTCCGTGATCGCGCTGCTGGATTCCGGCGTCGCGCCGGACGATCCCGCCGTGGTGCGTGCGGCGGACTGGCTGGTGAACGAGGAGATCCGGATCAAGGGCGACTGGGCCGTCAAGCGGCCGGACCTGCCGGCCGGCGGCTGGGCGTTCGAGTTCGCCAACGACGGGTACCCGGACGTCGACGACACCGCCGAGGTCGTCCTCGCGCTGCGCCGCGTCGCCCCTGGGCTGGTGCCCGGTCTCGAGTCGGCCGTGCAGCGCGGCATCGACTGGGTGATCGGCATGCAGTCGCGCGACGGCGGCTGGGCCGCGTTCGACGCGGACAACACCCGGCGGCTGGTCGAGAAGCTGCCGTTCTGCGACTTCGGCGCCGTGATCGACCCGCCGTCGGCGGACGTCACCGCGCACGCGATCGAGATGCTCGCCCACACCGGCCACCTGGACACCGAGGCCGCCCGCCGCGGCATCCAGTGGCTGCTCGACGCACAGGAGCCGGACGGGTCGTGGTTCGGCCGGTGGGGCGCGAACCTGGTCTACGGCACCGGCGCCGCCGTCCCCGCGCTGATCGCCGCGGGCATCGACCCCGAGTCGGAGCCGATCCGTCGCGCGGTCGACTGGTTGCTCGAGCACCAGAACGCCGACGGCGGCTGGGGCGAGGACCTGCGCGGCTACTCGGACCCGCAGTGGCGCGGCCGCGGCGAGTCCACCGCGTCCCAGACCGGCTGGGCGCTGCTCGCCCTGCTCGCTGTCGACCCCAGCCTGCCCGCCGTGCGGCGTGGCGTGGCCTGGCTGATCGAGACGCAGAACGCCGACGGCGGTTGGGACGAGGACCTCTACACCGGCACCGGATTCCCCGGCGACTTCTACATCAACTACGAGATGTACCGGCTGGTGTTCCCGCTGAGCGCGCTCGGCCGCTACCGCACCTGGGCGACGCGATGAGCGGACTGGTAGTCGTCACGGCGCTGCGCAGCGAGTACGCGGCGCTGTCCGGACGCGTCCCCGATGCGCAGCTGCTGCGTTGCGGCATGGGTCCCGAGCGGGTCCAGGCGTGGTTGCCGCGGCTGCGCGAGGCCGCTCCGGGCGCCGTGGTCGTCGCGGGCGTCGCCGGTGGCGTCGACCCGTCGCTGCGTCCCGGTGACGTGGTCGTGGCCAGCGAGGTGCGCGACTCGCGCGGGCGCACCGTGCTGCGCGGCGCGGCGCCGCTGGTCGCCGAGCTGCGCCGGATGGGCCTGCGCGTGCGCACCGGCCCGATGGTCAGCCACGACCGGGTCGTCGGCGGTGCCGAGGAACGCGCCCGCCTCGCGGCCACCGGGGCCATCGCCGTCGACATGGAGTCCGCCGAGATCGTCCGCGCGACGGTCGGCGTGCCGACCGCGGTCGTGCGCGTCATCGTCGACACCGCGTTCAGCCCGGTCGCCCGCTTCGCCACGCTGCCGGCCGGTGCGCGAGCGCTGCTGATCCTGCGCGAGCTCGGGCCGGCGCTGCGCCGCTGGGCCGATCTGCTCGGCCCACGGACGGTGCTGCTCGCCGAGCCGCGTTCGTTCTGCGCCGGCGTCGAGCGCGCGATCGACATCGTCGAGCTGGCGCTGCAGCGCTACTCGCGGCCGGTGTACGTGCGCCGGCAGATCGTGCACAACGCGCACGTCGTCCGCGATCTCGAGCGGCAGGGCGCGGTGTTCGTCGACGAGCTGGACCAGGTGCCGGACGGCACCACCGTGGTCTTCTCCGCGCACGGCGTGGCACCCGCGGTGCGCGAGGAGGCGGCGCGGCGCGAGCTGAACGTCATCGACGCCACCTGCCCGCTGGTCGCCAAGGTGCACAACGAGGCGCGCCGCTTCGCCGGCCGTGGCGACACCGTGCTGCTGATCGGCCACGACAAGCACGACGAGACTGAGGGCACGCTCGGCGAGGTGCCGGGACGCATCACGCTGGTGCAGAACCCGGAGGAGGCCGAGCGGGTGCAGGTCGCCGACCCGGAGAAGGTCGCGTTCCTGATGCAGACCACGCTGGCCGTCGACGACGCGGCTGAAACCGTCGAGGTGCTGCGCCGCCGCTTCCCGCTGGTGGAGTCCTCGCCGACGGACGACATCTGCTACGCGACCACGAACCGGCAGCAGGCCGTCCGCGCCATCGCGGCCGACTCCGAGGTCGTGCTCGTGCTCGGCTCGCCCAACTCGTCCAACTCGCTGCGACTGGTCGAGGTCGCCGAGCGCTGCGGGACGCCCGCGCACCTGATCGACGACGCGAGCGAGATCCTGCCCGACTGGCTGGACGGAGTCAGCACCGTCGGCATCACCGCCGGGGCCTCGGCCCCACCACACCTGGTGGACGAAGTGATCGGAATGCTCCGCGCGCTCGGCCCGGTCGAGGTCGCGGACCGCCAGGTGACCAGAGAAACCGTGAAGTTCACGCTACCCAAGGGGGTTGTCGACTGATGGCTATTCCACTGCGACAGGGAGCCCGCATCGGCTGGTACCTGTTCAACCAGAAGGTGCGCCGTCGCGACAAGTTCCCGCTGATCGTCGAGCTGGAGCCGCTGTTCGCCTGCAACCTCAAGTGCAACGGCTGCGGCAAGATCCAGCAGCCGCACGAGGTGCTGCGCCAGCGCATGCCGGTCGAGCAGGCCGTCGGCGCCATCGAGGAGTGCGGCGCGCCGATGGTGTCGATCGCCGGCGGCGAGCCGTTGATGCACCCGCAGATCGACGTGATGGTCGACGAGCTGGTGAAGCGGAAGAAGTACGTCTACCTGTGCACCAACGCGGAGCTGATCCGCAAGCGGTGGGACAAGTTCAACTTCAAGCCGTCGCGGTACTTCTCGTTCGCGGTGCACATCGACGGGCTGCGCGAGCGGCACGACGAGTCGGTGTCGAAGGAGGGCGTGTTCGACGAGGCGATCGCCGCGATCAAGTTCCTGCAGGAAAAGGGCTTCCGCGTCACGACGAACTCGACGTTCTTCAACACGGACACGCCGCAGACGATCATCGACGTGCTGAACTTCCTCAACGACGAGGTCAAGGTCAGCGACATGATGATCTCGCCGGCGTACGCGTACGAGAAGGCGCCCGACCAGGACCACTTCCTCGGCGTCACCGAGACGCGCGAGCTGTTCCGCAAGGCGTTCGCCGACGGCAACCGCAAGCGCTGGCGCCTCAACCACTCGCCGCTGTTCCTGGACTTCCTCGAGGGCAAGGTCGACTTCGCCTGCACCGCGTGGGGCATCCCGTCCTACTCGCTGCTCGGCTGGCAGAAGCCGTGCTACCTGATGGCCGACGGCTACGTGAAGACCTACAAGGAGCTGATCGAGACCACCGAGTGGGACAAGTACGGACGCGGCCGGGACGAGCGGTGCAACAACTGCATGGCGCACTGCGGCTATGAGCCGACCGCGGTGCTCGCGACCATGGGTTCGCTCAAGCAGAGTCTGCGTGCACTCCGTGAGCAGGGCTGAGCGCACTGACGGTCGGCTGCTCCCGGGCATCACCGGCCCGGGGGATCTGCGCGGGCTGGACGACGGCGAGCTCGACGAGCTGGCCGCCGAGATCCGCGACTTCCTGGTCACGAAGGTCGCCGCGGCCGGCTCCGGGCACCTCGGCCCGAACCTCGGCGTGGTCGAGCTGACGCTCGCGCTGCACCGGGTGTTCGACTCGCCCAGCGAGCCGATCCTGTTCGACACCGGCCACCAGTCGTACGTCCACAAGATCGTCACCGGCCGCGCGGCCGGCTTCGACCAGCTGCGCAAGGCCGGGGGCCTGTCCGGCTACCCGAGCCGTGCCGAGAGCCCGCACGACTGGATCGAGAACTCGCACGCGTCCACGGCGCTGTCCTACGCGGACGGCATGGCGAAGGCGTTCGCGGTGCGCGGTGAGCGGCGCCCCGTGGTCGCCGTGGTCGGCGACGGCGCGCTGACCGGCGGGATGTGCTGGGAGGCGTTGAACAACATCGCCGCGTCCGACCGTCCGGTCGTGATCGTGGTGAACGACAACGGCCGTTCGTACGCGCCGACGATCGGTGGCCTGGCGCGCCACCTCGGCGCGCTGCGGCTGCGTCCGGGCTACGAGCGCGCGCTCGGCGAGGTGAAGTCGCGGCTGCCGCGCGTGCCGGTCGTCGGGCCGCCGCTGTACGACGCGCTGCACGGCATGAAGCGTGGCGTGAAGGATCTGC
>DASRSS010000151.1:0-3235 GCA_035656335.1 Jatrophihabitantaceae bacterium | reverse complement strand
GGTAGCCGGTGATGCTGCGCTGCACCGCGGACTCGTCAGCCCGAAGCAGCTGATCCGAACCCTGGCCATCTGCCGCGGGTGGCCGGGCATCAGGCGCGCCCGCCGCGCACTGCAGGCGCTCGACGGGCGCGCGGAGTCGCCCCTGGAGTCGATCAGCCGCTTGGCGATCGCCGACCTCGGGCTGCCGGCCCCGGAGCTACAGGCAATGGTCCTCACCGAGGACGGTTGGCAGGTCGGGCGCCTGGACTTCTATTGGGACGAGTTCGGTGTCGCGGGCGAGGCGGATGGGCGCACAAAGTACAGCGAGCGCGCGATCCTTACCGCCGAGAAGGATCGGCAGGAACAGCTGGAGGACCTGGTACTCGCCATCACCCGGTGGGGCTGGTCGGCACCCCACACTCCGTCGCTACTGAACGGCAAGATCCGAGCCGCGTTCGAGCGTGGGCGCCGTCGCGACGAGGCGGGAATCGCGCGTAGGTGGCAGATCCAGCGGACGCCGCCGCTCACTCTTCCGACGCAGTGACCGCTCAGGACGTCCACACCGGGCACCGTGTCGGAAAAGGCGGTCACGACAATCCCTGCCACGCCCGCCTTTTCCGACACCGTGACCGCTGACGCCACCCGAACCGGGCACCGTGTCGGAAAAGGCGGTCAGAGCAGGCCGGCTTCGCGCATGCCCTTGATCGTCGGCGGGATCACGGCGGTCGGGCGCGCGCCGGCGCTGACCGCGTCGATCGTCTTGAGGCCATCACCGGTGTTGTAGATGACGGTCTCGACGGACGTGTCCAGCTGCCCGGACTCGACCAGCTTGCGCAGCACCGCGGTGGTCACGCCGCCGGCGGTCTCGGCGAACACGCCCGTGGTGCGCGCGAGCAGCGCGATGCCCTCGCGGATCTCGTCGTCGGTCACCGCGGCCATCGCGCCGCCGGAGCCGCGCACCGCGTCCAACGCGTACGGGCCGTCCGCGGGGTTGCCGATGTTTAGCGACTTCGCGATACCGGTCGGCTTCACCGGGATCACGGTGTCGGTGCCGGCCTCGAACGCGGTCGCGATCGGCGAGCAGCCGGCCGACTGCGCGCCGAACACCTTCCAATCGGACGCCGGCACCAGGCCGGCCGCGACCAGCTCCTTGAACGCCTTGTTGATCTTCGTCAGCATCGAGCCGGATGCCATCGGTGCGACGTACTGGCCGGGCAGTCGCCAGCCCAGCTGCTCGGCGACCTCGAAGCCCAGCGTCTTGGATCCCTCGGCGTAGTAAGGGCGGACGTTCACGTTCACGAAGCCGGTCTTCTCGAACTCGTCCGTCTCGGACAGCTCGGAACACAGCCGGTTCACGTCGTCGTACGAGCCCTCGATGCCGACCAGCGTGCCGCCGTAGATCGCCGACTGGACGATCTTGGGCGCCTCCAGGTCGGACGGCACGAAGACGATCGACGGCATGCCGATGCGCGCGGCGTGCGCGGCCACCGAGTTGCCCAGGTTGCCAGTGGACGCGCACGCGATCCGCTCGAAGCCCAGCTCGCGGGCCGCCGTGATCGCGACCGACACGACGCGGTCCTTGAACGAGTGCGTGGGGTTCGCCGAGTCGTCCTTGACCCACAGCGGCGCGGTGAAGCCGAGCTCCTCGCCCAGCCGGTCGGCACGGATCAGCGGCGTCATGCCGGTGAAGGACTCGACGCGCGTCTCGGGGTTCTGGCCGACGGGCAGCAGCGGCGCGTACCGCCACAGCGAGTGCGGGCCGGCCTCGATGTCGGCGCGCGTAACGGCGGCGAGCGCGTCGGCGTCATAACCGATCTCGAGCGGGCCGAAACACTCGAAGCAGGCGTGCTGCGCGCCGAGCCGGAACTGGGCGCCGCAGTTGCGACAGATCAGCCCGGACGCGGGCGACGGGAGGGTGGGACGGTCTGCGACAGCAGTCATGGCGAGGCCTTTCTCCTCATCTTTCCCGGGGAATCCCCGGGCCGGAGTTGGCACCAGCTGCGCGAACGGCCTCGCGTCACGACGGACGAAGAGAAGATCACGCACGGTTGCCGGGGCTTCGTCGGGCCGGTCCCTCTGCCCCTCTGGATGAGCGTGCGTATTCAGTTGTGCTTCGGCGTCAATCTTGACACATCCGGCCGAGGGGCTTTCACGGCGGGTCGCGACCGTCCGCTACCGCTCATGATCATGGCCGTAACCCCCGGATCCGGGGGTTACGGCCATGATCATCGCGGAGGAGTCAGGACGTGGCCCAGTCCGGGGTCAGGATCACCACGATCGGGCTGTGCCACGACGCCAGCTCGGCGAACTGCGGTTCGACCCGCTTGATGCCCGGGAACTGTCGCTGCAGCGCCTCGGCCGCGGCCTTCGCGCCGGCGACGGACGGGTCGTAGTAGGCGCACGTGGACAGGATGTCGTTCTGGTAGTTGTTCGCGGCCGTGACCGTCCAGCCGCCCTGCTCGAAGGTCTGCTCCGCCTGCTTCGCGAGCCCGGTGATCGTGGTGTTGTTCAGGACGACCAGGGGTTCGCGCGCCGGGCTGCTGGACGAGCTCGCGCCGCTACTGGGACTGCGCGACGTACCCGCCGACTTCGAACCGTGCCCAGGATGCGCCTTCGCCGTGTGGGACGCGGCCGGCGAACTGCCCGGGACGCGGCTGCCCGCCTTGACGCTGTGCCCACCGGGACCATGCAGCGCGATGATCGCGACGACGAGAACTACGACACCCAGGACGGCCAGCGCGATGCCGGCCAGTCGCTCGCGCCGCCGCCTGCGGGCCTGAAGGCGGCTGGTCCGGGCCTGCCGGCCGTTCAGACCTCGATACCGAGACGACGGGCCGACCGCTGGCGTTGCCGGGTCGCGCGCAGGCGGCGCAGCCGCTTGACCAGCATCGGGTCGGCGGCCAGCGCCGCCGGCGTGTCGATCAACGCGTTCAGCACCTGGTAGTACCGGGTGGTCGACATGTCGAACAGCTCGCGAATCGCCTGTTCCTTGGCGCCGGCGTACTTCCACCACTGCCGCTCGAAGGCCAGGATCTCGCGGTCGCGCCTACTCAAGCCGTCGCCGGCGGTCGCGTCCTCGGCACCGTCGCTGTTGACTGCGGCAGCGTGCGCGAAGTCCATGCCTCGTGCTCCTTCGTCCCTCTGGCCGGCGTCGGCCGACGAGGTGAGTCGTACGGCCAAGTTGCACCGCTGTAATTCGCTCCTCATTCAAGCACGACACCGGCACGCCGCGGGCAACGGCACGCTGTGGATGACG
>DASRSS010000150.1:0-2215 GCA_035656335.1 Jatrophihabitantaceae bacterium | reverse complement strand
AGGCGGCGACGAGGGCGTGCGGCAGCCGGTCGATGAAGCCGACCGTGTCCGACAGCAGCAGCTCGCGTTGATCGGGCAGCCGCACCTGCCGGACGAGCGGGTCCAGCGTGACGAACAGCGCGTCCGATGCCACCGCCCGTTCGTCCGTCAGCCGGTTGAAGAGGGTCGTCTTGCCGGCGTTGGTGTAGCCGACCAGCGCGACGGTCGGGACCGAGTGCTTGTGGCGCCGCTCACGAAGCTGCGACCGGCGCTGGCGGACCTGGTCGATGTCCTTCTGCAGCGCCTGAATCCGCACGCGAATCCGCCGGCGATCGGTCTCGAGCTTCGTCTCGCCCGGGCCTCGCGTGCCGATGCCGCCGCCAAGGCGCGAGAGCGCCGCGCCGGAACCCACCAGCCGCGGCAGCAGGTACTTGAGCTGCGCGAGCTCGACCTGCCACTTGCCCTCGCGCGTGCGCGCCCGGCGGGCGAAGATGTCGAGGATCAGCTGCGTGCGGTCCACGACCTTGCGCTCGAGCCGCGCTTCGAGCTGCCGCAGCTGCGCCGGCGTGAGCTCGTTGTCGACGATCACCACGCCGACGTCCGCTTCGGCGCAGGCCGCCGCGAGCGCGGCCACCTTGCCGCTGCCGATGAAGAGCGCGGGATCCGGCTTCGGCCGATCCTGCAGCATGCGCAGCACGACGGTGGCGCCTGCCGCATCGGCCAGGCCGGCGAGCTCCTCCAGCGACTGCTCCGCGTCGATGCGGCGCGCCGACCCGGTGACCAGGCCGACGAGCGCCGCGCGTTCAGCGGGTGGAGCGGACGGCGGGCGTCGATCGGCCATAGATAACGGGAGTCCGGGTTTGATTGTCCCAACCATCCACTGCGAAAATCAAACAGGTCTCCTCTGATGCGAGCCGTGAAGAAAAAAGCCAGCCGTCCGGCGCTGCCGCGCGCACCGCTCCCGAAGCAGACCGGCGGCGCACACGAGGACAAGTCGAAGCGCCCGTGGCGCCGCCGCAAGCACAAGGGCCGCGAGTCAGACGTCTGACTCGATCGGCGATTCCACCTGCCGCGTCCGCACGACCATCGTCCGCCGGACGACGATCGCCAGGAGACCGAAGGTCACGACGCCCATCACGAACACGACGGTGATGCTGCGGGCGGCGACGAGCCCGCCCAGCATGGGACCGAACGACATCCCGAGGAGCGACGCGCCGGTCAGCAGACCGAAGCTGGCGCCGTGCGCGTGTCGCGGGACGACCGCGCCAGCCGCTGAATACGCGACGGTCGACGCCGTCCCGATCCCGAGGCCGACGAGCGCCATCCCCGCCATCAGCATCGCGAGCGACGTGACGCTTGCGAACATCGACAGGCCGGCCGCCGCCGCGAGCAGCGCCAGCACGATGATCCGCCGCGCCGACATGCGCGGCAGCAGCGTCGCCGCGAGCTGGTGGCCGAGCGCGCCGGCAACAGCCAGCGTCGAGAAGATCACGCCGGCGACGAGGGAGACCCGCGCGGTGCTGTAACCGACGATCTTCAGGTACAGCGGCAGCACCGGCTCGAAGCTCCGCTCGACGAGCTGCGTGCCGAGGATCAGCGCGAGCGCGAGCAGGAAGTTCTCGAACGACAGAATGTCCCGGAACGGCATGCGCACCCGCGCGCTGCGCGCCACGCCAGCGGCGCGCGGCGGTTCGGTGTACAGCACGGTGATCAGGACCAGCGCGACCAGGTACACCGCCGCGGCCACGAGGAACGCATGCCGGTGGCCGACCGCGCCGGCGAGCACGCCCCCGATGACCGGGCCCACCGTCGGCCCGATTCGCTGCGCGGTCTGCACGGTGCCGATTGCGCTGGCCATCCGTTCCCGCGGCACCGACGCAGCCGCCATCGAGAGGGTCAGCGGCCCGTAGCCGGCGACGAACCCCTGCAGCGCCCGCAGCACGAACAGGTGCCACGCCTCCGTGGCGTACGCCATCGCGGCCATGACCACGACGAAGCTCAGGAGCGACCGCTGCACGAGGATCTTGTTGCCGTAGCGATCGGCGATGCGTCCCCAGAACGGCGCGCACAAGGCGGTAATGAGCGGCGTCGCCCCGAGCGTCAGGCCGGTCCAGAGCGCGACCTGACCGACATCGGTGACCCCGAGCTCCTGGATGTACAGGGCGAGAAAGGGCATCACCAGCGTCGAGCCGGTGAAGCCCACGAAGGCGGCGGAGGTGACCGCGACCTGGTTGCG
>DASRSS010000149.1:0-18636 GCA_035656335.1 Jatrophihabitantaceae bacterium | reverse complement strand
GTGCACATCTGCACGTAGTCGCTGCACACGTCCTTGAACAGCGTGAGCAGGTCGACCTCCTGCTGATACGAGCCGCCCATCGCGCTGCGCTCGGTCTGCCCGACGATCGCGACGACGGGCACGTGGTCGAGCTTGGCGTCGTAGAGACCGTTGAGGAGGTGGATCGCGCCCGGGCCGCTCGTCGCGGCACAGACGGCGACGCGTCGGCTGAACTTCGCGTAGCCGACCGCTTCGAACGCGGCCATCTCCTCGTGCCGCGCCTGCACGAACTGCGGGTCGTTCCCGGCGCGTCCCCACGCGGCCAGCAGGCCGTTGATTCCGTCGCCCGGGTACCCGAAAACCTGGCGCACACCCCACTCCCGCAAACGGGCAAGCAGGACGTCGGCAACCGTGTCTCCCATGCCGCTGGTCGTCCCCAAAATTCATCTCACCCAAACAGTGGGCATACTTTGGCGTTCCGCTGGGAACGGTGACCGCATGCCTAAGAATCCACCGCAGATCGTCGTCGTCACCGGGGCAAGCGCAGGTATCGGACGGGCCAGCGCACGCGCCTTCGGACGGCGTGGAGACACCGTCGTCCTGCTCGCGCGAGGCGAGAAGGGACTGGCCGGCGCGGCTCGGGAGGTCGAGGACGCCGGCGGCCGTGCCATCACCATGCCGGTCGACGTGTCGGACGCGGACGCGATCGCCGCCGTCGTCGACCTGATCGAGACCGAGGTCGGCCCGATCGACACCTGGGTCAACGTCGCGTTCACCTCGGTGTTCGCGCCGTTCGACAAGATCAAGCCGGCCGAGTTCAAGCGGGTCACCGAGGTCAGCTACCTCGGCTACGTCTACGCGACGATGGCCGTCCTGCCGCGGATGAAGGCGCGCGACCGCGGGACGATCGTGCAGGTCGGCTCGGCGCTCGCGTACCGCGGCATCCCGCTGCAGAGCGCCTACTGCGGAGCCAAACACGCGATCCAGGGCTTCCACGAGGCGCTGCGCTGCGAGTTGCTGCACGAGAAGAGCAACGTCCGGGTGACGATGGTGCAGATGCCTGCGGTCAACACGCCACAGTTCTCGTGGGTGCTCTCCCGGCTGCCCAGGCACGCACAGCCGGTGCCGCCGATCTACCAGCCGGAGGTCGCCGCGAAGGCGGTCGTCCACGCGGCCGAGCACCCGCAGCGGCGCGAGTACTGGGTGGGCTCGAGCACGGCGGCGACCCTCGCCGCCAACGCGATCATGCCCGGCGTGCTGGACCGCTACCTGGCCCGCACCGGCTTCGGTTCGCAGCAGACCGACGAGCAGCAGGACCCGGACTCGCCGGCGAATCTGTGGAATCCCGCCGACGGCGAGGACGGCGAGGACTTCGGCTCGAACGGCGTGTTCGACGACGAGTCGCACACGCACGACCCGCAGCTGTGGGCGTCGCAGCACCACGGCCTGCTCGCCGCAGCGGTCGGGCTCGTCGGTGCCGGTGCGGGCGCGGTGGCCGCACGGCTGACCCGATGAGCGGTCGGGCCGCGGCGGCCCGAGCGGTGGCAGCCGTGAACGCGCTGACCGGCCTGGCGCTGATTGCGCGTCCGGAGCAGGTCGTGGAAGCGGTCACGCACGGCCCCCGGATCCCGGCCAAGAACGTCGTGCGCTTCCTCGGCGCCAGGCTGGTCGTCCAGGGCGTGCTGCTCACGGTCCTCCCCCGCCGGCGTGTCGTCTCCGCGTGCGCGGCGGTGGACCTCACGCACGCCGCGAGCATGTACGCGCTGTGCGCGGCCCGGCCGCGCTACCGCCGCGCCGCGCTCGCCAGCGCGCTCACCGCCACCGCGTCGGGGGTGCTCACCGCCGCTGCCAGGGGCGTGCAATGACCGGCACCGTCCGCGGCAAGGGCCCGCTGAACAACCCGCCGCACGTATTGCGGGAGTACTCGCTGCTGGCCGACGGCGAACGCGGCGCCGTCGTGGGCCCGCGCGGCGACATCGTGTGGATGTGCGCGCCCCGGTGGGACAGCCCCGCCGTGTTCGCCGCGCTGATCGGCGGCAGCGGCGGCTATGCCGTCACGCCGGTCGGGCGCTTCGTCTGGGGCGGCTACTACGAGGACGACACCCTGATCTGGCGCAGCCGCTGGGTGACCGACAACGGCATCGTCGAGTGCCGCGAGGCGCTGGCGTTCCCCGGTGACGAGCACCGGGCCGTCCTGCTGCGGGAGGTGCGCGCGACCGACGCGCCCGCGCGGGTGCAGATCGCGCTGCAGCCGCGCGCCGAGTTCGGCAAGCGCCAGTTCGCCGCGCTGTCCCGCGACGGCGAGGTGTGGACGGGACGCACCGGCGACCTGCACGTGCGGTGGACGGGTGCCGGCGAGGCGCGGCCCACCGGCAGCCGCGGCGACCAGGCGCTGACGTTCGAGCTCGACCTGCCCGCCGGCGGCTGCCACGACCTGGTGCTGGAGATCTCCGACGAGCCGCTGCCGGACGAGCCCGTCGACGTGGTCGGGGCGTGGCGGGCGACCGAATCGTCCTGGAAGGACGCCCTGCCGCGGCTGGACAACTCGCTCACGCCCCGCGCGTCGCGGCACTCGTACGCCGTCCTGCGCGGCCTGACCTCGCACGGCGGCGGCATGGTCGCGGCCGCCACGACCAGCCTGCCCGAACACGCCGAGTCCGGCCGCAACTACGACTACCGGTACGTGTGGATCCGCGACCAGTGCTTCACCGGGCAGGCCGTCGCCGCGGCCGGCCCGTACCCGCTGCTCGACGACGCCGTCCGGTTCGTCGGCGCCCGGCTGCTCGAGCACGGCGACCGGCTCGCCCCCGCGTACACGACGCTCGGCGAGCGCGTCCCCGACCAGCACAACCTCGACCTGCCCGGCTATCCCGGCGGCTTCGACCGGGTCGGGAACTGGGTGAACCAGCAGTTCCAGCTGGACGCGTTCGGCGAGAGCCTGCTGCTGCTCGCCGCCGCCGCGAAGCACGACCGGCTGGACGAGGACGGCTGGCGCGCCGCCGAGGTCGCCGCGGCGGCCATCGACCGGCGCTGGACGGAGCCGGACGCGGGCATCTGGGAGATCGACGACCGGCCGTGGACGCACAGCCGGCTGATCTGCGCCGCCGGGCTGCGCGCGATCGCGAGCACCCGTCCGTCGGCGAGCAAGGCGGCCAACTGGCTCGCGCTGGCCGACCGCATCGTCGCCGACACGGCGACCCACGCCGTGCACCCGTCCGGGCGCTGGCAGCGCTCGCCGGACGACCCAGGGCTGGACGGCTCGCTGCTGCTCGCCTCGCTGCGCGGCGCCGTGCCGGCGGACGACCCGCGCACGATCAACACGCTGCGCGCCTACCTCGACGAGCTGACGCTGAACGGGTACGCGTACCGGTTCCGGCACAACGACCGTCCGCTGTCGGACGCCGAGGGTTCGTTCCTGCTGTGCGGGTTCCTGACTGCGCTCGCGCTGCACCAGCAGGGCGACGACGTGCAGGCGATGGGCTGGTTCGAGCGTACCCGCGCCGCGTGCGGCCCGCCCGTCCTTTACACCGAGGAGTTCGACGCCGACCAGCACCAGCTGCGCGGCAACCTGCCCCAGGCGTTCGTGCACGCGCTGATGCTGGAGGCGTCCGTCCGCCTCGCCGAACAGGGCCCGGCAGATCGTTTCTCGGTCCCGGCCGGCGGGTAGTCCTGATCCGAGCGAAGGAGGAGATCATGCCCGGTGGACGCAGCCCTGGACCCAGCGTCAAGGACAAGAAGATGTACGAGAAGTTGCGCGACGAGGGCAACTCGAAGGAGAAGTCGGCGCGCATCGCGAACTCGGCCGCGAACAGCAGCCGCAGCAGCGTCGGCAGGCGCGGCGGCAAGTCCGGGTCGTACGAGGACTGGAACGTCAGCGACCTGCGCAAGCGTGCGTCCGACCTCGACATCAGTGGCCGGTCCTCGATGAACAAGAAGGAGCTGGTCAACGCCCTGCGCAACCACTGATTCCGTGGTCAGGCGAGCGCGGCGCCGATCGTCCAGCCGAGCGACGCCGCGCCAAGGCCGGCCGCCAGGCTGACCGCGACGTTCGCAACGGCGAAGAACCGCGACCGTTCCTGCGCCAGCCGCATCGTCTCGTAGCCGAACGTCGAGAACGTGCTGAGCGCGCCGCAGAACCCCGTGCCGATAAGAGCCATCGCCGTCGGCGACAGGTCGCGTCCCGCGCCGGCCAACCCGCCGAGCAGCAGCGACGCGAGCACGTTCACCGTGAGCGTCCCCCACGGGAACAGCGTGTCGTGGCGGCTCTGCACCGCGCGGTCGGTCAGGTACCTCGCGGGTGCGCCGACCGCGGCACCGAGCGCGACCATCAACGCGATCACCGCCGCACCGCCTCGGGTTGCCGCGCCGCGCTGACGGCCAGGCTGCGCGTCCCGGTGGCGCCCAGCCACACCGCGGCTAGACACGACACGAACGTCACCACCACATAGCCCAGCGCGACACCCGGACGGTGCTGGTGCAGCAACCGCACCGCGTCGACGGCGAACGTCGAGTACGTGGTGTAGCCGCCGAGCACGCCGACGCCCAGGAACGGACGCCACAGCCGGTGCGGACGGGCCAGCTCCAGCAGCACGACCATCAGCGCACCGATGAGCAGGCAACCGCTGGCGTTGATCAGCACCGTGGACCACGCGATCGCGTTGTCCGCATGGGGGAACGCGATCCCGAGGCCGTAGCGGGCTTCGGCGCCCGCCACGCCGCCGGCCGCCATCGCGGCGAGCAGATCCCACTCGCGCGGGCGCGTCTCGGCGCGCTGCGCGGGGTCGTGCAGGTCGACGTCGGAGTCGATGATGTGCGGCGGGCCCGGCGAAACAGCCGGGTCGGCATGGGAACGAGCGTCGTCCGGACGGGCATCACTGGCGCGCCGCATGACTACCTCCGTGGTTGGCGTGAGGTAGGGACCGTTGGCGTGTACCCGAGAGCCAGGGAGTTCAGCGGGTCCAGGCGGTTGTCGGCGGGCCCCTCCGCCGTCGCGGCAAGTCTAGCCCGGCGGCTCCGCCCAGGGTGCGCTACTTCAGCAGGTTGCGGGCCATCACCATGCGGTTGATCTGGTTGGTGCCCTCGTAGATCTGGGTGATCTTCGCGTCCCGCATCATCCGCTCGACCGGGAAGTCCTGGGTGAAGCCGTAGCCACCGAACAGCTGGACCGCGTCGGTGGTCACGGACATCGCGGTGTCGGACGCGAACACCTTGGCCGCCGACGACGTGAACGTCAGGTTCGGCTCGTCCCGCTCGGCACGGGCGGCGGCCGCGTAGACGAGCTGGCGCGAGGCCTCTACGCGCATCGCCATGTCGGCCAGCATGAACTGGATGCCCTGGAAGTCCGCGATGCGCTTGCCGAACTGCTTGCGCTCCTTGACGTAGCCGACGGCCGCGTCCAGGGCGCCCTGTGCGATGCCGAGCGCCTGCGCGCCGATCGCGAGCCGGGTGTGGTCCAGCGTGCGCAGCGCCGTCTTGAACCCGGTGCCGGGGTCGCCGACGATCCGCTCCGCTGGGATCGTGCAGTTCTCGAAGTAGATCTCCCGTGTCGGGCTGCCCTTGATGCCGAGCTTGCGCTCCTTGGCGCCGACCGAGAAGCCTGGATCGTCCTTGTGCACGACGAACGCCGAGATGCCGTTCGCGCCCTTGCTGGGATCGGTCACGGCCATGACCGTGTAGTACGTCGAGACGCCGGCGTTCGTGATCCAGCACTTCGTGCCGTTGAGCACCCAGTGGTCACCGTCCAGCACGGCACGGGTGCGCATCGACGCGGCGTCCGAACCGGCCTCGCGCTCGGAGAGGGCGTAGCTGAACATCGCGTTGCCGGCCGCGAGCGGGGTCAGCACCTCCTTCTTCAGCTGGTCGGAGCCGGACAGGATCACCGGCTGGCTGCCGAGCTTGTTCACCGCGGGGATGAGCGAGGACGACGCGCACACCCGTGCGACCTCCTCGATCACGATGCAGGCGCTGATCGCGTCCGCGCCCATGCCTCCGTACTCCTCCGGTACGTGCACGGCGTGGAACCCGGCGGCAACCAGCACGTCGTGCGCCTCCTGCGGAAAGCGCGCCTGCTCGTCGACGTCCGCGGCGTGCGGCGCGATCCGGTCCTCGGCGAGCTGGCGGACGGCCGCCCGGAGCATGTTCTGCTCGTCGGTGAGCCGGTAGGAGTCGAAGTCAGGGTTCCCGGTAGCCATACCTAAATAGTAGGACGACCTACTAAATCTCCTGCGGCTAGGCTGCTGCCGTGGCCGAGAACGAGAACGTCCTGCCGTACGACGTCAAGACCGCGTCCGTCGCGTACCAGAACGCGCTGGACGTCATCGCCGCCGTCGAACCCAACGTCGCCGGTGCGATCCGCGCCGAGCTGGCCGATCAGCGCTCGTCGCTGAAGCTGATCGCCAGCGAGAATTACGCCTCCCCCGCCGTGCTGCTGACGATGGGCAACTGGCTCTCGGACAAGTACGCCGAGGGCACCATCGGGCACCGCTTCTACGCGGCCTGCCAGAACATCGACACCGTCGAGCAGCTCGCCGCCGACCACGCCAAGGCGCTGTTCGGCGCGCCGCACGCGTACGTCCAGCCGCACTCGGGCATCGACGCGAACCTCGTCGCGTTCTGGGCGATCCTCGCGCAGCGCATCGAGTCCCCGGCACTCGAGCAGGCAGGCGCCAAGCACGTCAACGACCTGTCCGAGGACGACTGGCAGCAGCTGCGCAAGGCGCTCGGCGATCAGCGCGCGCTCGGCATGTCCCTGGACGCCGGCGGCCACCTCACGCACGGGTTCCGGCCGAACATCAGCGGCAAGATGTTCCACCAGTCCTCGTACGGCACGAACCCCGAGACCGGGCTGCTCGACTACGACGACGTGGCCGCGAAGGCTCGCGAGTTCCGTCCGCTCGTGCTGATCGCCGGCTACTCCGCGTACCCGCGGCGGGTCAACTTCGCGAAGATGCGCGAGATCGCGGACGAGGTCGGCGCGACGCTCATGGTCGACATGGCGCACTTCGCCGGACTGGTTGCCGGCAAGGTGTTCACCGGCGACTTCGACCCGGTGCCGCACGCCCACGTCACGACCACGACCACGCACAAGTCGCTGCGCGGCCCGCGCGGCGGCCTGGTTCTGTGCCAGCCCGAATACGCGGACGCCGTCGACCGCGGCTGCCCGATGGTGCTCGGCGGGCCGCTCGGAAACGTCATGGCCGCCAAGGCGGTCGCGCTCGCCGAGGCGCGCCAGCCGATGTTCCGCAGCTACGCGCAGAACGTCGCCGACAACGCCGTCACGCTGGCCGAGGGACTCATGCGGCGCGGCGCGCGGCTGGTCACCGGCGGCACCGACAACCACCTCGCGCTCATCGACGTCTCGACGTTCGGGCTCACCGGCCGCCAGGCCGAGTCGGCGCTGCTGGACGCCGGCATCGTCACCAACCGCAACGCGATCCCGCGCGACCCGAACGGCGCCTGGTACACGTCCGGCGTGCGCATCGGCACGCCCGCGCTCACGTCGCGCGGCTTCGGCGCGGCCGAGTTCGACCGGGTCGCCGAGTTGATCGTCGACGTGCTGTCGTCGACCACGCCGACCGCGGCCGCGTCGGGTGGGGCGTCCAAGGCGAAGTACACGCTCGCGGACGGGGTGGCCGCGAAGACGCACGCCGCCGCGAACGAGCTGCTCGAGGCGAACCCGCTGTACCCCGGCCTCGACCTGGGCTGACACTGTTGGCCCGGTAGCAGGGCGGACACGCCGTGCGAGCGCCTGCTACGGGGCCAACACCTCAGCGGGCGACGCCGAGCGGGGCGTAGGAGTGGCCCGGGAACACCTTGCTCAGCGCGCCCACGCCGAGCCGCTTGTGGGCCAGCTCCCCGAGCACGTCGAACACGTTGTTGAGGCCGGGCACGTCGCCGTTCTGCTCCGAGCTCGCGTCCAGCGGCGCCCACTTGCCGAGTACACCGGAACCGGTCAGCCCGCCACCGAGCAGCCACGCCACGCTGCCGTGTCCGTGATCGGTGCCGCCGCTCGCGTTCATCGCGACCCGGCGACCGAACTCGGTGACCACCACGACCGTGACCCGCTTGCGCCGAGCGGCACCCAGGTCGGTCATGAACGCGGCCAGCGCCTGCGCGGTCGCACCCAGCTGCTGGTCGAAGTCCCTCCGCTCGTCGGTGTGCGTGTCCCAGCCACCGACGTCGATCGTGGCCACCTGCAGGCCCGCCTCCGCGTGCAACATCGTCGCGAGATCCTGCAGGGCGCCGGCGAAGGGGCCGGACGGGTACGTCGCGCCGTTGCGCACGCCCGCGCGCGCCCGCAGCTTGCCTGCCTCGGCGAGCGCGGCCATCGTCGCGGGCACGTCGGCGCCGAGGACGCCGTCCATTCCGCGGTAGAGCTTGGCCACGGCCCGCTGTGACTGCGGACGGATCTCGTCCCAGCCGGGGAACTGGAAGTTCTTGAGCGAGTCGACGACGATCTTGCGCTGGCTGCCCACCAGCGAGAACGGCTCGGCCGTGCCCATGCCGACGGCGCGGAACGTGGTGCCCGGGCCGAGCTGGGCGAGCGCGCGATCGAGCCATCCGGACGTCGCCGTGTCCGAACCGCCCTTGTCGACGTACTGCTGTGCCTGGAAGTGGCTGCGCGAGATGCCAGTCGCGGACACGGCCGGCACGAACGCGAGCTCGCCGGTCTGCCAGAGCAGGTCGTACAGCGGTTTGACCGCCGCGTTCAGACCCCAGCCGGACGTGCCCGGCAAGGCGATGAGCTCGGCGTCGGACGGAACCAGCCCGCCGCGCACCTGCTGCAGGTAGTCACCGCCGAGTGACGACGCGCGCGGGACGAGCATGCGCAGTCCGTCGGCCGCGCCACGCAGGAAGATCGTGATCAAGGTGTTGGTCGGGGCGGTTGTCGCGCCCGGCGCGGTGGCGGCGTACGCGACGCGGGTCGTGACGAGCTGGCTCGCGAACGCGGCCACGCCGACCATCCCGGCACCGGCGATGAACCGGCGCCGGGTCCATCCGCCCGTGCCCCACGCCGCGTCCTGCGCGCGGAGCTCGGCGTCCACGCGCGACGCCTCGGCGCGCAGCAGGTGTTCGGTGTTATCGCAGGGCATGATGCGGTCCGTCCAGGATGATCGCGGCGAGCGGGGCGGCCTGCCAGCGCAGTGTCGATTGCGAAAGCGGGGTGCGCGCGGGCTCGTCCAGGAAGTCCTGCAGCGCGGCGCGATGGGTCGGGGTGAACCGCATTCCGGTCAGCCGCCGGGTGAGCGCGTCGACCGCTTCACCGCTGGTTCGTGGCGCGTGCCCGTACAGGTGTCGCGCGTCCGACTTGGCGAAGCCGTCCCACCACGAGTCGGCGAATCCCAGGTGCAGCTCCCACAGGTTGAGCATCGTGCCGGACGAGCGCCAGTCCTCCGCCGTGTCCGGGTAGCCGTTCGGCGCCGGCCAGTCCAGCGGAGCGTTGCCCAGCTGCGCCGACATCCAGTGCAGCGTCTCGAGCGCAGCGCCCATGTCGGTCACCTTCGTGCCCAGCGCGCGCACCGTCGCGATCAGGTTCTCCGCCGGCCGGCGCACCTTGCAGCCACGGCTCTCCCAGAACTCCTGCGAGTGCAGGATCGTCGTGATCATCGGCAGGATCGCGGTGCCGTGCTCGAGGTACGCGTCGGCGACCGCGGAGACCAGCGCCCGCGACGGGGCGTCCGACACGAAGCGCACGCACAGCTTGCGCGCCAGGTGCGACGCCGTCGCCGGATGCCGGGCGAGGTAGCGCAGCAGCGCGTCGCCGCCGGACTCGCCGTCGGACGCGCGCGCGTTGTCGTGCCGGAAGCCGAGGACCGCGATCGGTCCGGTCGGATGGTTGGACGCGTCGTAGCGGTAGTTGAAGTCGTCGTCGATGGTCCGGCCGGTGAGCAGTCTCGCGGCGTTCTTGACGTCGCTCTCGCTGTAGACGAGGCCGACGGTGTGCAGCTCGAGCAGTTCGCGGCCGTAGTTCTCGTTGACCGCAGCCTTGGTCGACTCGGCCAGGTTCAGGAACAGCAGCATCGCCGGGTGCCGCGCGGACGCAAGCAGCATGTCCGTGAACGTCCCGAGGGCGTGGCGGCGGATGACGTCGTGGTCGTAGCCGTGCCGCGTCGTCCACACATCGCCGTTGTGGTTCGAGACGTTCAGGTGGTTGCTGAAGAAGTCGACCAGCGTCTCGAACAGCTGCGCCCGGCTCCACGCCTGCAGGCCGAGCGTGACCTGGGTCAGCTGGTCCATCGCGTTCCAGTCGTACTCGTTGCCGTGCGCCTTGAGCCACGCGCGCGTCTGCGCCGGGGTCTTGGTCAGCAGCGGCCCCTGCGCCGCGACCTTGGCGTTCCCCTGGTAGCCCGGGCACTCGCGCGCGGCGCGCAGCTCGGACCGGTACCACGCGTCGATGCCGTGCTCGGCGAGGTACCGACGGTCGGACGGCGTGGGCCCGAAGGTGAACCGCGACAGCACGTGGGTGTACGGATCCCAGTGCAGCGGCGCGCGTGCGGTACGGCGCGCGTGCTTGACGGCCTGCGCGGCCGACGGCCAGATCCGTGACATGGCGGTCCCGTGATGAGGGCGCCGTCGGTTCCCCCGAGGACGGCGCGAGAGACCCCCGCGGTCAGTCCTGCCAGGGTAGGTCAGCTGTCAAGCGTGCCGGTAGCGCTCACGGGTGACGCCCGTCCCGTCGCGCCATTCGTACACCGGCACGCCGTAGACGAAGACCTGCAGCGCCCGGCTCATCACGTCCAGCGGGTCGCCGTCCCAGATCACCACGTCGCCGTCCAGCCCCGGCGCGAGCGCGCCGAGCCGGTCGCCCAGCCCCATCATCTGCGCCGGGTTGACGGTGAGCGCCCGCAGCGCGTCCTCGCGCGCCATCCCCTCCTTGACCGCCAGCGTCGCCTGGTGCACCAGGAAGTTGATCGGCACCACCGGGTGGTCCGTGGTCAGCGCGACCTGCACGCCGGCGGCCGCGAGCACGCCCGGGTTGGCCAGCGTGCGCAGCCGCAGCTCGACCTTCGAGCGCGTGGTGAACATCGGCCCGACGATGCACGGGATGCCGCGCTCGGCCAGCACGTCCGCGATCAGGTAGCCCTCGGTGGCGTGGTTGACGATCAGCCGGTAGCCGAACTCGTCGGCGAGCCGGATCGCGGTGGCGATGTCGTCGGCGCGGTGCGTGTGCTGGCACCACGGCAGCTCGCCGTCCAGGACGCGGACGAGCACCTCGCACGTCGGGTCGCGGTCGAACGGGTCGCCCTTGGCCGCGGCGGCGTCCCGCTTGGCGCGGTAGTCCTGCGCCTTGGTGAAAGCGTCGCGGATCACCGCGGCCACGCCCTGGCGGGTCGACGGCAGCTGCTTCTTGTCGCCGTAGACCCGCTTGGGGTTCTCGCCGAGCGCGCTCTTCACGCTCGTCGGCGACTTGACCACCATCTCGTCGACGATGCGGCCCCACGTCTTGACCGCCACGGTCTGGCCGCCGATCGGATTGCCGCTGCCGGGTTTGACGACGACCGTCGTCACTCCGCCGGACAGCGCGTCGCTGAAGCCGAGCTCGGTCGGGTTGATCGCGTCCAGCGCCCGCATCCGGGCCCCGTTGGGGTCGGTCATCTCGTTGACGTCGTCGCCGGCCCGGCCCTCGCCCTCCTCGGCCACGCCGACGTGCGCGTGCGCGTCCACGAAGCCGGGAAGCACCCAGCGGCCGACCGCGTCGACGACCTCGACCCCGTCCGGGACGCCGACGTCGCGGCCGACGGCCGTGATCACCCCGTCGGTGATCAGCACGGTGCCGTTCTCGATGCTGTCCCCGGTGCCGGTCACGATTCGTCCGCCGACGATGGCCACGCTGCCACGAAGTTGGGTCATAGCCCCAACGTAGCGACTACCGGATGACCGAGCGGACGGCGTCCTCGGAGCGCCCGACCACGGTCGTCCCGTCATCTGCTGTGAGAATCGGGCGCTGGATGAGCTTGGGGTGCGCGGCGAGCGCCTCGATCCAGCGGTCGCGGTTGGCGGCGTCCTTGGGCCAGTCCTTCAGGCCCAACTCCTTTGCCGCGTCCTCGCCGGTGCGGGTGATGTCCCACGGCTCCAAACCCAACCGGTCCAGCACGTCGGCGAGCTCGGACGCGGTCGGCGGGTCGTCCAGGTAGCGGCGCACCGTGTAGGCGACGCCGGCCTCGTCCAGGATCGACAGCGCGGACCGGCACTTCGAGCAGGCCGAGTTCACCCAGATCTCCACGGCCGCCATCCTGCCGTATCAGCCGGCGAGGAAGCGCATGTCCACCGCCACGCGGACCTCGATGTCCTCGGGAGCGAAGCTGACGTCCATGCCGCGAGACGAGCTCGGAAATCTGGCGCCAGCCAGCGCCACGGCGCCGCCGTGCTCGACCGACCTACCCAGCAGTCCGGGGTCCGCGGCAGCAACGGGGCGAACCGTGGTCAGCCCGAGATCCCGCGCGTAACCGGCCGCCCGCTCCTGCGCGTCCCGCACGGCCGCGCTGCGCACCTGCTCGGTCAGCCGCTCGCGCGTCGAATCGCTCAACTCCCATTCGGTGTGCCGGACCTCGACGTCGTCGACGGCGATCACCGTGCCGAGCCACGCCCCGAGCCGCGCGAACCCGCCCGTCCCGGCTGCGCTGCCGCCGAACCGGACCCGGAACGTCACCTCGGCCCGGTGCATCAGCACCGCGCGATCCTTGCGGCCGTCGAACTCGCGGTAGCTGTCCACGCGCAGCTGCTCGCTCCACCACTGGGTGATCGGGCCGTTGTCCGCGTCGACCAGCGGCGTGATCGCCTCCGTGATCGCCTTGGCCGCCACCTCGGTTCGCTCGTGCACCTCGGCGCGCTCCGAACCCTGCGCCGACGCGGACAGGTACACGGTCGCGAACTCCGGCGGGTGCGTCGCGGTCGCGGTGCCGCGCACGGTGATCTCGACGTCCGGCATAGTGCTCCCCCTCTGGCTCGCCCGTGACGCTAGACCGCGCCAATAGGGTGTGGCCATGACGAATTCTGCGAACGCGGACATCGGCGTCACCGGCCTGGCGGTCATGGGCCGCAACCTGGCCCGCAACCTCGCGCGGCACGGCCACGTGGTCGCGCTGCACAACCGGTCGGTCGAGCGCACTCGCAGCCTGCTCGAGGAGCACGGCTCGGAGGGGACGTTCATGGGCAGCGAGTCGACGGCCGACTTCGTCGCCTCGCTCAAGCGCCCGCGTGCCGTGATCGTCATGGTGAAGGCGGGCGGCCCGACGGACGCCGTGATCGACGAACTGGTCCCGTTGCTGGACAGGGACGACATCGTCATCGACTGCGGCAACGCGCACTTCGCCGACACCCGGCGGCGCGAGGCGGCGCTGCGCGAGCACGGCGTGCACTTCGTCGGCTGCGGTGTCTCCGGCGGCGAGGAGGGCGCGCTGCTCGGTCCGTCGATCATGCCCGGCGGCTCCACGCAGTCCTACGAGAAGCTCGGCCCGATCTTCGAGTCGATCGCCGCGCAGGTGGACGGCACACCGTGCTGCGTGCACGTCGGCGCGGACGGCGCCGGGCACTTCGTCAAGATGGTGCACAACGGCATCGAGTACGCCGACATGCAGCTGATCGCCGAGGCGTACGACCTGCTGCGCACCGGCCTCGCCGCGACACCTGCCGAACTGGCGGACGTGTTCCGCACCTGGAACGCCGGCGACCTCGAGTCGTTCCTGATCGAGATCACCGCGGACGTGCTGGCGCAGGGCGATCCGGGCACCGGCCGGGCGTTCGTCGACATCGTGCGCGACGAGGCCGAGCAGAAGGGCACCGGCCGGTGGACCGTGCAGACCGCGCTGGACCTCGGCGTGCCGATCACCGGCATCGCCGAGGCGACGTTCGCACGCTCGCTGTCCGGTCACGCCGAGCAGCGCGGACCGGCGCGTGCGACGTTCGGAACCGATCTGGGCTCGCTCGACGTGGACGATCGCGACGCGTTCGTCGAGGACGTCCGCCGCGCGCTGTACGCGTCCAAGGTCGTCGCGTACGCGCAGGGCTTCGACCTGATCACCGCGGGCTCGGCCGAGTACGGCTGGGACGTGGACCGCGGCGCGATGGCGACGATCTGGCGCGGCGGCTGCATCATCCGCGCGCGCTTCCTGGACCGGATCCGCGAGGCGTACGCGGACGATCCGACGCTGCCGTCGCTGCTCGTCGCACCGTACTTCGCCGACGCCGTGCGCGACGGGGTCGACGCGTGGCGCCGGGTCGTGGCGAAGGCGGCGCTGGCCGGCATCCCGACGCCCGCGTTCTCGTCCTCGCTCGCCTACTACGACGGGCTGCGCGCCGAGCGGCTGCCGGCCGCGCTCATCCAGGGACTGCGCGACAACTTCGGCGCGCACACCTACCGGCGCGTCGACCGCGACGGCGTGTTCCACGTCCAGTGGGCCGGCGACAAGGCCGAGCACCCAGCCTGAGCGGCTACTCGCCCGTCGGGAGTTCGACGTGGCCGCCGAACTCCTTGCGCATGGCGGACAGCAGCTTGTCCGCGTACACGGCCTCGCCGCGGCTGGAGAAGCGCGCGAACAGCGCGGCCGACAGCACGGGCACCGGAACGCCCTCGTCGATCGCGGCCTTGACCGTCCAGCGTCCCTCGCCGGAGTCGGACACGCGCCCGGCGATGCCCTCGAGGGTCGGGTTGCCGTACAGCGCGTCCGCGGTGAGGTCGAGCAGCCAGGACGCGATCACCGATCCGCGCCGCCACACCTCGGTGATCTTCGCGATGTCCAGGTCGTACTGGTAGTACTGCGGCTGGTCCAGCGGCGTGATCTCCGCCGAGTGCTCCTGCTCGGTCAGCCCGGCGTCGGCGTGCTCGAGCACGTTCAGCCCCTCGGCGTACGCGGCCATGACGCCGTACTCGATGCCGTTGTGCACCATCTTGACGAAGTGGCCGGCACCGGGCGGCCCGCAGTGCAGCCAGCCCTGCTCCTCTGGTGTCGGGTCGCCGCTGCGGCCGCGGGTCCGCTGCACGTCACCCGCACCGGGCGCGATCGACTCGAACAGCGGCGCACAGTGCTGGACGGCCCTGTCCTCGCCGCCGATCATCAGGCAGTAGCCGCGCTCCAGCCCCCACACGCCACCGCTCGTGCCGACGTCCAGGTACGAGATCCCCTTGTCGCGCAAGGCATTCGCCCGGTCGACGTCCTCGCGGTAGTTCGAGTTGCCGCCGTTGATGATGATGTCGCCGTCCTCCATGAGGTCGGCCAGCTGCTGCACCACCTTGTCGGTGATGCCGGCAGGGATCATCACCCAGGCGACGCGCGGCTTCTCCAGCGCGGCGACGAACTCCTGCAGCGTGTTCGCGCCGACGGCGCCCTCACCGGCCAGCGTCGCGACGGCGTCCGGATTGGTGTCGAACGCGACGGCGCTGTGCCCGTCCCGCATGATCCGGCGGACGATGTTCGCGCCCATCCGGCCCAGACCGATCATGCCGAGCTGCATCAAGACTCCTTCTGTTGTGCCTGCGCTGCTCTGTAGCGACGGATCAGCGCGTTGGTGGAGCTGTCGTGGGACAGCTCCGGTTCCGCGGTGGACGACAGCTCGTCGGCCACCTTCTTGGCGAGCACCTTGCCGAGCTCGACGCCCCACTGGTCGAACGAGTTGACGCGCCAGACCGTCCCCTGCACGAACACGCTGTGTTCGTACAGCGCGACCAACGAGCCGAGCGCGCGCGGGGTGAGCCGGTCGAGCAGCAGCGTGTTGGACGGACGGTTGCCCTCGAACACCCGGTGCGGCACGAGCCACTCCGGCGTCCCCTCGGCGGCGACCTGCTCGGCGGTCTTGCCGAATGCGAGCGCCTCGGTCTGCGCGAAGACGTTCGCGGTCAGCAGGTCGTGATGGCTGCCGCCGCTCGCCGCCGGTAGCGGGTTGAGCGAGTGCGTGAAGCCGATGAAGTCGCAGGGGATCAGCTCGGTGCCCTGGTGGATCAGCTGGTAGAAGCTGTGCTGCCCGTTCGTGCCCGGCTCGCCCCAGTAGACCGGCCCGGTGGCGTAGTCGACGGCCTCGCCGGTCAGCGTGACGTGCTTGCCGTTGGACTCCATGGTCAGCTGCTGCAGGTACGCCGGGAAGCGCTTGAGGTACTGGTCGTACGGCAGCACCGCTTGGGTCTGCGAGCCGAAGAAGTCCGTGTACCAGACGGTGAGCAGGCCCAGCAGCACCGGCAGGTTCTGCTCGAACGGCGCGGTGCGGAAGTGCTCGTCCATGTCGTGGAACCCGGCGAGCAGTTCGGTGAACCCCTGCACGCCGATCGCGATCATCGTGGACAGGCCGATGGCCGAGTCCATCGAGTAGCGGCCACCGACCCAGTCCCAGAAGCCGAACATGTTCATCACGTCGATGCCGAACGCCTCGACGGCCTCGGTGTTCGTCGACACGGCGACGAAGTGCTTGGCGATCGCGGACTTGTCGCCGAGCTCGTCCAGCACCCACTGGCGCGCGGTCGCCGCGTTCGTCATCGTCTCCAGCGTGGTGAACGTCTTGGACGAGATGATGAACAGCGTCTCGGCCGCGTCGAGATCGCGCGTGGCCTCGGCGAAGTCGGTGCCGTCGACGTTCGACACGAAGCGGAACGTGAGCTCGCGCTTGCTGTAGTGGCGCAGCGCCTCGTACGCCATGACCGGTCCGAGGTCCGAACCGCCGATGCCGACGTTCACGATGTTGCGGATCGGCTTGCCGGTGTGACCGAGGAAGCGACCCGCGCGGATCCGCTCCGCGAGGTCGCCCATGCGACCGAGCACCTCGTGCACTCCGGGCACGACGTCCATGCCGTCGACCTTGATCGATTCGGACTTCGGCGCGCGCAGCGCCACGTGCAGCACGGCGCGGTCCTCGGTCACGTTGATCTTCTCGCCGGCGAACATCGCGTCGATGCGCTCGCGCAGCCCGCTCTGCTCGGCCAGCTCGAGCAGCAGGCGCAGCGTCTCGTCGGTGACGCGGTTCTTCGAGTAGTCGAGGTAGATGCCGACGGCCTCGGCAGTGAGCCGCTCGCCGCGCTGCGGATCCTGGGCGAACAGGTCACGCAGATGGGTGCTGCGCAGCTCGGCGTGGTGCTCGCGCAGTTGGGCCCAGGCAGGGAGCGCGGTGAGTGCGGTCGTCGGCTGCTCGCTCACTGGTTACCCCCTGGTGCGCTCTACCCGGTCACCGTCCATCCTTCCATCCGCGCCGAAAGCGCTAACGCCGCCCGTCCCCTTACCGGGTGACGGATCTCCAAGATCAGAGACGGGAAATATCACGTCTCTGATCTTCGCGATTCGTCACCCGAGTCAACCGGCGCAGTTTCGCGCTGTGGATAACCGGGTCGGAGTGATCGATGGGCGCAATCCTGGGGCGATGAGCACGACATTTCCCGATCACGAGCCCGAGACTACGCAGGACGTGGACGTGCAGGCGCTCGCCGAAGGGCTCGCGTCGATGCCCGACGACACGGTGTTCAGCCATCGCACCGCCGCGCAGCTTTGGGGGCTATGGATCCCGCGATTCGACGGCGTCGAAGTCACCAGCCCGGCAACCGTCAACGGCAGCCGCTACACGACCAGCGTGCAGCGGCGCGCCGTGGTTGCGCACCGCCGCAATCTCGACCCGGCCGAGGTTGTCGTCGAACGCGGTCTGCCAGTGACATCGCTGGCCCGGACCTGGCTGGACCTGGCGTCGCTCCTCGGCCTCCACGACCTCGTCGCCGCTGGTGATCGCGCCTTGCAGCTTGGTGCGACGGCCGATGAACTGCGCGATTACGCGGCCGCGGCCTCCCACCTGCGCGGGGTTCGCCGGGGCCGGATCGCCGCCGGCCTCCTCAACGCGAGGTCGCGCTCACGCCCCGAGTCGCGGATCCGCTGCGCGCTGGTGCTGGGCGGTCTGCCCGAGCCGCGTGTGAACGAGGCGGTGCATGATCGATGGGGGCAATGGTTGGCCGAACCGGATCTGCACTATCGGGAAGCGAAACTCGCGCTGGAATACAACGGCGCGGACCACGGCACCGTCCCCAGGATGCGTAAGGACTCCACCCGGCTGCTCGACCTGCAGCGAGACGACTGGGAGGTCCGCACCTACACGTCCGTTCACGCGTTCAGCCGGCTGGACGAGGTGGTGACGGACGTCCGAGGCCTGCTGTCGCGGCGGGCGCCCGAGCTGCTGGCCGTTACCCAGCTCGCTCGCCGAGTGACGTATCTCCATGATCGGAGACGGCGAATATCCCGTCTCCGATCATGAGAATCCGTCACCCGAGGGGGGACTCACGGGTCGAGGCGGATGCGCGCGGCCGTGTACTGCTCCGGCGTCGCCTGCAGCACCTTCAGCCGCGGATCCGGCACCGGCAGCAGGCCGCCGGTGACCAGCGGCCGCAACGGCTCCAGCCGCTGGTCGGCCAGCACGGCGTCGACGGCCAGCCGATCACCGCCACAGACCAGCGCGTCGAGATCGTCCAGCCGCGGCAGCAGGATCCGCGCGGCGACGTCCGCGGCCTCGGCGAACGCTGCGCTGGCCTGGTTCGCGCGACGGCGCGCGTACCGCTGCTGCGACCAGCCGCCGGCCTTGGTGTTGCTCTGCACGTAGCTCGAGCCGACCTTGGACGCGACCAGCTCGGCGCCCGCGAACACCCCAGCCGCGTGGCCGCCACGGCGCACCAGCAGCACGCCGACGGTGCGCGGCCGCTGG
>DASRSS010000148.1:0-2004 GCA_035656335.1 Jatrophihabitantaceae bacterium | reverse complement strand
CACGTCCTCGCCGGTGATCCACGACCGGCACAACACCCGCGTGCAGGTTCCGATCGGCAGCGGCGACTACTACCTGATCGTCACCGAGGCGCCGCAGGGCACCAACAAGGCGACCGGCAGTTGGGTCGCGCGCATCGTCGTCACCGACTGATCCCGCTGATGGCCCGGCTGCTGATCGTCACCGCGGTCGAGGCCGAACGCGCCGCCATCGCCGCCGCGCTGGACGCGGCCTCGACGGAGGTGGCCTCGCCGGACGTGTCGCTGCTGGTCGGCGGCGTCGGGCCCGCGTCGGCTGCGGCCGCCGCGTCCGCCGAGCTGGCGGCGGGCGGTTACGACCTCGTCCTCGCGGCGGGCATCGGCGGCGGGTTCGCGCCGCTGGATCCCGGCGCGATCGCGGTGGCGTCGTCCGCCGTGTTCGCCGACCTGGGCGCGGAATCCGCGGACGGCTTCGTCCCGCTGTCCGAACTCGGCTTCGGCGGCGAGCGCTACGACGTCGACCCGCAGCTGGCGATCGAGCTCGCGGACGTGACCGGCGGCCGGCTGGGCACCGTCCTGACCGTCGCCACCGTCACCGGCACCGCCGCGACGGCCGAGCAGCTAATCGCCCGCTACCCGGACGCGGTCGCCGAGGCGATGGAGGGCGCTGGGGTGGCCGCGGCGGCGGTCCGGCACGGGGTGCGGTTCGCGGAGCTGCGCGCGATCAGCAACGTCGTCGGGCCGCGCGACCGGGACGCGTGGCCGATCCCGGACGCGCTGGCCGCCCTGGGTGGGGCGGTGTCGGCGGTTTGCGTGCACGCGCAAGGATGGATGCCGTGAAGCTCGCCTTTTCCCCTTGCCCGAACGACACATTCGTCTTCCACGCGTGGACCCACGGCCTGATCGAGGGCGCGCCGGAAACCGAGATCACGTTCGCCGACATCGACGTCACGAACACGGCCGCCGAGCGCGGCGAGTTCGACGTGGTGAAGGTTTCCTACGCGGCGCTGCCGTGGCTACTGGACAAGTACACGCTGCTGCCGAGCGGCGGCGCGCTGGGCCGCGGCTGCGGTCCGCTCGTGCTCACGCGCGGTGACGTTCCATCGCTCGACGGGCGAACGGTCGCCGTCCCGAGCGAACGTTCGACGGCGTACCTGCTGTTCCGACTGTGGGCCGCCGGGCAGCGGCCGGCGCGCATCGACGTCGTCCCGTTCACGCAGATCATGCCGGCGGTGCGCGACGGCCGGTACGACGCCGGCCTGGTGATCCACGAGGCGCGGTTCACGTATCCGTCCTACGGGCTGCACGCGCTGGCCGACCTCGGCGAGTGGTGGGAGCGCGACACCGGGCTGCCCATCCCGCTCGGCGCGATCCTCGCCCGGCGCGAGCTGGACGCGTCCGCGCTGGCGTCCGTCGTCCGCGCGTCGGTCGAGTACGCCTGGGCGGATCCGTCTGCGTCCGCGGCGTTCGTGGCCGAACACGCCGACGAGATGTCGCCGGACGTGCAGGCGCAGCACATCGCGCTGTACGTCAACGAGTTCACGCGCGACCTGGGCGAGGAGGGCTACGCGGCGATCGAGGCCCTGCTCGGGCGCGCCCACGCCGAAGGACTGGTCCCCCAGGCTCCCGCCCTGCGCTGATCCATTCGTTTCTATTCGCGCCTATTCGCGCCGCCCGAAGCCGACCGAGCCACCCGAACTAGGCCTCCGCCGCGAGTGGGCACGTTCCTGGATTCCCTCCGCGAGTGGCCACTTTCGCGTCGAGTGGCCGGTTATAGGTGGCCACTCGGTGCGTAGGTGGCCACCGGGCGCGTAGGTGGCCACTCGACGAGGTCGGTCGCCTGGGCCTCCCGCGGCCGGGCCCGCCGGGGTTCCCCCGCGAGTGGCCACTTTCGCGTCGAGTGGCCGGTTATGCGTCGAGTGGCCGGTTATAGGTGGCCACTCGGTGCGTAGGTGGCCACTGGGTGCGTAGGTGGCCCCTCGACGAGGTCGGTCGGCGGGATCGGAGTGCTCTGCGTGCTCGGCTTCC
>DASRSS010000147.1:0-9786 GCA_035656335.1 Jatrophihabitantaceae bacterium | reverse complement strand
CTCTTGACGTCCATGTCGTACGGCGCGAGCGGCGTTCCGCCCTCGCCCTGCTTGGCCTTGGTCGGGGTCAGCGACACGGTGCAGCCACCCAGCACCTTGGCCGAGCAGGCCATCCGGCAGTTGTCGGCAAGGCCGAGTCGGCGCAGCGTGTTCGCCTCGTCCTCCTCGACGGGTGAGAGCCGGTCGAACCCGTCGAGCACGGTCACCGGGTCGGCGCCGCAGACACCCAGCCGGCAGCCGGCCTCGATCGGCAACCGGGCGCGTTCGGCGACCTCCAGCAGCGTCTCGCCGGCCGCGGCCACCACGCGGTCGCCGTCCGGGTCGAACTCGACGACCGGCTCGCTGCTGGACGATTCCTGCGCGGCGGTCCGCTTGCGCAGCGACGCGAGATCGACCCGCGCCTGTCCCGCCTTCGACACGCTCTCGACGTAGCGGCGCCGCAGCTGCATCGTCCGGGCCAGCCACACGACGGTGAGCGCGGCGACCACGGCACGCACCAGCCACGGCAGCCAGGCGTGGACGTCCGCGCCGAACACGACGTCGACCGCGTGCGCGGTGATCTTCGAGCCGTACCAGTAGAAGAGGTTGATCGCTGCCGCGCCCCAGAGCGCGGCGAGCAGGCTGGTGGGCACGGGCAGGAACGCGTCCGCCGCGAAGAGCAGGCCGGCGGAGACCAGCACCGATGCGGCCAGGTGCAGCAGGAAGGTCCCGTCCGACGTCGCCGGGGGCGCGGTCAGCGTGAAGTAGCCGAAGACCAGTCCGGGGAACACCCCGGCGAACAGCTTGCGGGCGGCGGACCACTTCGCGTCGTCGTCACCCATGTCGGCCTGGTACGCGACGCGCGGGTTGAAGTCGTAGCAGTTCTTGGCGCAGCCGACGCACGGCTGGCAGTGCGCGTTCGGCACGAGCACCAGCGGCGTCTGGCCGTAGATGCGTTGCACCGGCAGCAGCGGGCAGATGCTGCTGCACCAGCCGCTCTTGCCCTTGAGCAGCATGCCGCTGCCGAACGCGGTCACGATCGTGATCAGCAGCAGCACGCCGAGCGCGGTGCCGTTGCTGTTGAACAGCAGCTTGCGCGCGGCGACGATGCCGAGGAACAGGACGACGGCGAGGACGTAGCCGCGCTCGCGGACCACGCGCGGCGGGTTCCACGCGCGGGAGAAGCGCAACACGCGCGGCGTCTGGTTCGCCGCGGCGAGCGGGCAGATGTTGCGCCACAGGCCGGGCGCGACGAAGAACAGCAGCGGCAGGGTCGGGATGACGACGGACCAGAACGCGAACAGCCCGCCGGCCGGACGGACGATCGCGCCGACGGCGATGGCCAGGTACGCGCCGATACTGGCGACCCGGATCGGCCACCACGCCCAGATCGGCACCCGACGGCGGGCCTGCAGGTAGTTCGGGAACGCGGACGAGCTCACCGGTGTGCCTCCGTGCCTTCCGCGCGCTCGGCGCGCACCAGCCGGGCGGCGAGCACGCGCCCGAGGTCGAACACGATCCGTTGCGCCAAGTGCGGGTCCTGCGCCGCGAGGTTCTGGAAGCTCTCGAACCGAAGGCGCAGCAACTCCGCGTCGGTCGACGCGACGATCGCCGCAGTACGCCGCCCGCCGGCGAAGAACGCGATCTCGCCGAACACCGCGCCGGTCTGCATCGGCTGCTGCCGCCGGCGCGCTCCCAGCCGCCCGACGCGCACGAGCGCGCTGACCTCGCCGGACAGCACGATGAACAGGTCGCGATCCGTGCCGCCCTCCTCGATCACGACCTCGCCCGCGCGGTAGCGCCGGATCTCGGCGTGTTCGCGGATCTGCTGCCAGTCCTGCTCGTCGAGCCCGGCCAACACCGTCTCGGTGTCGTCCGCCACCGGTTGTGGCTCGGCGGCCCCGGCGGCCCCGTAGTCGAAGAAGCCCGTCATACCTCGATCACCTTCTCTGTTGTCGGCAGCGGGAAGTGCGGTGTCCGGACGACGTCCAGGCGTTGCAACAGGTCCGTGGCGGCGCCGCGGTGCGCCTCGCCCTCGGCGCCGTCCAGGACGCGTCCGAGCGCCTCGAGCGTCAGCGCGCGCTCGAACAGCAGGCCGGAGTCCCCAGCCGCGGCAAGGGATTCCTGCAGCAGCCGCGCCGCGAGTGCGTGATCGCCGCGCTGCGCGGCCGCGTAGCCGCGCAGCCGCAGCAGCATGACGGTCAGGTGGCCGAGGCCGCCGAGGCGCCGGACCCGCTCCAGCGTCTCCACGGCCAGCGCGTCCGCGGCCGCGGGCTCGCCGGCGAGCGCGTGCAGCTCGACCTCGCGCGAGCGGGTCTCGACGACGTACCCGTCCGCGCCGATGACGCCGAAGCCCTCACGCGCCTTCGCGAACAGCTCGGCGGCCTCGGCGAACCGTCCACCGCGGGCGGCCACGCGACCGAGGTTGCTGGTCGCCAGCCAGATGCCGACCGGGAACGGCGCGCGCTGCCAGGTCGCCAGGGCGTCGCGGAACATCGTCTCCGCCGCGTCGAGCCGGCCCTGGTCGGAGTACACCTCGCCGATGTTGTTCGCCGCGGTCGCGGCCTGGACGACGTCACCGGCGCGGGTCGAGGCGACGCGGCCGCGTTCGTACAGCTCGACCGCGTCCGCCCATCGCCCTTCGAAGTAGGCGTCGATGCCGAGGTTGCTGACGACGACACCTTCGCGCGCGAGGTTGCCGAGCCGCTGGTAGATCGGCAGCGACAGCTCGCGATAGTGCAGCGCCTCGTCGCTGCCCAGGTCCGTGTACGCCCAGTCGAGCAGGTAGTACGCGTGCGCGAGGGTGGCCTCGTCCTGGTGCCGTTGCGCGCCCTGCACTGCGGCGTGCAGCAACGGCACGGCCTGCCGGTAGCGGCCCTGCCGCAGCCGCGCGGCGCCCTCGGCGAGAACCAGCTGCGTGCGGATGAGCGCGTCGTCGTCCGCGTCGCCGAGCGCGTCGAGGCCGCGCCGGTACCACCGCAGCGCGGCCGAGTACCGGCCGGACCGCTCGCGGACCCAGCCCTCCTTGCGGCACAGCTCGGCGGTGTGCACCGGGTCTTCGCCCACCCGCGCACGGGCCTCGCGGTAGGCGTCGGCGGCCTCGACATAACGGCCGGCCAGCTCCGCGCAGTCACCGAGCTCCTCGTACGTCGAGGCCAGTTCGGTGTCGGCGACGCCGAGCGCGCGTGCCGCGCCCAGCGCCCGGCGGTACAGCGTGCACGCGTCGGCAGGCGCCCACTGCACGCGCGCCCGCGCCGCCGCGATGGCCGCGTAGCGCCACGTCTTCGCGTGATCGCGCGCCTGCTCGAAGTGCAGCGACAGCAGGTCGGACCACTCCGCGAGATCCGTCCGCCCCTGGTGCTCGATGAGCTCACCGGCGCGCTGGTGCAGCACCCGCCGCTGCCGGTACGGCAGCGCGGCGTAGGCCGCGTCGCGCACCAGCGCGTGGACGAACCGGTAACCGTTGCGCTCCGGGACGACCACCGCGTCGAGCGGCGCCAGGGCGCGATCGACCGCGTCCTGCGCGGTGCCGGTCAGGGCGGCGAGCTGTGCCGTGGTGAACCGGTGCCCGAACACCGCGGCGTGCCGCACCAGCGAGCGCTCCACCGGTTGCAGCGCGTCGACGCGGGCCGCGACGAGCGCCTCGATCGTGTCCGGCAGCGATTCGGCATCGGTGCCGTTGCGGGCCGCGGTGAGCAGTTCGAGCAGGAACAGCGGGTTGCCGCCGCTGCGCTCGACCAGTTGCGCGCGCACGTGCGCCGGCACCTCACCGAGCGCGCTCGCCGTGAGGTCCTGCAGCTCCGCCGCCGCCAGCGGGCCCAGCGTCACGACCGTGGCGTTGTCCGGCGCGAGGACCGTGCCGCCCGCCGGTTGCCGGGTTACCAGCATCGCCCAGCCCTGCTCGGTGGCCGCGGCGGCGACGTCGGCGAGCAGCGCACCGCTCGCCTCGTCCAGCCAGTGCGCGTCCTCGACCAGCACCGCGGACGCGCCGTGCAGCAACCGTGCGAGCAGGGTCTGCACGGCGGCGTGCGCCCGCGCGCGGCGGAACTCCGGGGCGAGTGCGCGCGTCTGGTCGGTCTCCGGCGCGGAGATGCCGAGTACGACGCCGACGAGCGGGGCCCACGGCACCAGCTCGGGCGCAGCGGACGCGAGCACGGCCGTGAGTGCGTCCGCGTCCGCGTCCGCGCCGGCCGGCAGGCCGAGCAGGTTGCGCAGCGGGCCGCGCACCGCGTAGTACGGGCTCGCGGCCGCGTACGGCGCCGCCGCGAACGACAGCTGCGGCATGCCGTCGGCGAGCGTGCGCGCGTGATCGACCAGCGCCGACTTGCCGATACCGGCCTCGCCGACCAACGCGAGCACTCCGCCGCGACCGTCGCGCGCGTCGGCGATCAGCTTCGCGATGAGGGCCCGCTCGTGCGCTCGGCCGACCAGGTGCACCGCGGCATCCGGCGCGGAGCGCGTGTCCTGGCCGGCACGCGCACCCAGCACCCGCGAGGCGTTGATCGGCACCGACTTGCCCTTGACGAGGAACGGCTCCATCGGCTCGTGGTCGAACGGCGCCCGGGTCCGCTCGAGCACCGCCGCGGTGGCGACGATCTGCCCCGGCGCGGCCCGGCCCATGACGCGTGCCGCCAGGTTGGTCGCGTCCCCCATCACCGCGTACGTGCGGCGCGACGGCGACCCCATGTCGACCGCGAACGCGGCGCCGGCGTTGACTCCGGCGCGGACGGCCAGCGGTGACGGCTCCGCCAGCACGTCCAGCAGCGTCACCAGCGTGCGGTCCGGATCGTCCGCGGACGCCGTCGGTGCGCCGGCGGCCAGGAGCACCTTGCCGCCGTCGCCGTCCAGGTCGGTTGCGAGGAAGCAGACGCCGTGCGCGGCGCAGGCGCGCTGGATGCGACGGACCAGCTCGTCGAGCGCGCTCGTGGCCGCGTCCGGGCCGGCGCCCGAGAGCAGCGCGTCCAGGCCCTTGAACTGGACGAACGTCAGCACCGCCTGGCGGTGTTCGCCCTCGTCGAGGCGCCGGGTCAGGTGATCGCGCAGCGCGACGGGGATGCCGAGGGTGACGTCGCCAACCGTGCACGCGCGCGGCGCGGGAAGCTCGACGACCGGGCCGCGGCGCAGCAGCCGACCGGCGCCCTTGACGGCGCCCAGGTCCGCGTCCTCGAGCCTGCGGGCGACGGCGTCGTCCACCACGATCTCCCCGGCGTCCGCGACGGACTCCAAGGCCACCACCCGCGACACGACCGGCCCGCCGATGAGCAGCTCGCGGTGCAGGTCGCCGACGAGGAACGCGTGAACGTCACCGGTGGCGACCCCGACCGACATGCGCAGCGACATCGAGCCGGCCTCGGTGCTGAAACGCCGCCACGGGCGCAGCGCCGTCTGCATCGCCGCCGCGGCGGCACAGGCGCGGCGCTGCTGTCCGAGGCCGTCGAACAGCAGCAACAGCGCGTCACCGCCGAACTTCAGCAGGTCGCCGCCGTGCGCGGACGCCACCGCGAGCAGCGCGCCGAAGACGTCGTTGAGGACGTCCGTGAGCGCCTCGGCGCCGACCCGCCCGCGCCTGGCCAGCCGTTCGGTCAGCGGGGTGAATCCCGAGATGTCGGCGAACACCAGCGTGCCGGCAAGGCGCCGGTACCGCTCGTCCGGTTCCTCGCGCAGCCATTGCGCGTGCAGGTCGGCGACGTACGGACGCAGCGGGGCCAGTGGCGTCACGCCACGCTGCGTGCCGGGGTCATTGGTCACCTCAGCTTGAACGCGGCTGTGCCCAGGACGGTCGACTGGTAGATCACGCTGATCCCGACGCACTGCCGCGGCTTCCACGGCATCAGGGCGAGGGTCATGAACTGCCGGCCGAGGTGCCCGACCCAGATGCTCTGCGTCGGCTCGCCCGCGGCCGGGCCGCTGGTGGGATCGTCCGAGCACGACTTGCTGAACATCACCAGCTGCACCTGATGCGGGTCGGTGAGCCAGCTGCCGTCCGCCTGCCGCACGGTGAACAGGATCGGCACGACGCTGGCCGGTTCGACCGTGTTCCACTGGCCGTCGCGCACCGGCCACGAGAATCCGCTGAACCCGACGACCGAGTAGTGCAGCGTCCGGCTCGTGCTGTTGCCCGCATTGTCGGTGGCGGTGACAGTGGTGGTGAACGTCCCGACGGTGGACGTGTCCACCGCTCCGCCATTCGTGCACTCGGCCAGGCCGGAACCCGGCTGCGGATCGCTACAGCTGATCGTGACGTCCGAGCCGCTGACGAAGGTCTGGCCGTCGGCGATGCCGGTGATGGTCGGCGCGGTGCTGTCGATGTTGATCGTCAGCTTCTTGGTGATGTCCCCTGCGGTCGCGACGACCGTGTGCGTGCCGTCGCCGGTGACCGTGACCGGGCCGGTGTACGGCTGGCTCGCGCCGCCGTCGACCGACACCGACACCGGGCCGTCCGCGTCGACGACCACGCCGACGGGACCGGTGTACCAGCCGCTGCTGGGCAGTTCCGGCTCGGTGCTCAGGCTGACGCTCGTCGTGCGCACGGTTGCGTGGTAGCCGACGCCCTTGTCGGTGGAGACGCCGACGTTGCCGGCCTGGTCGACGAGTTGCACGATCAGGTCGTTGATCGCGGTCGCGCCGTTGTCGACCGACAGCGACGCGGTGAACGTCCCGCTGCCGTCGCCGGTCAGGTCGGCGTGGTGCCAGGCGTCGGAGGTGTTGTCGCGGTAGAGGGCCACGCCGCCGGCTACGTCCTGTGCGGTGGTCGTCACGCTGACGGTTCCGGATCCAGCGTCCACCGACGACGTGACACCGGTGATGTCCGGCGCGTCGAAGTCGGTGCTCGCCGACGTGTAGACGGTGCCGCCGAGCGCGGTGAACAGCCGCTGCGTTCCCTTGCCGTCGCCGGACGGGTCCGGGATGAACTGGCCCGGCATGAGCACGACGTTGTCGACCGGCCCGCCCGCCGTGGCGGTGGCGTTGACGGCCTGGATCGCGGTCGGGAAGACCGTCCCTGTCGACGCGCGTTCCGGTTCGTTCGCCGAGGTGTCCACGGTGGGCGTGGAGTAGGCCGGGTCGACGCCGTCGATGTCCGTCGACTCGGCCGAGGTGATCACGACGCCGTGGACGCGCTGGTTGCCCGAACGCGGGTAGGCGATCGTCTCGCGCGGCTCGATCGGGCGGCCCTGCGTGACCTGCGGCGCCTGCCCGGAGACCTCCCAGTGCGTGCCGTGCTCGTCGCTTACGCGGTCGGCGGTGATGGACGGCAGGTTGAACGGCGTCGCGGTCGCGGTGTCGTCGACCGGTCCGGTCGGCGGCAGCGGCGGCAGCGCCGACTTGCCCACCGTGCCGTCGCTGCCGACGCGGTACATCGGCAGGCCGTAGGTGACGGCCTCCTCCATCGCCTTGGCGTCGTACACGCCCGCGACACCGAGTTCGCCGTTGTAGCGCTGCTTGGCGAACATCAGCGCCTGGCCGATCGTCATGTGCCTGGACGCGACGTTCTCGGCGTAGTAGGCGTAGACCCGCTCGGAGTACGCGATGGCGTCGGTGTCGCCGTAGCCGTAGCCGGTGTTGCCGGTGTAGACGGCGCCCTTTCCGGTCGCGGTCTGCGGCCAGTCGGCGAGCGATGCGGCCTCGTCCGCCGTGGGCGCGCCGACCAGCGTGTCCGGCACGTTGAGACCGCCCTCGCACCCGATCGTGAACATGATCGTGCCCTGCTGCGACGCGGTGAGGTTCGCCGTGCTGAGCAGGTTGTTCACCGTGCCCGCCGTGAACGAGTCCGCGGGCAGCGCCTCGTAGTGGTCGTAGTGCGCGTTCACGGATACCATGCCGCCGGTCGCGCCGTTGATGCCCTTGGCGGCGTCGGCTTCCGTCCAGCCGTTGCCGATGAGACCGGACGCGCTGGGCGACAGCGACTGGGCCGACTTCAGGATCGACTGCGCCGCGTCGCTGAGGAAGTCGTAACCGGTCACGAAACCGCTGCTCGGGTTGAGCACGCCGTCCGCGGCGGTGTACGCGTCGACCGCGGCGGACACGTCGGACGGCGTCTCGACCAGACGCCCGAGACCCACGTCGGGCACGTACAGCTGACCGGACAGCCACGGCTGCGGGTCGAAGTCCCCGTACGGGTCGTCGGAGAGCACGTACCCGTCGAGGAACGCCGCGGACAGGTCGTTGTCCTTGCCGCCGTACCGCACCGTGTCGGTGTACGACACCTGGTTGTCGACCGAGGTGAGGTCGGGAATCCGCGCCATCGGGATCGCGTTGTCCGCGCCGACGATCACGACGTCCCGCAGCTGCGGCGTGTCCGGCCGGAGCGTGTCGACCAGGCCGTTGATCGCGCTGACCACGCCGTTGGCCGCGTCGGGCGAGCAGGGCGACGCGTCCCAGGCGGCGTAGGCGTTGCGGACGGTCGGGTCGGAGTCGACCGGCACGACCAGGCCGCGGACGTCGTCGCGCGCGGCGAGCGTGTCGAGCTTGGTCATCATCGCCGCGGTCGCGTCCGACCCGTACAGCGCCGCCATGCGCTGCTCGTTCACGAGGATGAGAGTCTGCTCGTTCCCGGTCGGCGCGGCCGGGGCCGCGCCCGGAGCGCCGAGGGTCAGGTTGGTGGCGGGGCACGCGGCCGGTTCGGGGCCGGGTGTCACCGCGGAGCGCAGCGCGTACGGCTGCGGGCTGGACGCGCCGTTGAAGCCCGACACCTGCACATCGAAGCCGTGCGACGCGTCGCTGGCGCGCACGACCACGGTGACGCTCTCGTCCGCGGTGCCCCGGTTCACCGACGTCCCGCGCAGGGGTTCGTCGAGCAGCGGCACGTCGGCCAGAGCGGTCGGCGTCGTGGCGGTGGACGTGTCGTTACCGTCGGTGTCCGCGACCGGCGAACCGCGCAACGGCGAACCGCGCAGGGGCGAGCCCCGCAACGGTGACGCCGGGATGTCGGACCCCGCGCCGTACACGACGAGGTCGTAGTCGGCCGGCAAGTGGCTGAGTGAGAACGTGACCGTGGAGCCGGTCGGCGGCGCGGGCAGGTGCCAGTAGTCGATGTCGCCCGGATGCGACACGTGGCCGGTGTACAGGACGTTCGCCGCCATCGGGTTCGGCGTGCTGGGGTTGTCGTCCGTCGCGTCGCGCGCGTCGATGGTCGCCGCAGACACCGGAAGGGTGAGCAGCGTCCCCGGCCCCGAGTGCAACACGTCGCTGGCGGTGAACGGACCGAGGACCACGGGCGGTTCGACGTCGAACGCGAACTCGACGTGCGGCGTCGGCGAGGAGGTCGAGGCGCAGATCGGCGGCAGCTCGAAGTTGAATGAGCCGGAGTCCGGCAGCGGCGTTGCTGTCGGGGTCGACTCGCTGGAACCGTCGACCGTCAGCGTCTCCGAGCCCGGCACGACGCGGCTGCCGGCGGGCATGATCACGTCCACCGAGGACGGGTCCGGCCCGACGCTGCACCAGCGGTCGAACGACAGCACGTGGTGGAAGTCGCCGGTCTTGCGCAGCTGCGCCTGCTGAAGCAGCGAGTCCAGCGGCAGCTTCTCGACCGGCAGGTCCTCGGTGCGCAGCAGCCCGGCGAGCAGCTGCCCCACCGAAACGCTCGACACGCCGTGACCGGGCACCAGCGCCACCGCGTCGGCCAGCCGAGCCGTCGACGCGATGCCATTCGGGTCCGCGTCCTGGACGGCGCCGAGCGTCGCCGGGCAGCTGTCGCCGCAGGTCACCAGCGCGGCGACGGCCGGCGCGGCGCCGGTCGCCCCCGAGATCCCGCTGCCGGGCCTGCCCGACGCGCAGAGCCACCTGGGGCTGCCGCTCAGCGTGCGGGGG
>DASRSS010000146.1:0-2758 GCA_035656335.1 Jatrophihabitantaceae bacterium | reverse complement strand
CGCTCGGTCTACTGCGGCTGCTCGCCGCCATGGCCCGCGGCAGCGTCGCCGAGGTCTGGGTCGGCGACTCGCACTCGGTTCTCCTCAACGCCGGCCGGTTCCCGTCCTTCGGCATCGCGCCGGTGTCGCCGGGCCGATGGGTGTGGCACCTGGGCCCGCGCGTGATGTTCTCGATCGCCCGCAACGACCTGCCACCTGCCCTGCGCCGGCTCGCCCGGATCCGCTGGCTGCGCCCGGGACGGGGCGTCGCCTGGTTCTTCGTCTTCGGCGAGATCGACATCCGCTGCCACCTGGGGCCCCGGATGGAGAACGGCGCCGCCGACCTGAGTTTCGTCGACACCTACGTCGAGCGCGTGCACGCGTTCGTCGACGGCATCGGTGCGGCCACGGCGACCGTCGTCGTCCCTGTCCCGCCGAGCGTGGATGTGCTCGATCACGCGGCGTTCCCGGTCGCCGGCTCTTACGAGGTGCGGCTGGCCGCGCACCGGGCGGTGCGCGAGCGGCTGGTGTCAGCGGCGGCGATCCCGCACCGCGGCCCGATCATCCGGGTGCTCGATCTCACCGAGGCGCTGGCGGACCCGGCGGGGCTGATGCTGCCGGAGTTCACCGACGACGGCTGCCACACCAACGCCGCCGGCCGCGTGGTCGTGCGGCGTGCGGTCGCCGCGCACCTGCGCTGACGCCGGGGGCCGGTCAGGCCACGGGCCAGGTGTCCGGGACGAGCTGCTCGATCGCCCGGAGCCCGGCGGCGTCGGCCTGGTGCACGGCGGCGACGTCCCAGTAGCCCCGGGACGCGGGACGCCCACCGGGCATGTCGTCCAGGACGGCGGCCAGGTCGCCGATGCGCGCGCTCGTGGTGCGTCCGACCGGCCGGCCACCGTGATCCCAGACGGCGACGTCGCGGTAGCCGAGCTCCTCGAGCTGAGGCCAGACGTCCTTCGGGTCGAGCCCGGCGAGCCGGATCAGGTACGGGTCGTACTCGAAGAACAGCACCGGCCGGCTGTCGGCCCAGGTCTTGGCGATCGCGGGCACGAACGCGACGTCGTAGCCGTCGGTGTCCGACTTCACCAGCCGCAGGTCGGCGAACGCGGGGTATTGCTCGCGCAGCGCGTCCGGGGTGATGAAGGGCATCGCATCCGTCGTGCCGGGGCCTTCGGTGAACCGGGTCGTCCCGCCCGTGCGGACGGCGGTGCTCGCGCCGCCGAGCCCCGGCACGGTCAGCAGCGCTTCGACGACCTCGACGCGTTCGTCGCCGTCCGTGTTCAGGTGCAGGTACTCCAGGTAGGCGGTGTCGCCCTCGACGCACAGCACCCGGCCGTCGGCCGCGTTGAGAATTTGCAGGGCCGAGTCACCGACGTTCGCGCCGATATCGAGGACGGTCAGCGGCGGGGCCAATTCGGCCAGCTTCCCGGCCAGGGCGACGAGGTTCTGGCCGTACTCGGCTCCGGCGCGCGCGTAGTCGGGCAGCCGATGCGACCAGGGCAGCACCATGCGCACGCCCTGGACCTCGCGCACGACGTGCCGATCCGGGAACTGGCTGCGCACCAGCCAGCCCGCGCGGCGCTTCGCTGCGGACGTGACCGTTCCCAGGCTCCGTTTCACACGCGGGATGCTAGCCCGGAACGCCACCGTTCGCGGCTCGGCCGCGCAGTGGGGCAAGCGCTCGCGTCCGTTCCGAATGCGACTGCACGAAACCGCTGATAGTGTCGCGCCCGCTTGCACCCGCTCACCACGAGGCAGGACAAGAGCCACGCATGACGCTCGCGAAGAACAGGTACGTCGCACGACTCAAGCGTGCCGACAGCCAGCTGGTCCGACAGTGGCTCAGGCAGCAGACCAAGGCTCTGGCGGCCCGCGCCGGCTATCTGGTGACCCGCGTCGACGAGGAGTCCCGGCGCTACGTCTCGGTCACGCACAACACCGAGGTGCCGCTGCCCGCGGGTGCTGAGCAGACGCTGCGCGCCGACAACCCCGAACTCGTCGCGCTGCAGCAGGCCTACGACGCGATGAACTCGCCGGCGACCAGCCACACGCAGTGGAACAGCGGCTTCCTCAAGCGCAACCTGTCGCTGGCCTGGTTCCGTGGCGACAACGCGTACGTCTGGCAGTTCCGCCAGTTGCGGATCGCCGCCGACGCCCGGATGTACCTCACCCTGCTGGACGTCGAATCGCGCGACAAGCTCGGCCTGCTCACGACGCTGACCGAGGACGGTCTGTTCGGCGCGTGGACGTTCCGCTACGGGCAGCGTCCGCCGATCAGCCGCGACCTGCTCGACAGCGTCAACGAGATCAACTACCTGGACGAGCACACCGGGCTGTCGACCATCGAGGGCCTGCGCGTCCTGGACATCGGTGCCGGCTACGGGCGGCTGGCGCACCGCATGTCGACCGCGCTGCCGAACCTGGCCGCGTACGACTGCACCGACGGTGTCGCGGTGTCGACGTTCCTGTGCGACTACTACGTCAAGTTCCGCCAGCTGCCCGAGTCGGTGCGGGTGATTCCAGCCGTCGAGCATGAGCGCCTCGCCGCGTCCTACGACCTCGCCGTCAACATCCACAGCTTCGCCGAGTGCTCCCTGGAGACGATCCAGTGGTGGCTCGACCGGATCGCGGAGCGGCAGATCGAGTGGCTGCTGATCGTCCCGAACATGCCGCCGGAGTTGCTCAGCACCGAACTCGACGGCAGCCACAAGGACTTCCTGCCCGCCGTGCTCGCGGCCGGCTATGAACTGGTCGACTCGCGGTGGACGTGCGGTTC
>DASRSS010000145.1:0-12437 GCA_035656335.1 Jatrophihabitantaceae bacterium | reverse complement strand
GTCGTCATGTCGCCGTCGATCTCCAAGCTGCCGATCGACGTGCACGGCGGGAGCGGCGCCGCGTCCGCGACCGGCATCCATACGAGCGACGGCACGACGAGCAACGCCGAAACGGCGACCGTCAACGCGCCATGCCACCACGGCCGATGCAATGAGCTTCGCGACATGACCCGACCCCCCACCCCGACGGTGAACCGCTTCGGCGGCCCCGGCCGCTGAGAACTACAGATTCAACGCGGAGGCGGGGCGGGTGACTGTCCAGCGATCGGCCGACAATCGGCTCCGGACGATCGACACGGGCGAAGCGTCGGTGGACGCTGACCGGCCGGACGCGAAGGGGGAGCATCGCGCCCGACCGGTGTCCAGGGGGCCGTGTTCTATATGGCCTTTCTGCTCCGGCGGCGGGCACCGAACAGCAGCGCCGCGCCGAGCGCGGTGAGCAGCGCGCCGAGTTCGGCCAGCGGCACGACCGGAGCGCCGGTGCTGGCCAGCGGTTGCGTCGACGTGCTGGTGGGCTCGACAGCCAGGCACTGCGGCGCGTCCGCGAACGTGTGCACGATCGGTGCGTCGTCGCGCAACGTGAAGCCGTCGGTGGCGACCAGTGTGATCGTGACGGTGCTCCCGTTCGCTGCGGGGTAGCTGCCCGCGGCGCGATGCTTGCCGTCGACGAGGTACCGCACGCCGTCCACGTCCGGCAGCGTGTACGACGCCCCGGTCAACGTGCCGTCGGCGCAGGTGGCGTCCGCGAACGTCGGGTGCGCGGAGACCGCCTTCAGGCCGCCGACACCGGAACACGCCGGCGCCGCCGCGAACGTGTGCGTGATCGTCTCGTGCGTCGCGTCGACGAACGTCCAGCCGCCCGAGCCCGGTGCCGTGAACTGGTCCGCCGGATCGGTGATCGTCGCGGTGACCGTGACCGTCTGCCCGCCCGCGTACGGACCGGCGGGCGACACGGTGTACGCGACACCGCTCGGCGTGCTGGGCGTCGTGACGAACGGTGCGGTCGCCCCGCCCGCGCCGCAGCCCGGGTCACCGAACGTGGGGGTAACCGGCGTGACCGTGGTCGGGCCGGCGGCCACTCCGCCGACACCGGCGCAGACCGGTGCCGCCGCGAACGTGACGTCGTACGTCTCGGTCGTCGCGTTCACGAACGTCCAACCGCCTGTGCCCGGTGCCGCGAACGTGTCGAGCAGGGGCGCGAGGATCGACGCGGTCACCGTGAGGCTGTCCCCTGCGGCGTACGGCGCGGGCTTCGAGGGCGTGTAGAGAACACCGCCCGGCAGCGCCGCGAGGGTCAGCGTCGGCGTCGTGGCGACGCCCGCGGCACAGACCGAGTTGGTCACCGTCGGCGCTACAGGGCTGACGACCGTCGGCACGCCCGGCCCGATCGGTACGCACGCCGGGTTCGCGAACGTGATCGTGAACGTCTCGGTGGTCGCGTTCACGAACACCCAGCCGGCGGGCGCGGGCGCCGTGAACGTGAACAGCGCGGGTGCGGCGATCGACGCGGTCACCGTGACCGTGTCGCCCGGCGCGTACGGCGCGCCCTTCGACGTGGTGTACGTGACGCCCACCGGCGTTGCCGCGGGAGTGAGCGTCGGCGGCGTCAGGACGCCCGCGACACACGCCGTGTCGATCACGATCGGGTCGACCGGTGCCACCGTCACCGGAGCCCCCGGCCCGATCGGCACGCACGCGGGGTTTGCGAACGTGAAGCTGTACGTCTCGTGCTGCAGATCGACGAACGTCCAGCCCGCCGGCGCCGGTGCCTGGAACCAGTGCCCGGCGTCGGTCGTGGCCGTGACTGTCACGCTGTCGCCCGCGGCGTAGCCCCCGGCGGGGCTCGCCGTGTAGGTGACGCCGGCCGGCGCGCCGGGCAGTGTCAGCGCGGGCGGAGTCAGGACGCCGGCCACGCAGACCGGATCGGTCACCGTCGGGTCGACCGGCGTGACGGTGGCGGGAATGCCGCAACCGTTCGCCAGGATCGCCTGCCCCTCCGGTGTCCAGTTGAGCCCCGGGAAATTCGTGGGTACGCCATGCGAGTCCGTGTAGGTGAACGGCGGGATGATGTCGCCCCAGCTCGCCGCACCAGTCGAGTAGATCGGTCCCGTGTGGCCAATGTGTCCAACCGCATCCGGGATCGACACGGACTTGTCGTTGTAAGGCTTCTTGCCGGCACTGTCTGCATGGCAGATTTCGATCTTCGCCGCGGCGGCATGCGCCGAGCCGGCGGCGGCGAACGCGAGTCCGGTGGCCGCGAGCGGGACGGCGAGGGCCGCTGCCAGCGTCTTGCGCGCCGGCAGTCGGCGCGCCCGTGCTGCGCTCTCGGCACTGCGCCCGAACGGGTACGGCCAGCGACGCGACATCGAATTCCCCCACCTGCTCCGGCCACACCCCCACGCGTGGCCGACCCGCGTCGCGGCCGATTCCCGGTTCCGCGAACACCTACGACGGATACAACGCGAAACCGTTCTCGGCGGGTGTCGGCCGTTCGGCCGACACGCTGTCGGTCGGCCGTCCAGGACCGGCGCCGGAAAAGCGGGCGCAGGCGTGCGCAAGACTGGTCGTCGTGCAGCGCAACGACCTGTCCGAACCCGAACTCTTCGAACTCGCGGCGGCGGACTCGGACGACGCCCTGCTGCGGGCGGACGTGCGCCGCGTCGCCGGGCTGCTGGGCGAGACGCTCGCGCGGCAACAGGGATCGTCCGCCCTCGAGCTGGTCGAGCAGGTCCGCACGCTCACCAAGCAGAGCAAGGAGGGTGAGGGCGAGCGGTTGCGCGAGCAGGTGCGCGCGCTGCTGAGCAACGTCTCGAACGAGACGGCCGCGCTGCTCGCGCGGGCGTTCGCCGACTACTTCCACCTGGCCAACGTGGCCGAGCAGGTCCACCGGGTGCGCGGCCTGCGGGACCGTCCTGCCGAGCAGGGCTGGCTGTCGCGCGCAATCGCGGCGATCACCGACGAGCTCGGCGCCGACGCCCTCACCGACGCGCTCGCCGGCCTGGACGTCCGCCCGGTGTTCACCGCGCACCCGACCGAGGCCAGCCGCCGGTCGGTGCTCACGAAGCTGCGGCGGGTGGCGGACGTGCTGGCCGAGCCGACCACGCCCGGCACCGCAGCCCGCGCGCGCCAGGACCGTGCCCTGGCCGAGATCATCGACCTGATCTGGCAGACCGACGAGCTGCGCCAGCACCGTCCGACGCCGGTGGACGAGGCGCGCAACGCGGTCTACTACCTGACCGAGCTCGCCGACCGGACGCTGCCGGATCTGCTGGCCGACCTCGCGGCGGAGGCCGGCGACCACGGCGCGCGGCTGCACGCGGACGGGCGCCCGCTGACGTTCGGGACGTGGATCGGCGGCGACCGCGACGGAAACCCGAACGTCACCGCCCAGATCACGCGCGACGTATTGCGGTTGCAGCACGAGGTGGCGGCGCGCGCGGTCACCCGCGCGATCGATCTGCTGATCGCCGAGCTGTCCTCGTCGACGACGGTGGTTGCGGCGACACCGGAGCTGGCCGCGTCGATCGAGGCGGATCTCGCAGTGCTCGACGTCGACCCGCGCATCCGGACGCTCAACGCGACCGAGCCCTACCGGTTGAAGCTGACGTGCATCAACACGAAGATCGCGAACACCCGACGGCGCATCGCCGAGCGGCAACCGCACGCACCGGGACACGACTACCTCGGCGCGCGGCAGCTGCTGGCCGAGCTGGACCTGATCGGCGCGTCGCTGCGCGCGAACGCGGGCGCGCTGATAGCCGACGGGCTGCTCGCCCGCGTCCAGCGCACCATCGCGGCGATCGGGCTGCACCTGGCGACGATGGACGTGCGCGAACACGCCGACGCGCACCACCACGCGGTCGGTCAGCTGATCGACCGGCTCGGTGCCGGCGAGCGCTACGGCGAGCTGACCGCTGACGACCGGCTGCGGGTGCTGGCCGACGAGCTCACCTCGCCGCGCCCGCTCGCGTCCTCGCCACCCCCACTGGACGAGGGGGGTGCGAAGACGTTCGCTGTGTTCACCGCGATCCGCGACGCGCTCGACACCTACGGCCCGGACGTCATCGAGAGCTACATCGTGTCGATGACCAAGGGCCCGGACGACCTGCTCGCGCCGGTCGTGCTGGCGCGCGAGGCGGGGCTGGTCGACCTGCGCGGGGCGAAGCCCTTTGCGCGTATCGGTTTCGTCCCGCTGCTGGAGACCGTCGACGAGCTGCGGCACAGCGGCGACGTGCTCGACGCACTGCTGCGCGACCCGAGCTATCGCGAGATCGTGCGGCTGCGCGGGGACCTGCAGGAGGTCATGCTCGGCTACTCCGACTCGAACAAGCAGGCCGGCATCACCACGTCGCAGTGGGAGATCCACCGCGCGCAACGCACGCTGCGCGATGTCGCGGCGCGGCACGGCGTGCGGTTGCGGCTGTTCCACGGACGCGGCGGCACGGTCGGACGTGGCGGCGGGCCGACGTACGAGTCGATCCTCGCGCAGCCGTACGGCGTCCTGGACGGCGAGATCAAGTTCACCGAGCAGGGCGAGGTGATCAGCGACAAGTACTCACTGCCGGAGCTCGCCCGCGAGAACCTCGAGCTGACCGTCGCTGCCGTGCTGCAGGCGAGCACGCTGCACCGCACGCCGCGCCAGAGCGGCGAGCAACTCGAACGGTGGGACGCGTGCATGACGCTGGTCAGCGACGCCGCGTTCGCCGCGTACCGCGAGCTCGCCGACGATCCCGACCTGCCCGACTACTTCCTTGCGTCGACGCCGGTCGAACAGCTCGGCTGGCTGAACATCGGCTCGCGCCCGTCGCGGCGCCCGTCCTCCGGCGGCGGGCTGGAGGGGTTGCGCGCGATCCCGTGGGTGTTCGGCTGGACGCAGTCGCGGCAGATCGTGCCCGGCTGGTACGGCGTGGGCACCGGCCTGGCCGCGGCGCGCGAGGCCGGGCTCGGTGACGTGCTGACCGAGATGCAGCGGGAGTGGCACTTCTTCGCGACGTTCCTGTCCAACGTCGAGATGACGCTCGCCAAGACCGATCTGGAGATCGCCGCGCACTACGTGAGCACGCTCGTCCCGCCGCGCCTGCACCGGCTGTTCGACACCGTGCGTGCCGAGCACGAGCGCACCGTCGCCGAGGTGCTGCGCGTGACCGGTGAGGCCGCGCTGCTGGACGACTCCCCCGCGCTCAAGCGCACGTTCGCCGTCCGCGACGCCTACCTGGACCCGATCTCGTACCTGCAGGCCGAACTGCTGCGCCGGGTGCGCACCGAGCACGACGCCGACGCCGAACCGTCCGCCGATCTGCGCCGCGCGTTGCTCCTGACGATCAACGGCGTCGCCGCGGGCCTGCGCAACACAGGGTGATGTCCGATTCCCGCCAGCGGTTGTCGGTGGCGGGGTTCAGACTGGACGCGTGATCGCACCCCACGTAACCGCTCCGCGCTTCCGCCGGGACCCCGCATGATCCTTCCCGACGCCGACGTCTGCTACCGCGCCGTGGCTGGCCGCGACCCGCGCTTCGACGGCTGGTTCTTCACCGCCGTCCACACCACGGGCATCTACTGCCGGCCGTCGTGCCCGGCGATCACGCCGCGGCGCCGCAACGTCACGTTCTATCCCAGCGCGGCGGCGGCGCAGCGGGCCGGCTTCCGCGCCTGCAAGCGGTGCCGTCCGGACGCCTGCCCGGGCTCGCCCGAGTGGGACGTCCGCGGGGATCTGGCCGGACGGGCGCTGCGCCTGATCGCGGACGGCGTGATCGACCGCGAGGGCGTTGCCGGCCTGTCGCGCCGGCTGGGCTACTCGGAGCGGCAGGTGAACCGGACGCTGCTCGCCGAGGTCGGCGCGGGTCCGATCGCGCTCGCACGGGCACAACGCGCACAGACGGCCCGCGTGCTGCTGGAGACGACCGACCTGCCGGCCGCCGACATCGCGTTCGCCGCGGGGTTCGCCAGCGTCCGCCAGTTCAACGACACGATCCGCGCCGTGTTCGCCACGACGCCCACCGGTCTGCGGACGGCCCGCCGCCGGTCGTCCAGCGCCGACGCCGGCTCGATCGTGCTGCGCCTGCCGTACCGCGCGCCGCTGGACCTGGACGCGACGCTCGCGTTCCTCGGCGAGCGCGCGATCCCCGGCGTTGAGAGCTACGACGGGCAGACGTTCAGCCGCACGTTCCGCGCGGCGGGCGGTCCCGCGCTCGTCAGCCTGTCCGCGGGCGACGGCGCGGTGACCTGCCGCGTCTCGCTCAGCGACCACGCCGACCTGGTCAGCGTCGTCACGCGCGTGCGCCGGCTGCTGGACCTGGACGCCGACCCGGCCGCGGTCGACGCCGTCCTGGCCGCGGACCCGGTACTCGCCGCGCTCGTGCGCAAGCGGCCCGGGCTGCGCGCGCCGGGCGCGGTCGACGGGTTCGAGATGGCCGTCCGTGCGGTGATCGGCCAGCAGATCTCGGTGCGCGGCGCGCGCACGCTGCTCGGCCGGATCGCCCGCTCGCACGGGGACGCATTCGACGCCCACCGGCTGTTCCCGAGCGCGGAGCGGTTCGCCGCGATCGACGCGGCGACGCTGCCGATGCCCCGCGCCCGAGCGCTGACGCTGCTGGCGCTCGCCGAGGCATGCGCGTCCGGCGAACTCACCCTCGACCCGGGCGCCGACCGTGAACGGGAGCGGGCGACGCTGCTCGCCGTGCCGGGCATCGGCCCGTGGACGGCGGACTACCTGCTGATGCGCGCGATGGGAGACCCGGACGTCCTGCTGTCCTCGGACCTCGGCGTGCGCAAGGCCGCCGAGTCGCTCGGCCTCGACCTCACCGGCGGACGGCCCGAGTGGGCGCCGTGGCGCAGCTACGCCACGTTCCACCTCTGGTCGTCCCTGCACTGACATGCTTACGACACAAGGAGATTCGATGCGATACACGTACTACGACTCACCGCTCGGCGACCTGCTGCTCGTCGGCAACGACTCCGGCGCGCTGACCGGCTTGTACCTGCCCACCGGACGGCGTCCCGTCACGCCCGCCGCGGACTGGATCCGTGACGACGACGTGCTGCCGGACGTCCGCCGGCAGCTGGGCGAGTACTTCGCCGGCGAACGGCGCGAGTTCGACGTGCGCACCGCCGCGCGCGGCTCGGCGTTCCAGCTGCGGGTGTGGGGCGCGCTGACGGAGATCCCGTACGGCGAGACGACCAGCTACGGCAAGATCGCGGCGTCGGTCGGGGTGCCGGACGCGGCCCGCGCCGTCGGCCTGGCGAACGGGCAGAACCCGATCTCGATCATCGTGCCGTGCCACCGCGTGATCGGCGCGAACGGTTCGCTCACCGGTTACGGCGGCGGGCTGCCGGCCAAGCAGTGGCTGCTCTCCCACGAGGCCGCGCACTCAGGCCTGTTCGCCTGAACATCACTCGATGCGGTCCGCGCCGCTTCGCCGCACGAGTGGCCAGTTACCATCCGAGTGGCCAGTTACCCATCCGAGTGGCCACCTATCCGCACCAGTGGCCAGTTATAGGTGGCCACTCGCGTCCTAACTGGCCACCCCGCGTTGTAAGTGGCCAGTTACCCGCACCAGTGGCCAGTTACTCGCACGAGTGGCCAGCTATCCGCACGAGCGACCAGTTATCCGGATCACGTCCGTACGAGTGGCCAGTTACTCGCACGAGTGGCCAGCTATCCGCACGAGTGGCCAGTTATCCGCACGAGTGGCCAGTTATAGGTGGCCACTCGCGTCCAAACTGGCCACCCAGCGTTGTAGGTGGCCACTCGCGTCCAAACTGGCCACCCAGCGTTGTAGGTGGCCACTCGCGCCCAAACTGGCCACCCCGCGTTCTACGTGGCCACTCGCGCCGAAACTGGCCACCCCGCGTTCTAAGTGGCCACTCCCTGGCGACAGCAGTCAGTGGAACTCGTTCTGGGCGGCCTCGAGACCGCGTTCGAGCAGGGTTTCGACGGCGTCGGCGGCCCGATCGAGCAGAAACGGCAGTTCCTTGCGCTCGGCGGTCGCGAACTCGCGCAGCACGTAGTCGGCCGGGTCCTGCCGTCCGGGCGGGCGGCCGATGCCGAACCGCACCCGCAGGTACTCCTTGCTGCCGAGCGACGCCGTCGTGGACCGCAGCCCGTTGTGGCCGCCGTCGCCACCGCCGCGCTTGATGCGCAGCGCGCCGAACGGCAGGTCCATCTCGTCGTGGATCACGACAACGTTCTCGGCGGCGACCTTGAAGAAGCGGGCCGCCCCGACGATCGGTCCGCCCGACTCGTTCATGTACGACATCGGCCGCGCGAGCACGACCGGTTCACCGGCCAGCCGCGTCTCGGCTATCTCGCAGCGGCTCTTGTGCGCCTTGAACCGGACGCCCACGCGCTCGGCCAGCAGTTGCAGCACGAGCGCGCCGGCGTTGTGCCGGGTGGCGGCGTAGCGCGCGCCGGGGTTGCCGAGCCCGACGACGAGTCGGCGTCCGGTGTCCATCGACGCGTGTGCCCGCGCCGGCTACTCGGTGGTGCTGCCCTCGCCCTCGGCGGGGACGGCCTCGGCGGCCGGCGACTCGGTCGGAGCGGCCTGCTCGATGCCCTCGCCCTCGGTGGCCTCCAGGTCGGCCGCAGTCGGCGCCTCCTGGATGATCAGCAGCATCTGCTCGGGATCGCCGGCGAGCACGCAGCCCTGCGGCAGCTTCAGGTCACCAGCGGTGACGTGCGAGCCGATCTCCAGGCCCGCGATGCTGACCTCGATCTCGCTCGGCAGGTGGGTGGCCTCGGCCTGGACGGTGACCGCGGTGTGCTCCTGCGCGAGCAGGCCGCCGGCCACGACCTCGCCGGTGATCGACAGCGGGACGTCGACCGTCACCTTCTCGCCGCGACGGACCGCGAGCAGGTCGACGTGGTCGAACGTGCCCTTGATGGCGTGCCGCTGGATCGCCTTCGGGATCGCCAGCTGGTCCTCGCCCTCGAGCTCCAGGGTGAGCAGCACGTTGGTGCCGCCGTGCCGGATCGCGGCGGTGAACTCGCGCTCGGGCAGCGACACGTGGCGCGGGTTGTCGCCGTGCCCGTAGATCACGGCCGGAATCTTGCCGGCGCGACGGGTGCGCCGGGCACCGCCCTTGCCGAACTCGGAACGAATCTCGGCGGGCAGACGGACCTCGGACACGGCAGTACTCCTCTGAAGAAAACGTCGGGCTTCTTGCGGTGCGCCTCGGACGCGGGACGCGCGTCGACGAAGCGACACCGCGTCGATCACGGATGCTCACACTTCGAGCGAATCCCTCGCCGGGGCAACCCGTACAGCTTAGCGGCTGGCCGTGCGGACGCTGCAGGTGGGCGCAGCGCCGTCACAGCCGTCGCTAGCATCAACCCAATGTCCGCGAGGAATTCGTCCGTGCGCGTGCGGGTGCCGGCGAAGGTGAACCTGCAGCTCGGCGTCGGACCGTTGCGCGACGACGGTTTCCACGAGCTGGTCACGGTGTTCCACGCGGTCGAGATCTTCGACGTGATCACGGTGCGACCGGCTGCCGCGCTATCGCTGACGATGCGCGGCGAGGGCGCCTCGACGCTGCCGGACGGTCCGGGGAACCTGGCCTGGCGCGCCGCCGAACTGCTCGCACAGCACGCTGGCCTCGCACCGGAGGTTGCCATCGGGATCGACAAGGCGATCCCCGTCGCGGGCGGCATGGCCGGCGGTTCGGCCGACGCCGCCGGCACGTTGCGCGCGTGCGCCACGCTCTGGCAGGTCGACGACGCCGCGCTGCCGTCGCTGGCCGCCGAACTCGGCAGCGACGTCGCGTTCGGCCTGCTCGGCGGGACGGCGCTCGGCACCGGCCGCGGCGAGGTGCTCGCTCCGCTGCCGTCGACCGGCACGCTGCACTGGGTGATCGCGCCGGCCACGTTCGGGATCTCCACGGCGCAGGCGTACGGCGAGATCGACCGGCTGCGGGCAGCGGGCGCGGTGCCGCCACCGGAGCTGGACGCGTCCGCGCTGCAGGCCGCGCTGGAATCCGGTTCGGCGGCGGACGTCGCCCACGCGCTGCACAACGATCTGCAGCCCGCCGCGCTGTCGCTGGCGCCGTCGCTGCGTGACGTGCTCGACGCCGGGCTGGCCGCGGGCGCGCTCGCGGGCATCGTCTCCGGCTCCGGCCCGACGTGCGCGTTCCTGTGCGCGGACGCGTCGGCCGCGGTCGAGATCGCGCGCCGGCTCGAACCGCAGCGGACCGTGATCGCGCGCGGGCCGGTGCCGGGCGCGACGGTGCTGGACTGATCGGTGCTCACCCGATGGCCAACCTGATCAACCTGGAGAACGTCGGCAAGTCCTACGGCACGACGACGGTCCTGGACGCGGTGTCGCTCGGCGTCGCCGCGGGTGAGCGGATCGGCGTCGTCGGGCGCAACGGCGACGGCAAGTCGACCCTGCTACGCCTGCTCGTCGGCGCCGAGCAGCCGGACACAGGCCGCGTCACGCACACCGGCGGCGTCCGCATCGCGACCGTCGCGCAACGTGGCGACCTGCCCGAGGGCGCGACCGTCCGGTCCGCCGTGGTCGGCGACGCGGCCGAGCACGAATGGGCCGGCGACGCCGCGGTGCGCTCGGTGCCGACCGGGCTCGGGCTGGCGACGGTCGGTCTGGACGCTGAGGTCGCGCGGCTGTCCGGCGGCGAGCGGCGCCGGGTCGCGCTCGCGGCCGCGCTGGTGCAGCAGGCGGACCTGCTGGTGCTCGACGAGCCGACGAACCATCTGGACGTCGAGGGCGTCACGTGGCTGGCCGAGTACCTGAATGCCTGGCGCGGCGCGCTCGTGGTCGTCACGCACGACCGCTGGTTCCTCGACGCGGTGTGCTCGCGCACCTGGGAGGTCGTGGGTGGCGGGGTGCGCGCGTTCGACGGCGGGTACGCGGCGTACGTGCTGGCGCGGGCCGAGCGCGCCCGGCAGGAGGAGTCGTCCGAGGCGCGCCGCCAGAACCTGTTGCGCAAGGAGCTGGCCTGGCTGCGGCGCGGTGCGCCCGCCCGCACGTCCAAGCCGAAGTTCCGCATCGAGGCGGCCGAGGCGCTGATCTCGGACGTCCCCGAGCCGCGCGCATCCGTCGAGCTGAAGGCGCTGGCGCAGCGCCGGCTCGGGCGGCAGGTGTACGAGCTGCAGGACGTGACCGTGCAGGTAGGCGAGCGGGTGCTGCTCGACCGCGTCAGCTGGCATGTCGGCCCGGGCGATCGCGTCGGCGTCATCGGCGTGAATGGCTCGGGCAAGACGCATCTGCTGCGGCTGCTGGCGGGTGTGCTGGAGCCGACGTCCGGGATCGTGCGCATCGGCCAGACCGTGCACGCCGGCTACCTGTCGCAGGAGGTCACCGAGCTGCCCGGTGAGCTGCGCGTGCTGGAGGCGGTGCGCGAGGTGCGCACCACCGCGTCGCTCGAAGGGGTCGAGCTGTCGGCGCCGCAGCTGGCCGAGCGGTTCGGCTTCGGCAACGACAAGCAGTGGACGCCGGTGGCCGAGCTGTCCGGTGGCGAGCGGCGCCGGCTGCAGCTGCTGCGCCTCTTGCTCGCCCAGCCGAACGTGCTGCTGCTGGACGAGCCCACGAACGATCTGGACACGGACACCCTTGCCGCGCTGGAGGATCTGCTCGACTCCTGGGCCGGGACGCTGGTGGTGGTCAGCCACGACCGGTACCTGCTCGAGCGCGTCTGCGACACGATCGTCGCGATCGTGCCGGGCGGACCGTCCGGGCTCGCCGCGCCGGGTGAGCAGGCCGGCGGAACGCTCGCGGCGCTGCCCGGCGGCGTGGACGAGTACCTCGCCCGGCGCGCGGCGGTCGCGGCCCCGCAGGCGACGCTGACCGACAGCGACCGGCGCGAGCGCAAGGGCGACACCCGCGCGGCGCGCAAGGAGCTCGCGCGCATCGAGCGGCGGATCGCCACGCTGGAGAAGCGCGAGGCCCAGCTGCACGCCGAGCTGGCCGAGCACGCCACCGACTACGGCCGCGTCGCGTCGCTGGACGCGGAACTGCGCGCCGCGATCACCGAGCGCGAGCAGCTCGAAGAGTCGTGGCTGGAGCTGTCCCTCACCATCGAGTGACGGATTCCCAAGATCGGAGACGGGGAATTTCGGCGTCTCTGATCTTGCTGATCCGTCACTCCAGGTAGTTCGGCGCGGAAAACGCGAGCGGGCCACCGTCCGTCCCCACCCCCTGCGTGCGGACGGACGGCCCTGCTCAGGGCGTTGCCGGGCTCAGTGCTTGCGGGCCCGTCGACGCGTCGCAACCAGCAGGCCACCGCCGACCAGCAGCGCCAGCAAGCCGAGCTGCGTCAGCGCGACCGGGTTCACGCGCGCGCCGGTGTTCGCCAGACCGCGCGACGACGCCCCGTTCGGGCCGACTCCCGGACCCCGGCTGGTGCTCACGCCACCGACACCGTGCGACCCGGAGCCGGCCGGCGTCGGCGCGCTCTTCGCGACGACCGTGGTCTTCGCGGCGAGGAAC
>DASRSS010000144.1:0-10815 GCA_035656335.1 Jatrophihabitantaceae bacterium | reverse complement strand
TGTCCAGACCGGCCGCGCCGCTGCCGCCGGTCTCAAGGATGCCGAGGATCGCGTCCTTCAACCCGCTGGGCACGCCGCGCTGGTCCAGGTTCTGGCCGAAGTCGTGCGTGATCGTCGAGTTCACCAGCGCGCCGAGCGCGGCCACGCCGACGACCGAGCCCAGCTGCCGCGCGGTGTTCGTCGCGCCCGCCGCCATGCCGGAGAACGCGGCCGGGACGTGCCCGAGGACGGCGGCGGTGAGCGGGACGACCGCGACGCCGAAGCCGAGTCCGGCCAGCGCGAGCGACAGCGACAGGTGCTCGAAGCGCGGATCGGCGGTCAGGTAGACGCGGGTCAGCACGATCCCGGCCGCGCTCAGCACGCAGCCGGTGATCATCGGACCGCGCGGCCCGACCAGTCCGACCCAGAAGCCCGAACCCACCGAGCCCGCGACGATCAGACCCGCCATCGGACCGAACACGCCGGCCATCTGCCAACCCGAGTAGCCGACCACGATGTCCAGGTAGAGCGCGGTGAAGAAGATCGAGAAGACGCCGAAGTAGACGGCGAACGCGACGAACAGCGCGTTGCTGACGCTCGCCTGTTTGAGGTACTTCAGGTTCAGCATCGGGCTGCGCATCCGCCGCTCCACGGCGAAGAACGCCACCGCCGCGATAGCGCTGATCACGAACAGCGCGATGATCCACGACGTGCTGTAGCCGTACTGCTCACCGGAGATGCCGGCGTAGATCAGCGTGCTGAGCATGATCGCGCCGAGCACGAAGCCGGGCACGTCCAGCCGCCCGGGCTGCGGGTCGGCACTGTTCGGGACGTAGCCCGCGGCGAACGCGAGCAGCATGACGCCGAGGGCCAGGTTGAACCAGAACACCGTCCGCCAGTCGCCGACGCCGACCAGCAGCCCGCCGATCACCGGCCCGAGCGCCAGCGAGAGCCCGGACACCGCGGCCCACGCGCCGAGCGCCCGCGCCCGCTGCTCCCGGTCCGGGTACATGTGCCGGATCACCGACAGCGTCCCCGGCTCGGACGCGGCCGCCCCGACACCCATCACCGCGCGGCCGGCGACCAGCCAACCGATGCCCGGAGCGAGCGCGCACATGACCGACCCGCCGCAGAACACGACGATGCCGGCGATCATCAGCTGCTTGCGCCCGAGCCGGTCACCAAGCGAACCGGCGAACAGCATCAGGCTGGCGAACACCAGTGAGTAGGAGTTCACCACCCACTGCAGCGGAATCACGCCGGCACCGAGGTCGTACTGGATGCTGCCCAGCGCGACGGTGACGATCGTGGTGTCGAGGAAGGTCAGGAACAGCACCGCGAGAACGGTGGTGAGCGCGATGGCACGGGGTACCGATCTGGCCCCTACCACGGTTTGCTGCACCCTGCTGCTCCCCGACCGCTACTTCGGCACGGTGGTGGCGGCCGGCTCCTTGCACGCCGCTGGAGCGCTGCCCTCGAGCGTCAGCAGGCCGCAGAACGTGTACTCGGAGACCTGCCACGTCCCGTTCGTGTTGACCGCGTAGCCGGGCTGGTTCTTGAGCATCGGCTGCTTGTTCAAGTAGATCGTGAAGCTCACCTTGGCCGTCTTCGGCGAGATCAGGCTGACCGACGAGACCTGCACCGACGCGCTCGCCGCCATCGATCCGCTGGCCTGCTGATCGATCGCGGCCTTGAACTTCGGGCCGTCCTGCAACAGGCCGAGCGAGACGTTCTCCGGCGTCTTGGGCGAGAAGAACTTCGCGTACGCGTTCTTGACCGCGGCCGTCGTCTGGGCGTCGGCCGGGCCACCGGTCGCGGCGGACGTCGGCGTGGCGCCGGTGCCGGCGCTGGTGCTCGCACCGGTGGTGGCACCCGTCGTGTCCGAGCTGCCGCTGCCACCGCTGGAGCCGCACGCCGCCAGGGAGACGACGGCGCACGTCGCGACTGCGGCGGCCCCCACGCGCTGCCGCATGCCGGGGAGAGTCATAGGGCATCCTTTCGGCTGTCTAACGATCTACCTATACCGGTTCTACAGTGTCCGCCGGACGACGCGGTGGCGCCGCGCGATAAATACGCTTGCCCTGCTCTCGTAGCCTTCGTTAGCCTGTCTTTCGACAGGCAACGCATGCCCCCCTGGTGGCACCGCGTCGCGACACATACCAAGACGAGAGGAGGCCGGAAATGAACATGTACCAGATCGTTCCGTCGGCCTCCCTGCCGGTATTCCACGGCGTCTCGTCGTCGTCGCGTGTCCTCACGCCGTCGCTCGATGCCCTCGCCTGGGATCGCAAGCAGACCGTCAAGCGCGCCACGCGCCGCCCGGCCGGCAACGGCACGGCCAAGCAGGCCCGCCCTCCTCGAGGAGGCCACCGCTGAAATCGCTTCAGCGTTCAGGCTCCTCGAGGCCGCGGCTCCCAGCTTGGGACCGCGGCCTCGTTGTTTGTCCGGACGTTCTCCCGCCAGGAACCCGCCGACTGCTCACCGCCAACCCACCCATCAATCACCTGAAAAGGAGGTGACCCGACGTGTTGACCGGCGTGCTGACCCCGTCAGTGAACCGAGCGCCACAAGCGCCAGAGCCGCAGACCCTCGGGATCGACCCGACGGATCTGCTGCTCGATCCGCTCGCCAAGGAGTGCCCGGACGACGTGCCCTGCCGCGTGCAGGACGCGGAGCTGTGGTTCGCCGAGACCCCTGCCCAGCTGGAGCAGGCCAAGGCGCACTGCCTGGACTGCCCGGCGCGCCTCGCCTGCCTCGCCGGCGCCCTCGAGCGTCGGGAGCCGTGGGGCGTCTGGGGCGGCGAGATCTTCGAGCGCGGCGCGATCGTCGCACGTAAGCGTCCCCGTGGCCGTCCGCGCAAGGACGACCGGACCGAGGTGGCTGCCTGATGTCCAGCGCCGCCACCCGCCACATGACTAGTAGGAGCCCGCACATGTATGTCATGCAGGAAGCTCTGGCGCGCGAGCATATGCGCCAGCGCGAGTACCAGGCGCGTCAGGCGCGCCTGTCGGCGGAGCTGGCCTCCGCCCAGTTCTGGCAGTACCTGGCCGAGCGTTCCCGGGTAGCGGCGAGCCGCCACACCCAGCGCGCCAGCCAGGCGCTGGTTCAGCCCTGAAATCCAACCCGAGGTCAGGAAACCCCTGACGAACGGTGGCCCCGCCGGATCCGTCGGTCCGGCGGGGCCACTGCTGTCCGGTCACCACCAGGCTTGTTCGAGCTTGGCCTCGATCGCGCGGACGTGACTGCGCGTGCAGTCCGGGCACACCCAGCGGGTGCGTTCACCGCCGTGCGCCTCGACCCGGTCGACGCACCAGCCCAGCGGCGGGTCGCCGTCGCGCAACGCGTCGGCCATTCGCCCGCACAGGGTGCATGTTTCGTCCACGTCTAGATTGTCGGCACTCCGGCGGCATTCCTGCGCGGTTCGCGGCCACGAAGTTTGCGGCGACTTCTCAGCGGATCACCACAACGACATGGCGCGGGAGAAGATCCCGCCGAGATCCTCGGCCGTCACCGGGCGCGGCGCGGTGGCCAGCAGCCGCTGCTGTTTGAGGGCGCCTTCGACCAGATCGTCCACATCCGTCTCGGTGAACCCGACGGCCCCGACCCCCGCGGGCAGGTCGATGTCGCGCATCAACCGGACGAGGACATCGGGCAGGAAGGCCGTGTCGTCGTTCGGGGCGGACGCGGCCGGGTCGAGCAGCTGGGCCGCTCGCACGTGTCGCTGCGGCGCCGCTTCGAACGTGAACCGGAACGCCTCCGGCGCGGTGAGCGACACCGCCATGCCGTGGGGCACCATCGGCTCGTCGGCGGGATAGCCGGCCGGGTGGAAATCGCGCACCTGGCCCGCGATCGGGTACGCGTTCGCGTGCGGGATGTGCACGCCGGCATTGCCGAAGCCGAGCCCGGCGAACGTCGCCGCCATCGCCATCCCGCGCCGCGCGTCCAGGTCGTCGCCGTCGGTGACCGCGCGCCGGAAGTGGGTGGCCAGCAGCGACAGCGCCTTCTCCGACCACATGTCCGAGATCGGGTTCGCGCCGCAGTACGGCACGCGCTGCTCGGGCTGCTTGCGCTCCTTGGCCGTGTACGGCGCGGCCGTGTAGCTCTCCAGCGCGTGACACAGGATGTCCATGCCGGCGGACGCGGTCACGCCGGCCGGCTGCGTCACGGTCAGCAGCGGGTCGACGACCGCGAGCGTCGGCCGCAGCCGCTGGTGGCTGATGCCGGTCTTGACCCGCTGGGCCAGCACGTCCATGACGCAGATCGTGGTGCTCTCCGCGCCGGTGCCGGTCGTGGTCGGCACCGCGACCAGCGGGTGGAGTGGGTTGACCGGCGCGATGCCGCCGCCGACAGGCGCGTTGATGTAGTCCATCAGCTCGCCGGGATTCGTCAGCAACAGGTTCACCGCCTTCGCGGTGTCGATGCTCGATCCGCCGCCGACGGCCACGAACGCGTCGAACGGACCGTTGTCGCGTGCCCAGTCGATCGCGGCCTGCATGCTCGCGTCCGTCGGCTCCACGTGCACGCCCTCGAAGATCGCAGCCTGCACGCCGAAGCGGGACATCTGCTCGGCGACGCGTTCGGCCAGCCCGCTGGCCGCGACGCCCGAATCGGTGATCACGAGCGCGCGCGTCGCGCCTAGCTGCGCGAGGTCGTAGCCGATCTCGTCCGACGCGCCGTCGCCGAACTTCAGCGCGGGCGCGCCGTACGTGAAAACGGACTCGTTCATCGCGCGAACCCCGGCTGCCAGCGCTCGGCGAGCGGACGGAACGCGGCGGTCGCGCCGAGCTGGCACAGGATGCCGATCGAGCCGATCGTCACCCGGTGGATCAGCAGGTACGTCGGCGGCAGGTTCAGCATCCGACCCACCTTGGCCTCCTCGCTGCGCGGGTCGCCGATGCGCGCGGCCTGCCGGCGCATCCACTCGCGCGAGAACGTGAACGTGTCGCTGCGCAGCGGGTCCAGCACCGGACCGAAGTAGTCCATCACCGCTTCGGCGTCCAGCTCGACACCCGGACGGATGAAGCCCAGCTCGCGCATCATCGTCACCAGCGCGGGCCCGTCGCCGTCCAGCGCCAGCCGGGTCAGCCGGCCCAGCGGCTCGGGGGAGCCGTCCGGCAGCCGGGCGACGGCACCGAAGTCGACGACGCCGAGCCGGCCGTCCGCGGTGATGCGGAAGTTGCCGGGATGCGGGTCCGCGTGCAACAGCCCGGCGCGCTCGGGCGCCGAGTAGTGCAGCAGCGCGAGCAGGCTGCCGGCGCGGTCGCGCTCGTCCTGCGTGCCGTCGGCGATGATCCGCGACAACGGCGTGCCGTCCAGCCATTCGGTGACGACCGCCTTCGGCGCGCTGGCGACCACGCGCGGGATGACGATGTCCGGGTCGCCAGCGTACGCGGCCGCGAATGCGCGCTGCGACTGCGCCTCGAGCGTGTAGTCCAGCTCCTCCAGGACGCGCTCCTTAAGCTCGGCCAGCAGCGGCTTGACCTCCAGCCCGGGAGACAGCCGCGCGAACAGCCACGCCAGCCGGGACAGCTGCGTGAAGTCGGCAAGCAGCGCCGGTCCCGCCCCGGGGTACTGCAGCTTGACCGCGACCTCGCGCCCGTCCGCCCAGACCGCCTTGTGCACCTGGCCGATGCTCGCCGCGGCGGCGGGAACGTCATCGAAGGAGGTGAACCGGTCCGGCCAGCTGCGGCCGAACTGCTCGTCCAGGACCTGGTGGACGGTCGCGGCCGGCATCGGCGGCGCGGCCTCCTGCAGCTTGGTGAGCGCCTCCCGGTAGGGCGCGGCGGACTCCTCGGGCAGCGCGGCCTCGAACACCGACAGCGCCTGGCCGAGCTTCATCGCGCCGCCCTTGAGTTCGCCGAGCACGGTGAACAGCTGTTCGGCGGTGCGGGCCTGCAGGTCCGCGGTGATGTCCTCGGCGGAGCGGCCGGTCATCCGCCGGCCCAGCCCGATCGTGGCGCGCCCGGCCACCCCCAGCGGGAGCGAGGCGAGCCGTGCGGTCCGGGCCACGCGCCGCTGCGGGATGTCGGTCACCCTCCCATTCTGCCGAACGCCGGGTCGCGGCAGCAGTCGCAGTCCGGATGCACCGGCCAGCTGCGGCGCCGCAGCCGCCAGTCCGGCAGGTGCTGCTCGACGGTTCCGTCGATCGTGGCGGGTTGCTCGCCGTCCAGGTAGGCGAGCGCCTGACCGGCCGCGACCGCCGCCAACGTGGCCGCGAGCGTGACCGGCGACGCCGACCCGGTGCGCGGCGGCGTGCTCAGTTGGACCGCCAGCGCCGTCCAGGCCGGATCGCGGTCGAGACGGTGCAGGTCGGCGCAGCGCAGACAGCTGGTCAACCCCGGAATCACCAGCGGGCCGACCACGCCGTGGTCGGGCGCGAGCCGGACCGGCAGGTGCGCGTGGCCGTGCGCGTGCAGCGCCGCGCGGTGGTCCGGGTCGATCGGCTCGTCGTAGGCGAGCACGACCAGGTCGGGGGACTCGTGAGCCGGCGGGCATCGGACGTTCGTCTGGGGCGCGGCGCGCTGCACCGCCGCCGCCGCGGCCGCCCCGAACGAGCGGCCCTCGTCCTGCGGGCCGATCCCGCCCGGCAGGCACTGGTGCATCCGGACCAGCTTGGCGTCCGACAGGTAAACGTGCCCCACGCCGGCCGCGCCGAGCAGGGACGCGACGAGCGGGCCGGCCCGGTTGTCGCCCTGCACGACCACCACGACGTGCCGCCGGGCGTGGAGCAGTTCGGCCGCCTGCTCGCCGTGCCGCACCGTCATCGCCCGCAGCTCGCCGGCCAGGTGCGGGCGGGGCGGGGACAGCCGCGGGCTCGCGCCGTCCGGTCCGGATGGGGCGAGCACGCCGGCGTCGTCGGCCGGCCACAGGTAGCCGGCCTCGGTCAGCTCCTGCACCACGTCGTGGCGGGAACCTGGCGCGGGCGGCGCCGCCGAGGGGGCGGGCGCCGGCTGGCGGTGGTGCCCGAGGACCGGGCGGACCGCGTCCACGCCGTCGGCCGGGACGATCACGGCTCGGTCGCCGAGCTCGAGCTGCAGGGTGCTGTCCGGTCGCCACAGGGCCCGGGCGGCAGGGTGCAGGATGCGATCGGGGAGCGGGGGACGTCGCGCGGCCATGACGTCACTGTCGCACCGAATGTCGTAATTCCCACGGTTATCCACAAGTGTGGACGGTTGCGGGTGAACGCGGGGCAACGGCGGGGCGGCCGATGCGTAACCCTGAAGTGAATGTCCACACCTGTGCACCAGTCTGTGGACAACGTCTGGATAGTGCTGTGGATGTTGTGGACAACCGGCCTGTCGTCCCGGCGCGCTAGCGTTGCGGCGTGCCCGACAGCGTGGACCAGCAGCGGAGCGATCGACCGGATCCCCGCAAGGTTGAGGTGCGGCGCAGCGCCAAGCGGCGGCGCACTGTGCAGGCGTACCGCGACGGTGATCGCACGGTGGTGCTGATCCCGGCCCGGTTCACCCGCGCCCAGGAGCAGGAGTGGGTGGCCGCGATGCTCGCCCGGCTGGACGGCACGGGCCCGCGCGGGCGGCGCCGGTCGCCGTCCGACACCGCGCTGGCCCGCCGCGCCGAGCAACTGTCGGCCCGCTACCTGGACGGTCGGGCCCGGCCGGCCAGCGTGCGCTGGGTGGGGACGATGCGCACCCGTTGGGCCTCGTGCACGCCGGCCGACGGGACGATCCGGATGTCCGAGCGGCTGCAGCAGATGCCGGATTGGGTGCAGGACTACGTGCTGGTGCACGAGCTGGCCCACCTGATCGTGCCCGGCCACGGGCCGCGGTTCTGGGCGCTGGTCGACCGCTATCCGCGCACCGAGCGGGCCCGCGGCTACCTGGACGGGGTCAGCGCGGCGGCCGGACTGTCGTTCGCGGACGACCTCGACGGCGACGTCGAGGGGGTCGCGGCGTTCGACGGCGGGGAGTCGGCCGGCTCAGTCGGCTGACTCGCCGGCGTCCGTGTCCTTATCCTCGTCCGGCGCCTCGCCCGTGTCCTCGTCCGTGTTCTCGTCCGTGTCCTCGCCCGTGTCCTCGTCCGGCGGGAGCAGCTCGTCCGCGCCCATCGTGTCGGCGAAGCCCAGCGGATCGTCCAGGTCGTCGGCGGTCGGCAGCAGGTCCGGGTGCCCCCACAGGGCGTCGCGTCCGGAGATGCCGTGCTTGTTGGTGACGCCCCACCACAGGGCGGCGGCCTCGCGCAGCCGGCGCGGCCGCAGCTCCAGACCGACCAGGGTGGCGACCGTCTGCTCGGCCGGCCCGCCCGTCGCGCGGCGCCGGCGCGACGCCTCGCGCAGCGCCTCCGCACCGGGCATGCGCTCGCCGGCGGCCGCGGCGACGACGGCGTCCACCCAGCCCTCGACGAGAGCGAGCAGTGTCTCGAGGCGGCGCAGCGCGGCCTGCTGCTCGGGCGTCGTCTGCGGCTCGAACAGGCCGCCGGACAGCGCGTTCTGCACGCTCTCGGGGTTGGTCGGATCGACCTCGCCCATCGCGCGTTCGATCGCGGACATGTCGATCGTGATGCCGCGGGCGTAGCTCTCGACGGCCTCGAGCAGCCGCTGGCGCAGCCACGGCACGTGCGTGAACAGCCGCTGGTGCGCGGCTTCGCGCAGCGCCAGGTAGAGCCGGACCTCCTCGGCAGGCCGCTGCAGTCCCTCGCCGAACTCGGCGACGTTCTCCGGGACGAGCGCGGCGACGCCCTCGGGACCGAGCGGGATGCCGATGTCGGTGGCCGAGACGACCTCGCGGGCCAGCGCGCCGATGCCCTGGCCGACCTGCGCGCCGAACATCAGGCCGCCGACCTGGTTCATGATCCCGGCGAGCGGGTTGCCCGCGCCCATCGCCTGTAGCTGCTCGGCGGGGATGGCCGAGCCCATGGCGGCGACGACGCGCGCCGCGACCGGGTCGCACAGCGCGGACCACACCGGCAGGGTGCGCTCCAGCCACTCCAGCCGCGTCCACGACTCGACCGCGTGCACGCCCGACGGCAGCTCGGTCGCCTCGTCGAGCCACAGGTCGGCCAGCCGGACGGCGTCGGCCACCGCAGCGCGCTCGGACGCGTCCACCGGACGGTTCGCGCCGGCCAGCGTCGACACGGCCAGCTGCTTGGCGAGGTCCCAGTTGACCGGGCCTCCCGACCAGGACAGCAGCTTCTGCAGCTCGGCGAAGAGCGGCATCTGGCCGGAGAAGTCACCGGGGTCGCCGGACCCAGGCCCGAAACCGAACGGCAGGTTCGTCATATCGTTCACGGTAGTAGCGACGCACGAGCGCCGCCGATCGTTCCGCGTTGCGCGCTGGGCGAACAGCTGCGAGCGGGTAGTTTTCCCCGCATGGCATGGGCGTTCTGGCTCGCGGCGCCGATCGCGGCAACGGTGCTCGCGGCCGTCGGCACGTGGTGGACGGCGCGCCGGACGCGTCCGGCGAAGCGTGCGGACACCGTCGACGCGATGCAGGCGCACCGGGACTATCTCGACGCGCTCACGGTCCCGGCGCGCGGCACCGAGCGGGTGGCGCCGCCGGATCTCGGCGCTGTGCCGGACTGAACTCGTGCACAACCGCGGCCGATAGGCTGCGCGCCATGTCTTCCCCGTCGCGGTTCGCGATCCCGGGCGTGCGCGGCTTCCTGCGCCTGAGCCGTCGCGTCCGGGCGCTGCTGGCCGCGCTGGTCGTGTTCCTCGTGCTGTTCGTGCTGGCGATCACGATGCCGGTGCCGTACGTCGAGCTGTCGCCGGGCCCGACGTTCAACACGCTCGGAACGGACGGTCAGGGCAACGCGATCATCGTGATCAAGGGCCACCCCGCGAACGACACGAGCGGGCACCTGAACATGACGACCGTCGACGTCTCGACGGCGCCGATGACCGCGTTCGACGCCATCGTCGGCTGGCTCGCGCACGACAAGGTCGTGGTGCCCAAGGCGGCCGTGTACCCGCCGGGACAGACCGAACAGCAGACGAACCAGCAGAACAGCCAGGAGTTCGCCGCGTCGCAGGACAGCGCGACCGAGGCCGCCGCTTGCCAGCTCGGCTACCCGAAGGCGTTCGGCGTGCTGTCCGTGACGTCCGGCGGTCCCGCGGACGGCCACCTGCAGCTCGGCGATCAGCTGATCTCCGTCGACGGCCGTCCGACCGGCGACTACAACCAGCTCAGCTCGGTCATGCAGTCCGAGACGCCCGGCAAGACCGTCCCGGTCGTGGTCGAGCGCGCGGGTGCGCAACGCACGGTGTCTGTGACGCTCGGCAAGCCGCCGGAGAAGAAGAAGGGGGCGGGTCTCGGCATCAGCGTCCCGCAGGGCAAGGCGTGCCTGCTGCCGTTCACGGTCGACCTGGGACTCGGCAATCAGATCGGTGGCCCGTCCGCCGGAATGATGTTCGCGCTCGGGATCATGGACAAGATCGGCTCGGTCGATCTCACCCACGGCAAGTTCATCGCCGGCACCGGCACCATCGACCCGGATGGGAACGTCGGCCCGATCGGCGGGATCCAGCTGAAGATGATCGCCGCGCGCAAGGCGGGCGCCACGGTGTTCCTCGCGCCGGCGGGCAACTGCGCGGACGTGCGCGGCGCGATTCCGTCCGGGCTGCAGGTGGTCAAGGTCAGCAAGCTCAGCGAGGCAGTCGCCGACCTGAAGGCGCTCAACGCCGGACAGCCCGTCCCGCACTGCTGATCCGACCGGCTCGCGTCGCAGCTCCTCCGCGAGTGGCCACATTCGCGTCGAGTGGCCGGTTATAGGTCGAGTGGCCGGTTATAGGTGGCCACTCGGCGCGTAGGTGGCCACCGGGTGCGTAGGTGGCCACTCGACAGTGGTGGGCTGTTGGCGCTCGGGTGCTCGGCTTCCGGC